>SMWF01000001.1 GCA_004357385.1 Gammaproteobacteria bacterium | reverse complement strand
CCGTTTCATCTTCGTGCGCGTGAAGTTCCGATCACGGTTGTTCACGGCTTTGAATTTGCTGCCATCAATCGCGACCAAGACATCGGTGAGGAGATTCACTTTGCGACACAACATCACAAACTCACGGCACACCAGGCGTATCGCTTCGCCGTTGTCCTTCCTAAAGTCTGCGATGGTCTTGAAGTCCGGCGCCAAGCGACCGGTGAGCCACATCAGCTCCACATTACGCTGCGCTTCGCGTTCTAAGCGCCGGGACGAGTGCACTTGGTTGAGGTAACCGTACACATAAATCTTCAACATTGTCCGTGGGTGATAACCCGGTCGGCCCGTGTCGCTCGCTTCGGTCTTGAACCCTAAACCCGAGATGTCCAAGCCATCGATGAACACATCAACAACCCGAACCGGGCTGTCCTCGCCCACGTAATCATCGAATCGTTCGGGAAAGAGAGTGGACTGGTCTCGATTCTCTCCTTCAATAAATCCACTCATCTGACGTCCGGAGGCTGGAAAGTCCTATTCTAATTCATGACTGAGTTTTCACACAGCCTCGGCACAAAGCGGACATTTCAGACCAGATTCCTTCGGCGTCTTGAACTGCTCCCAGAACGTGCGTTTTCCCGTTCCACAGCCCCCTATTCATGCGAGTTTCAGGGGCGGTGCGGCGACAAAACGTACTAGGTAGGTGCCGATACGCTCTACAGGGCGGATTAGTCCGTCTGGGGTATGGCGAAACTACTGAACGTCGATGGTGTCTGATGATATAGCCATGATCACTCTCTCAAGGGTGAGTCGTGGTTAGGGCCTCATCGTTATCTCCCTTCCCCTCCCGGCGGTGGGGTCCGCTGAATTCGCAACCTCTACCGCAAGCACCGTCTGGGATCGACCTTCCTTGGTTGTAGTCTAGGCATCGTCGTTTTCCTTCGAAAACGCCCGTTGCGGTGTCTACCATTCTGTCTACCGGCTCTGTCTAGTAGTATCGATGGCGGAACGATAAAATCGAAATATCAACAAATAGACTGGTACCTGGGGTCGGAGTCGAACCGACACGTCCTTGCGGACACCAGAGTTTGAGTCTGGCGCGTCTACCAATTTCGCCACCCAGGCATGAGGGCGTAGAACGGGCGGCAGAGGGTACGTAATGGCGTTGAATCGGTCAATCCGCCGCATCGTGCTCGCTGCGATGGCGATTGGCGCGAGTCGTGGCTCCCCGGCATAATCCGCCCCCTCGGTTTGGCCGGTACAGCCAATGTGTCCGACAGACACGCTTTCGCGCGGCGACTTTGCGTATGCGCTCCCTGAACACTTGATCGCTCAGCGCCCGGCGCCCTGCCGGGTGAACAGCCGGTTGATGGTGTTGGCCGACGGTGCGCCGCCAGCGCATAAGCATTTTCGAGACGTCCTCGGGCTCTTGAACCCGAATGATCTGCTGGTGCTGAATGACACCCGGGTCGTTCCGGCGCGGCTGTTTGCCGAGAAGGATTCCGGCGGGCGGGCCGAGCTGCTGCTCGAACGGGTAGAGTCCGAGCGCATCGCGCTCTGCCAGGTCAGGGTCAGCAAAGCCCTCAAGCCCGGGCGGACGTTGCGTATCGCCGGGCAGACGCTGCGGGTTATCGAACGGGTCGGCACGATGTATCGGCTCGAGTTTCCAGGATCAGTGCTGGAGTTGCTCGACCGTCACGGTGAGATCCCGTTGCCACCTTACATACAGCGGCCGGTGGAGGCGGGCGATGCCGAGCGGTATCAGACGGTCTATGCCCGCCAGCCTGGAGCTGTCGCGGCGCCGACTGCGGGTCTTCATTTCGATGAGGCGATGCTCGCACGGGCATCGGCCGCAGGCATCGAAACGGTGTTCCTCACGCTGCATGTCGGCGCGGGTACGTTTCAACCGGTACGCGTGGACCACCTCCGTGAGCATCGGATGCATCGGGAACGCGTGGTGGTTTCCGCGGAAATAGTTGCCGCGGTCGGGCGCACGCGTGCCGCGGGAGGGCGCGTGGTTGCGGTTGGAACCACCGTGGTCAGAGCGCTGGAAGCGGCGGCGTCGCCGGGACGATTGGAGCCGATGCAGGGTGACACGGACATTTTCATATACCCGGGTTATCGGTTTCGGGTGGTGGATGCGTTGATCACCAATTTTCATCTACCCGAGTCATCGCTGCTGATGTTGGTCGCGGCGTTTGCCGGTCGAGAACGTATCCTTGGCGCGTATCAGACGGCGGTGGCCGAAGCGTATCGATTCTTCAGCTACGGCGACGCAATGTTCATCACGCGAAGGGATGAACCGTGAAGTTCGAACGGCTCGGACACGCCGGCTCGGCGCGATGTGGTCGCGTGGAGACGCTGCATGGCAGTTTCGAGACGCCGGCCTTTATGCCGGTTGGCACGTACGGGTCGGTTAAAGCGGTTACGCCGGAGCAACTGCATGCGCTGGGCACGCAAGTGGTGCTCGGCAATACCTTCCATCTGATGTTGCGCCCCGGGGATGAGATCATCCGCGCACTCGGCGGCCTGCACGGGTTCATGGCATGGGACGGGCCGATTCTGACGGATTCAGGCGGATTCCAGGTCTGGAGCCTCGGTGCACTGCGCAACATGACCGAGGAGGGCGTTGCGTTCCGCTCTCCGGTGAATGGCGATGCGGTGTTTCTGTCGCCCGAGATTTCCATGCGCGTGCAACGCAACCTCGGTTCGGACATCGTGATGGTGTTCGACGAGTGCACGCCTTATCCGGCAACGAAAGCCGAAGCGCGTGCGTCGATGGAGCTGTCGATGCGCTGGGCGCGGCGCAGTCGCGCGGCGCACGACGACAATCCCAACGCGTTGTTCGGCATCGTCCAGGGCGGCATGTTCCCCGATCTTCGCAGTCAATCGCTGGCAGGCCTGGTCGAGATCGGCTTCGACGGCTATGCCATCGGTGGATTGTCGGTGGGCGAACCCAAGGATGAAATGATCCGCGTGCTCGAGGCTTTGCTACTCCGCATGCCTGAAGAGGCGCCACGCTACCTGATGGGCGTCGGTACGCCGGCGGATCTGGTGCATGCGGTGGCGTTGGGCGTAGACCTTTTCGATTGCGTGCTGCCGACACGCAACGCGCGCAACGGGTATCTGTTCACCTCGCGCGGCGTGGTGAAGATCCGTAACGCGCGCCATCGCGGCGACGACTCGGCGCTGGACGGTGGCTGCGACTGTTACACTTGCAGCAACTTTGCGCGGGGCTACCTCCATCATCTGGACCGCTGCGGCGAGATGCTCGGCGCGACCCTGATGACGATTCACAATCTGCATTACTACCAGCGACTGATGTCTCGTTTGCGCGGTGCCATTCAAGACGGTACATTTGGCGCCCTCATCGAGACCCTGCAACACGACTGGAACACCCAACATGAATTGGTTTGATACCGCTGCCTATGCGGCGGAGGCTGGCTCGAGCGGTCCGGGATCCATGGATCTGGTGCTGCTCATTGGATTTGTGGCGATATTCTACTTTCTGCTGTGGCGACCCCAGAGCAAGCGCCGTAAGGAACATCGATCACTGATGTCCTCACTGGAAAAGGGTGACGAGGTGGTTACGTCGGGTGGCATCGTTGGCCAGATCACGAAGATCGACGACGACTTCATTGGTCTGAAGGTCGCGGAGAACATCGAGTTTCGCGTCCAGAAATCGGCGGTCGGTTCAACGCTGCCTAAAGGAACGCTGAAGTCGCTGGACGAGAAGTGAGGCGCACGCCGGTCGACATCAGCGGAAATTCGCGATGAGTTCGATGGCAGAGCGTCTGCTGGGCATGTCCAGCGGTCCGGCGCGGGCACCGAACAGTTATCCGATGTGGCGCTACCTGATGATCCTCGGGATTGTCACGCTGGGCGTGATCTACGCGCTGCCGAATCTGTTCCAACCGGACTACGCGTTGCAGATCCGTTCGGATAGCGCAGATGAGGCCATGACCCCGATGGTGTTGAGTACGGCCACGGCGGCGCTGACTGAAGCGGGGATAGCGATCCGCGCCACCGAAACCAACGAACGCAACCTGATCATCCGCGTGAATAGCGACGTCGATCAACTGCGCGGTCGGGAAGTCGTACAGACGGCACTCGCGGCAACCGGTGAAGATTACGTCGTCGCGTTGAACCTGGCGTCCACCACGCCGGCATGGTTGCAAGCCTTTGGCGCGAAGCCGATGTCGTACGGGTTGGATCTCTCGGGCGGGGTGCACTTCCTGCTGGAGGTGGACATGGATAAGGCGATTGCCGACCGCATGGCTACCGAGGAGGACAACCTGCGTCGGATTCTGCGGGAGAACCGACTGCGCTACGTCCCGAGCCGCGATTGGGTCGATGGCAAGCGAATCGACATCGCATTCTACGATGAAGCGGTTCGTGATGAGGCCCGCACGGTGATCGAGCAGGAGTACGACGAGTTTCGGATTCTGGCCCGTGACGTCGATGGTCGACCCGGGCTGTGGTTGACCCTTACCGAACTGCGCGTGCGCGAGATCGAGAAGTATGCGGTCTCTCAGAACCTGCAGAGCTTACGCAATCGGGTCGACGAACTGGGGGTATCGGAACCGCTGGTCCAGTCACTTGGCCGATCCCGGATCGTGGTCGATCTGCCGGGCGTGCAGGACAGCGCCGATGCGAAGCGCATTCTGAACAAGTTCGCCAATCTCGAGTTCCGTCTGGTGGCGCGCCCAGACGCGCGGCCGTCGGAAACGGAGATCTTTCCCTACGAAGGCCGCGACATTGTCTTGGAACGCCGCAACATCGTCACCGGCGATCGCGTGACCAACGCGCTTCAGGAATATGATCCGGACACGGGTACGCCCCAGGTCAGCATCAATCTCGACGGGGTCGGGGGCGATCGGATGCACGATGTGACCAGGGACAATGTCGGCAACGACATGGCGATCCTGTTCAAAGAGTTGCGTCCGCGCACGCGAATCGTGATCGAAGACGGCGTCGAAGTCGTGAAGCACTTCAGCGTCGAAGAGAAACGGCTGATCAACGTCGCAACCATCCGATCGGCGCTGGGTTATCGGTTCCGAATCACCGGGCTGGGTCTTGGGGAAGCGCGTGATCTTGCGCTGCTGCTACGGGCGGGTGCGCTCGCGGCGCCGATGTACATTGTCGAAGAGCGCACCGTGGGTGCGAGTCTCGGCGCGGAGAACATCGATCAAGGCATGCGCTCGATCGTGATTGGTTTCTCGCTGGTGCTGGTCTTCATGATGGTTTACTACAAAGGTTTCGGTCTGGCGGCGAACGTCGCATTGACGGTGAACCTCGTGCTGCTGATTGCGGTGATGTCAGTACTCGGAGCCACGTTGACCTTGCCCGGGATTGCGGGGATCGTGTTGACCGTGGGAATGGCCGTGGATGCGAACGTGTTGATTTTTTCGCGCATCAAGGAAGAACTGGCCGAACGAAGTCCCCAGGCCGCGATCGAAGCAGGCTTCGATCGCGCCTTTCTGACCATTCTCGATGCCAACGTCACGACCTTTTTTGTGGCGATCATTCTGCTCGCGATCGGCACGGGTCCGGTCAAAGGGTTTGCGATCACCCTGGCCATCGGAATCGTGACCTCGATGTTCACTGCCATCCTGGGGACGCGGGCGATCGTCAATCTCGTCTATGGAGGCCGCAGCCTCAAGAAGCTGGTGATATGAAGACGTTCAACTTCGACTTCATGCGCTGGCGGTTGGCCGCCAGCATGGGCTCCGGGGTGGCGCTCCTGGTGTCGGTTGTGACGCTTGCGTTCGCCGGCTTGAACTTCGGGCTGGACTTCACCGGTGGCACGCTGGTGGAGGTGGGTTATCCAAAGACCGTGGTCGCGAATGACGTACGGGTCCAGTTGGAAAACGCCGGGTTCAACAACGCAGTCGTGCAGAATTTCGGCACGGACACCGACTTGTTGATCCGGGTGCCATCGCGGCCGGAAATTGATCAGGCGACGCTCGGCGACCAGATTCAGGCGCTGCTGCGGGAGGCCGAGCCCGAGATGGAGGTGCGGCGCTCCGAGTTCGTTGGACCGGCGGTTGGTGCGGAGCTACGCGAAACCGCCGGCCTGGCAATGCTGGTGGCACTCGGCGCGGTCATGCTCTACATCATGTTTCGATTCACCGGAAAATTCTCGATCGGCGCGGTGACCGCGTTGATTCATGATGTGATCATCACGCTCGGAATGTTTGCGATCTTCCGCTGGACGTTCGATCTTGCGGTGCTGGCCGCCGTACTGGCGGTGATCGGCTACTCCCTGAACGACACCATCGTCGTGTCGGACCGGATCCGCGAGAATTTTCGCAAGATGCGGCGCGGCGGTGCGATGGAAATCATCAACCGGTCGCTGAACCAGACCCTGGGGCGAACCGTGGTCACGTCGTTTACCACGCTGCTGGTGTTGCTGGCGCTACTGATCTTCGGGGGCGAATTGATCCGTGGCTTTGCCATCGCATTGATCATCGGCGTGTTCGTCGGTACTTACTCGTCGATCTACGTAGCTTCGAATATGCTGATGGTCCTGGGGATCCGCCGGGAGGACCTCGTCGTTCCGGAGAGAGAACGCCTGCCGGACGACGTGCCCTAGCGTCCTGTCGGGCCGGAGACGTTCCAACTCAACCCTTTCGCATGGCCACATTGAGATGCGGCCGCAGCGCCTGGAGAAGCGCCTTGAATACTTTAGGGTTGCCAGCCACCACGTTGCCCGTTTCCAGGAACTTCTCACCACCTATCAGATCGCTGACGAAACCGCCGGCTTCCCTGACCAACAGTGAACCCGCCGCGATGTCCCAGGGCTTTAAGCCCAATTCCCAGAAGCCCTCGAAACGGCCGGCCGCGACGTAGGCGAGATCCAGTGCAGCCGCGCCCTGCCGGCGCAGTGCCCTTGAAGCAGCGGTCAGATCTGCCAGGATGGCCGTGTGTATGTCGAGATTGCGGATCGCTTCGTCGGGCGTAAGTCCGGTGGCCAGCACCGCGTCTTCGAGGCGAATGCGTGCCGAAACGCGAATGCGCTTGCCGTTGAGTTGCGCACCTTTGCCGCGGCTGGCAACGAACTCTTCGTTGCGTACCGGATCAATGATCACCGCCTGTTCGATCTGATTGCCGTGCCGAAGGGCGATCGACACCGCGAAGTGGGGAATACCCTGCAGAAAGTTGGTGGTGCCGTCCAGCGGGTCGATAATCCAGGTGTACTCGGCTTCGGGAAACACGACACCCGATTCTTCGCCGATGATGCCGTGGTCTGGGTAGGCGCGGTGCAGCACCTCGATGATGGCGTCTTCGGCGCTGCGGTCGACCTCCGAGACGAGATCGTGCTTGCGCTTCTCCTCCACCGTGAGGATCTCGATGCGGTCCATGGCGCGCACGATGATCTGCCCGGCTTTACGACCGGCGCGGAGGGCCATGTTGGTCATCGGATGCATGCGCGGGACGGGACCGTGGTGGAACCGCGTTGGGTCCAGGTTGAAGGGCGCGCCATCCTAACAGGACGCTCAATGGGGCAACAGCATCTATAATCTGCGCATGAAGGAAGCAGCTACCATGCCGAGGATGGACGAGCTGGCGCGCCGCTTGCGGATCGTTCTGGTGGAACCCAGCCACCCTGGCAACATCGGTGGTGCGGCGCGGGCGATGAAGGTCATGGGGTTGACTCGGCTCGCCTTGATCAAGCCCCAGCGCTACCCGGATCCCCAGGCCGAGTGGCGTGCAGCGGGAGCGCTGGATGTTCTCGATGGAGCCCAGCTGTTCGATAGCGTCGCGGCGGCGGTTGCGGATTGTCAGCTGATCATCGGCACCAGTACCCGAAGTCGACGCATTCCGTGGCCTGAAGTCGACGCGCGCGGCGCGGCGCGGCGAATCCTTGACGAGGCGCCGGGTCAGCGGGTTGCGATCCTGTTCGGGCGCGAAGCGAGCGGTCTGACAAACGATGAGCTGCAACGCTGCCACGTGCACCTGCTGATCCCCGCAAACCCGGACTATCCCTCGCTGAATCTGGCGATGGCTGTGCAGGTGGTTTGCTACGAGCTCTATCAGCATGCGCTTGCGGGTTCCGATGAAGCGCCGGACTCGGGGTGGGACCGGGAAGCCGTCACCAGCGCACAGCTGGAGTCGTTGATTGAACATTGGGACGAGGTGCTCGAAGAGCTCGACTACCTCGACCCGGACAATCCGGGCAAGATAATGACGCGGTTTCGCCGGTTGTTCACGCGCCTGGAACTCGATGAAACGGAAGCCCAGATGTTGCGCGGCTTCCTGAGTCACGTGCAACGCATGCACAGATTGCGCTAACCATTGACAGACGGACCAGGAGACAGGTCATGCCGGAACTCGTTCATTTCAAGCGTGCCGACCCGCTGGAACACATCTTTGCCGGCCTGAACCGTGACGGCGGGGTGGTGATCGACGGATTCATCGATGCGCAGGTCGCCGAAGAACTTGCCACGGACTTCCAGCGTGAGTTGGAGGATGTGCCGTGGGGCAACAACGACGAACCGGAACGCAGCGACGCCACTGATGCGTTTTTCGGCTATCGCACTAAGCGCCTGCACGGCCTGATCGGTCGCTCCAGCGCGTTTGAGCGGATTCTGACGGGCGAATTGCCGCTCGCCTGCGCGAAGCGGGTGCTTGGCGACTACAGCAAGGATGTGATCCTGAGCACCAACGAGTTGATGGCAATCGGCGCCGACGAGGTACAGCAGGCGTTTCATCGCGATGGCGACACCTGGCGCCACGTGCCGCGCCCACGTCCCGAGCTGTTGGTTAGCTTCAATGTGGCGCTTACCGACTTCACGCGGGAAAACGGCGCGACCGTCGTAGTACCGGGGAGCCACCGGTGGGATCGGTCGCGAAAACCCGCTCCTGACGAAATCGCCCAGGCCGTCATGAAGAAAGGTTCGGCGCTGCTTTACGTTGGTGAGCTCATGCACGCGGGCGGTGCCAACGCAACCGAACAGACCCGCGTCGGCATGTACTTCGGTTACATCCCGAGCTGGTTACGACCGTTGGAGAACAGCTACGTCACCGTCACCGAAGCGGCCATGAAGACGCTCACGCCGGCGGCCCAGCGACTGGTTGGGTACAGCGAGACCGGGTTTCAGCTGATTCTGTAGGACGGTGGATCGGTGTCGCAGGTGCCTCAGCCGGGCCGCCGATTAGTTGAGTGTTCTAGTCGGGTATTGCATACTGCGGGCGTTTCGGGCAGATCGGTCAAGTAAAAAGGCATGCGCCTGACGACCAAGGGCCGCTATGCGGTCACCGCGATGTTGGATCTGGCGCTTCATGGGGCCGCCGGCCCCGTGACGCTGGCCGACATTGCGTTTCGTCAGGGCATCTCCCAGAATTATCTTGAACAGTTGTTCGGCAAACTTAAGCGGGCGCGGCTGGTGATAAGTCTGCGTGGCCCGGGCGGTGGCTATGCGTTGGCCTGCAAGCCCGAGGAGATCAGCGTCTCGGCGATTATTTCGTCGGTGGGTGAGGGCGTCGACGCCACCCGCTGTGGCGGCACCAGCGATTGTCAGGATGGGTTGATTTGTCTTACGCACGAACTGTGGAGCGATCTGTCGCACCGCATCGACGAGTTCATGAGCGCGATTTCCCTGGCGTCTCTGGTCGCGCGCGACGAGGTCAAACTGGTCTCGCACCGCCAGGATTGCGACACCCAACGGCGCATCGAAGCACGGGCGGTCGGCTGACCCACGGACCCCCATGAGCAAAACCGTATACCTCGATTACTCGGCCACTACGCCCGTGGATCCCCGGGTTGCACAGAAAATGAGCGATTGTCTGCTCACCGAGGGGAACTTTGGTAACCCGTCGTCGCGCTCGCATGTCTATGGCTGGCGCGCCGAAGAAGCGGTGGAGGAGGCGCGCGTTCAGGTAGCGAGTCTGTTCAACTGCGATCCGCGCGAAATCGTCTGGACATCGGGAGCGACGGAGTCCGATAACCTCGCGATCAAAGGGGTCGCGGAACACTACGGCGCCTCGCGCCGCCACATAGTCACCAGCCTGATCGAACACAAAGCGGTGCTCGATACCTGTGCCTATCTGGAAACCCGGGGTTTCGAGGTTACCTATCTCGAGCCGCAGCCGTCGGGTTTGATCCTGGCCGACCAGGTGGCCCAGGCGCTGCGCGAGGACACGCTGCTTGCCTCGATCATGCACGTAAACAACGAGATCGGCGTGATCAACGACATCGACGCAATCGGCGAGGTTTGCCGGGCGCGCGGTGTCTACTATCACGTCGACGCGGCCCAGAGCGCGGGCAAGATCCCGATCGACCTCGCGAGTCTGAAGGTTGATCTGTTGACCGCCACCGCGCACAAAATGTATGGCCCCAAGGGAATCGGCATCCTCTACGTGCGCCGCGACCCAGGCGTGAGGGTCGCGCCACAGATTCACGGCGGCGGTCATGAGCGGGGGATGCGTTCGGGCACCCTGGCGACGCATCAGATCGTTGGTTTCGGCGAAGCGGCGCGAATCTGCCGGGCAGAGCGTGACGTGGAACATGCGCGCATCCGGGCGTTGCGTGATCGGCTGTGGTCGCGGCTCAAGCAAGTCGCGGGAGCGCATCTCAACGGGGATGAGGAGCAGCGCGTTGCCGGCAATCTCAACGTCTCCTTCGAAGGCGTCGACGGCGAGACCTTGCTGGTGGCGTTGGATGACGTGGCGGTGTCGAGCGGCTCGGCGTGCACGTCCGCGACCGTCGAGCCGTCCTATGTGCTCAGAGCGATCGGCCTTGACGATGAACTGGCGCACAGTTCGCTGCGCTTCACGGTTGGGCGATTCACCACGGAGGCGGAGATCGACTTCGCGACCGGGCGAGTGCTCGAAGTGGTGGAGCGGTTGCGAGCGGCCAGCGCGGCGTAAGCCGAGGGTCACTCAAGCCAGAGGCGCTGCGCGCGTCTCGGAAACGCGTATAATACGCGCCCTCAGATCATGCCTATCCCTTGAAAATTCAATGACATAGGATAGATATCACACGTCAGGACCGGTGCTGTCGGCGCCGGCGTTGGAGACAAGTATGGCAGTAGAACGAACCCTATCCATCGTAAAACCCGATGCGGTAGCGAAGAACATCATCGGCGAAATCTTCTCGCGTTTCGAGAAAGGCGGGTTAAAAATCGTCGCAACGCGAATGATGAAGTTGTCGCGCGAGCAAGCAGAGGGGTTCTATGCGGAGCATACGGGCAAAGCTTTTTTCGACAGCCTTGTCGAATACATGATGTCTGGGCCGGTGCTGGTTCAAGTACTGGAAGGCGAAAACGCGATCGCGGTGAACCGTCGTTTGATGGGCGCGACCAACCCGGAGGAAGCCGATCCCGGAACGATTCGGGCCGACTTCGCCGAGTCGATCGATGCCAATGCCGTACACGGTTCGGATGGACTGGAATCGGCGGCGCGGGAGATCAGCTACTTCTTTGATGATGTAGAGATCTGTGCGCGCTGAACGCGTGGCTGTGGATGCGAACAGGACAGTGAGCGATACGGAGAAGACCAACTTGTTGGACAAGAAAACCAACTTGTCGGTCGGGAAGACCAACTTGTCGGTCGGGAAGACCAACTTGTCGGTCGGGAAGACCAACTTGTCGGTCGGGAAGACCAACTTGTTGGATTTGAACCGAGCCGATCTGGATTTGTTCTTTGCGGATCTGGGCGAGAGGCCCTATCGGACGATGCAGATCATGAAGTGGATCTATCACCGTGGGGTCATCGATTTCGCCTTGATGACGGATCTCTCCAAGGTGTTGCGGGCGCGCCTCGCCGAGATCGCGGAGATCCGGCTGCCCGGGATCGTCGCGGAACAGTGCTCGGTCGATGGAACGCGCAAGTGGGCGATACGGGTAGGCAATGGCAACTGCGTGGAAACTGTATTGATCCCGGGCAGCGGCCGCAATACGTTGTGCGTGTCATCGCAGGTCGGCTGCATGCTCGACTGCCGCTTCTGTTCTACCGGCAAGCAGGGCTTCAACGGCAACCTGACCGCAGCTGAGATCATCGCTCAAGTCTGGCTCGTGCAACGGCGATTGCAGGAGTTGGGAGAAGCGCAAGGCATCACCAACGTGGTGTTGATGGGTATGGGCGAACCGCTGCTCAATTTCGATGCAACGGTCACCGCTACCGACCTGATGATGGACGATTGGGCGTTCGGTCTGTCGAAGCGGCGGGTGACCATCAGTACGGCCGGCGTAGTTCCGGCCATATACGAACTCGGCAAAGTCACGGATGTTTCGCTGGCCGTTTCGCTGCATGCACCTGATAATTCGCTACGCAACGAGCTGGTGCCAATCAACCGGAAATACCCCATCGAGGAATTGTTGGAAGCATGCCGGCACTATCTCGACGGGCTGGGCGAGCGCCGCAGCATAACCATCGAGTACACCTTGATGAAGGGTGTGAACGACAGTCTGGAGCAAGCCGATGCAGTGGCCGGACTGCTCCGGGGGTTGCGCTGTAAAGTAAATCTCATTCCGTTCAATCCGTTTCCGGCCAGTGGCTTCGAACGGCCTGAGACAGAGACCGTGAAAGCCTTCCAGAACCGTCTGATGAACCATGGCTACGCGACGATGTTACGTACCACGCGCGGTGAAGACATCGACGCTGCGTGCGGCCAGCTGGTGGGTGCCGTCGAAGATCGGACCCGCCGCCAGGCACGTTACATCGCCCGCGTTCAGGCGCAGGGCGCAACCGAGACAGCGTGATATGAGAAATACCGGCTTCCTGATCCTGGGTGCGCTCCTGTGTGCGCTGTTGTGCATCGCCGGCTGTACGACGACCGTGGTCGGCGACCTCGGGCCCCAGCCGGGCACCAAGGAAGAGCGCGTTGAGGCGCACCTCGCGTTGGCGCGGGGCTATCTTGAAAACCGCGACCTGGGCCGTGCACGTGGGCCGCTCGAGTCGGCCCTGAAGATCGATCCGAAATCGGCGGAAGCGCATGTCCTGCTCGCAATCATCTACCAGGCTCAGGGTGAGGACGCTCGGGCGGTGGAACGCCAATACAAGATTGCACTGCGCTATGCGCCGGCGAGTTCCCAGGCACTGAACAACTACGGTACGTTCCTGTTCAGCCAGGGTCGTTATGACGATGCCCGCGAGTACCTCGAAAAGGCCGTGGCTGACCCAGCCTATCCCCGCCGTGCTCAGGCCTACGAGAATCTGGGTCTCTGTGAGCTGCGGCTTGGTGAGATGGACGCCGCTGAGCGTTCGTTTCAACGTTCCGTGAGACTCGATTCGGCGGGAGCTCGGGCCAACCTGGAGCTTGCAGACATCTATTTCAATGCGGGGGATCATCCAGCCTCCGCGCGGTACTACGCAGTGTTTACGCGAACGACGCAGCAGACTGCCCGGAGCCTGTGGCTGGGTGTACAACTCGCTCGGATACGCGACGACCAGGACACCGTGGCAAGCTATGGCCTGGCGCTGCGCAACCTGTACCCGGGGTCGGCCGAGTATCAGTTGTATCGGGAAAGTCTGAGGTGAGCGACGGCGAGATTCGGAACCATATCGGAGAGCGACTCGCTGCCGCGCGAACCGCGCTCGGACTGGGCGAAGAGGACGTCGCGGATGCGTTGAATCTGTCCGCGCGCGTCATTGCGAATCTCGAATCCCAGTCATGGGACTCGTTACCAGCGCCGGCTTTCACCCGCGGTTACATTCGCGCCTATGCGAAACTGTTGGAAATCGACGGAGAGGAACTGATTCAAGGCTACGAGCGCATTGTCGGTGTAGCAGACACGGTTGAGCTGGAGCTGCCGGGTGTTGGCACCGCACCGCGCGCTGGCGTGGGGGAGTTGCTGCAGCGGCAGCCGGGCACGGTGTTGAGTGGTGCGGCGATTGCGGGCGTCGCTCTAATGCTGCTGATCGTTTGGGCGGTGTGGCCCAGTGGTGAACCAGAGCGCGGTCGGGTCGATGCCGGTCGAACTGCCGAACTGGTGCAGGCTGAATCGGCGCGAACGACCGAACCGGCGCGGGAGACCGAGGTGGCGAGGGTCGGCGAGGCGACCTCCACCGAGGCGACCGCCACTGATGAACCGCTGCCGGAACTCGAACCGCCTGAGCCGAACCGGGATGCCCCCGCGCCAGAGGCGACGGATTCGCTCGCCACCATCGAACCGACGGCAGAGTCCACTCGGATCTACCGTCTGACGCCGGCTGGGGAGGATCGCATAAGACTCGAGTTCACTGCCGACTGCTGGGTGGAGGTAACGGACGCGTCCAATTTGAACCTGTATGGTGACCTCGGCCGGGCCGGTGAATCGCTCGAACTGATTGGTGCGTCACCGTTTCGGATACTGCTGGGTTATGCACCCGGTGTGGTGCTTGCGTACAACGGTGAGCCGGTGCCGCTTGCGGGCTATACCCGCAACAACGTTGCTGCGCTATGGCTGGGCCGCCGATAGTGAACTTTCAGTCGGTGCGCGGCATGCGCGATCAGGTGCCCGAAGCCGCGCGGCGCTGGTCCCATGTCGAAACCGGCTTCAAGCAGGTCCTGGCCAGCTTCAGTTACGAAGAGATCAGGCTGCCCCTGCTGGAGTCGACGGCGCTGTTCTCCCGGAGCGTGGGTGAAAACACTGACATCGTCCAGAAGGAGATGTATTCGCTACGGGATCGCGATGGAGAAAGCATCACGCTGCGACCGGAGGGTACCGCCGGCTGTGTACGGGCGGGATTGCAGCAAGGCCTGCTGTTCAATCAGGTACAGAGGTTCTGGTACGCGGGTCCCATGTTCCGCTATGAACGCCCCCAGAAGGGCCGCTACCGCCAGTTCGAACAGATTGGCGCCGAAGCCTTCGGCATGGCCGGTGCGGATCTGGACGCCGAACTGCTCCAACTTTGTGCCGATGCGTTTCAGCGGCTTGGAGTGGCGGATCACCTGACGCTCGAGCTGAACACCCTGGGAACGGCAGCGTCCCGCCAGGCTTATCGGGATGCGCTGGTCGCGTATCTCGAACCGCGCCAGGCGCAACTCGACGAGGACAGCCAGCGGCGTCTGGCACGCAATCCGCTGCGCATTCTCGACAGTAAAGACGAGGGCACCCAGGACCTGCTGGCCGAGGCACCGGGGCTGGAGGACTTTCTGGACGATGAGTCAAAGGCCCATTTCGACGATCTGCTGACGTTGCTCGAGCAACTCGACATTGGTTACCGCGTTAACACACGGCTGGTTCGCGGGCTCGATTACTACACGCACACGGTGTTCGAATGGGTGACGGATGCGCTCGGTGCCCAGGGGACGGTGTGTGCCGGGGGACGCTACGACGGACTGGTGGAGCAACTGGGCGGTCGCCCGTCGCCGGCCGCGGGGTTTGCGCTGGGCGTAGACCGGCTGGTGCTGCTGCACGAAGTCGTGTTTCCGGATTGGCAATCACCCGCCGTCGATGCGTACTGTGTGGTGCTGGGCCCGGCGCAGCGCGCCTGGGCCATGGCGTTGTGTCAGCGCTTGCGCCTTGACCTACCGGCCCTCAAGCTGCGCCTCCATAATGGCGGGGGCAAGCTCAAGAACCAGCTTCGCCGCGCCGATCAAAGCGGAGCGGTTTGCGCGTTGCTGATCGGTGAAGATGAAGTCAACGACAACCGGGTAACGCTCAAGTGGTTGCTGAGCGCCCAGTCCCAGGAGCGACTCGACTACGAAACGCTGCGTGAGCGGTTGCGTGGGATAAACCGGTGATGAAACGAGATGGAGGACCCTGGTGTCGGATTACCTGAGCGACGAAGAACAGGTCGCGGTGTTGAAGAGGTGGTGGGACGAGAACGGCAAGGCGCTGCTGCTCGGGTTGGGCCTGGCCGTGTCGGCGGTAGTGGGCTGGCGCTACTACCAGGACTACCGTCAGGCCGACGCTGAAGCCGCAGCGGCCTTGTATCAGGCCTATCAGGAACAGCGCGCGGCGGAAGCGCCCGAACCGGACGAACTTGCGCACCTGGCCGAAGCGCTGGAGACGGATCACCCGGGCTCGGGCTATCGGATTTTCGTGCTTTTCCGGCAAGCCGCAGATGCTGTCGCCTCGGAGGACTACGATACCGCGCGGGAGCATCTAAGTACTGCAGTCGCGTCTGCCGACGATGCGCGATTGCGTGATGTCGCGCGAATTCGACTGGCGCGAGTCCTGCAGCAATTGGGTCAATCAGATGCGGCGATGATCTCGCTGGGTAAGGTGCGCGGGGCGGGTTTTTTTTCCGAAGTCGCAGAACTCAAGGGTGACATTCTGCTGGTGCAGGGGGACCGGGACGGTGCGACGGAGGCCTACGTTGCGGCCCGTAATGTCGGCGGTGGCGCTGCGAATCCGCTGCTGGAGATGAAGGTGCTCGACATGGCTGAAACTCCCGGAGCCGGGGCCGCTGGGGCATCCGTTGAGTAGGCTCGCGTTGCTGGCGGCGCTGGCGCTGCTCGCTTCGGGGTGCAGTTGGTTTTCCTGGCTGCCCTGGGTCGATGACAAGGGCGACGACCTCGACAAGCCCGCGGAACTCGTCAAGTTCAAGGAAGAGGTGCGCCTGAAGACGAGTTGGAGCAAAAAAATTGGTGACGGGCTCGGGAAAAAGTATCTGAAGCTCGCGCCGGTGATCGTGGCAGATCGGGTGATCGCCGCGGACGGCTACGGCTACATCGCGGCCCATGATCGATTCACTGGCAAACGGCAATGGCAGGTTCAATTGGCCAGCCCCGAGGAACACGGTTTTTTCGATTTCAACCTGATGTCGCGTCGCGATGACAGCTTCGTCTCCGGAGGCGTGGGCGCTGGCGACGGGCGGATCCTGCTTGGCACGACCCGGGCCGATGTCATTGCGATGTCGGTGGCGGATGGCTCCGAGCAATGGCGCTCTCGAGTGTCCAGCGAAGTGGTCTCAGCGCCTTCTGCGAGCGGCGGCAAGGTGTTCGCGCAGACCTCGGATGGGCGGCTTGTAGCATTGGATGGTGCCACCGGCGCGCGTATCTGGACCTATGATACCCAGGTGCCCATTCTCACGCTGCGGGGTACGTCCTCGCCGGTGGTGAGGGGCGGAACGGTTTACGCCGGGTTTGCCAATGGCAAGATCGGTGCGTTTCGCACCGGCAATGGGGAACTTCTGTGGGAGCAGCGCATCATGCTGCCCCAGGGACGTTCGGAACTCGATCGGATCGTCGACGTCGACGGCAACGTCCTGGTCGACAGCCAGGGTGCGATATTCGCCGCCAGTTTTCAGGGGCGGATCAAAGCCATGCGACCCAGCGACGGTTCCGTCGTCTGGGAACGTGACGTATCCAGCTATCGAAACCTGGCCGAAGGGTATGGCCATGTCTACGTCGTCGATGACCTGGATATCGTGACCGCGATCGACAAGCGCACCTCGGATATCGTCTGGACGCAAGCCGGGTTGTACAAGCGCAAGTTGTCGAGTCCAATCGCGTTTTCCAACTATCTCGTGGTGGGCGACGGGGACGGCTATCTGCACGTGCTTGCCCAGAGCGACGGTCGATTCCTGGGCCGGCGAAAGATTGATGGTGATGGCTTGAGCGCCTCATTGGTCGTTGCCGATGGAACGCTGTTCTGCCTCAGCAATGGTGGAAAGCTGGTCGCGCTAACGATAGTTAAAAGGGGCTGAGCGAGCGCCGCCGCGCGGAGTTTTCGATGCAACCCGTGATTGCCTTGGTCGGTCGGCCCAACGTGGGTAAATCCACACTCTTCAACCGGTTGACGAACAGCCGTGATGCGCTGGTGGCGAGTGTCCCGGGGCTGACACGGGATCGCCAATACGGCAACGCGACGCTCGATGGGCGTTCCTGCACGGTGATCGACACGGGCGGCTTGGGCGACTCCTCGCAGGTGTCGAACCTGATGGCGGAACAGGTCGGACTTGCGGTCGACGAAGCGGATCTGGTGTTGTTGCTGGTGGACGCGCGTGCGGGCAGAACCCCGGCGGACGAGGAGATCATGCAGCAGCTGCGCGAACGCGGCGCTGAGTTGTTTCTGGTCATCAACAAGATCGATGGCGTGCCGGAATCCGCTGAGGCGGAGTTCCTGACCTTTGGAGTTGCCGACCATGCGCTGGTTTCGGCCAGTCACGGCCGCGGCATCGCCGGACTGGCCGCCGCGGTTGCGGCGCGGCTGCCCGCCACCGAAACGGAGCCGCCACCGTTCGTCGAGGGTCGGGTCCGGCTTGCCGTCATCGGCCGGCCGAACGTGGGTAAATCGACCCTGATCAATCGCTGGCTGGGGGAAACGCGGCAGGTGGTGTTCGATGCGCCGGGCACTACGCGCGATAGCATTGAAATTCCGCTCGAGCATGCCACCGGAAAGTTTCTGCTGATTGATACCGCGGGGGTGCGACGCAAGGGCCGCGTCGACGGAGTGGTTGAGAAGTTTTCGGTTGTGAAGGCGCTGCAGGCCATGCGCGATGCCGATGTCGCCGTGCTGCTGATCGATGCCCAGGAAGGCCTGGTGGATCAGGATCTGCATCTGTTCGAGTTCGCGGCAGACGTTGGCACCGGGCTGGTGCTGGCGGTCAACAAGTGGGACGGTCTGAGCGCCGACACCAGAGCATCGGTCAAGGTCGGGTTGGACCGCCGCCTGACCTTTGCCCCCTGGGTACCGCTGCGGTTCATCTCCGCGCTGCATGGCACGGGTGTTCCGGATGTGTTGCGCGAGGTGCTCCGCGTAAACCGCTGCGCGGATTTCGATGTGCAGACGCCGGTATTGACGCGCATCCTCAATGATGCGGTCCGCGCGCACCCGCCGCCTTCGGTGTCCGGCCGACGGATCAAACTTCGCTATGCGCACAAATCGGGCAGCCATCCCCCTACGGTGATGATTCACGGGAATCAAACCAGCGCGGTACCGGCCAGCTACACGCGATTTCTGGAGAACCGGTTTCGCGAAACGCTGAAGCTGATCGGCACCCCCATCAAGATCGTGTTTCGCACGGGCGACAATCCCTACAAAGGCAAGCGCAACAAGTTGACGCCGCGCCAACAGCTACGCCGCAAGCGAATGGTCAGGCACCACAAACGCCGGAAACGTTAGTCGGTCGGCACGGCGGTTTCCGGCGTTGCGAACAGCGCAAGTGCGGCCCGTGGATCGACGCGCGCCCCATTCAGGGTGACGCTCCAGTGTAAATGGGGGCCCGTGGCGCGCCCCGTGGCGCCGACCCTGCCGATGATTTCGCCGCGCTTGACCTGCTGGCCCTCGGCCACCTCGATCTTGCTCATGTGGCAGCCCATGGTGATCAGGCCGCTGCCATGGTCCAGGAACACCGTGTTGCCATTGAAATAGAAGTCGCCGGTCAGCGTCACCACGCCCGCTGCGGGTGCGACGATCGGGGTGCCTTCGGCGGCAGCGATGTCCAGCCCCGAGTGCGGTCGCCGGGCTGCGCCGTTGTAGAACCGCCGCAAGCCAAACTCACTGGAAATTCTGCCTTGCACGGGCTGTAACAACGGGAACGGGGATTCCCGCGCGAGTTCCGGGAGTGGTTCGAACCGCTGGTACTGCGCACGCATGCGCGCTGCTTCGCGCCCAATCCGCTCGAGGTTGTGGGTTGCCGGCGTAACCATCTGCTCATCGGCGATAGTGATGTGTTGTTCCGGATAGGCCTTCGCGACTACGGTGAAGCTGTACTGATAAGAACCGGTTCCCGCGTCGATGGTAGCGTGCTGCATTCCGGGTTCGACACCGAGCGGGATACCGATGACAGCGATGGGCTCGGTGCCGGGAATCACCATCACCGGACGTCCCTCGAACCAGACGCCTTCCACGTCGGCGGGCAGCGCGATCACTTCGATGCCGCCGGGAACGCCCGCCCGTACAGCGAGCGCAAACCACGCGAGCCAGAAGGCCACGACCCACCTAGTCATTGTGGTCGGCGCCTGACGAGGGTTCCGGCTGCACGTCAGTTACGGTGGCACTGAGCCGGCCATCGGCAATGTGGGCCGTTACCACATCGCCGCGTTGTACTTGCGCGACCCGATTGACTGGCGTGCCCCAGCGCGAGCCGTCGGGTATCGCGACGATGGCATACCCACGTGCCAGGGTGTCGAGCGGGCTGATTGCGTGTAGTGCTCTACTGAGCCCGGCCAGCCGTTGAATCGCAGCGTGCAGGTGCACGTTGCTGCCGCGCGTCAACACGCCGAATAGTCGGCCGAGTTCCGTGCCGCGACGTGCCAATGCCGTGCCTGGATGGACCCGTCCAAGGCGCAAACGAAGTTGCCGGGCGCGACTGCGTTGTTCGCGCAGGGCGCGCCTTGCACCGCGTCGGATGGCCTGTTCCGCGTCGTCGACACGCTGGGCTTGTTGTTGCAGTTGCCGGCGCGGATCCGTAAGACGCTTGGCAAGGTGTGTCAGGTCGCGGTGCCCGTCCCGCACCTGACGCGCCGCGTGGGACGCGAGACTGCGCCGAAATCCAATCAGTGCGCGTTCGAACTCGCGGCTGTCCGGAGCGATCAGTTCCGCGCCGGCCGATGGGGTCGGGGCACGCACGTCGGCGACGAAGTCGCAGATCGTGATGTCGGTTTCGTGGCCT
This sequence comes from Gammaproteobacteria bacterium, assembly GCA_004357385.1. Lineage (GTDB taxonomy): Bacteria > Pseudomonadota > Gammaproteobacteria > Pseudomonadales > Azotimanducaceae > SMWF01. The sequence continues at coordinate 82,109 of SMWF01000001.1, read as the reverse complement.
ACCGCCGAGACCACAGGTACGGCGCATGCCGCCACACTGCGGGCTACGGACTCGAGGTTGAACGACCACAAGTCTTCGATCGACCCGCCACCGCGGGCCAGCAGCACGACGTCCGGCGCCGGACCGAGCTCGGCAGGCCAACTCGAGATTTGCGCAAGTGCGCGATTCAGCTGAGCTTCCGCCTCCTTACCTTGCACGGCACTGGGCAGCAGGGTAACGCGGAGGCTCGGGGCACGCCGCCTGAACACCGAGACGATGTCACGCAGCGCAGCCCCCGTGGCCGAGCTGATTACCGCGACATGGGTGGGAAACTCCGGAAGTGGCCGTTTGCGTTCGAAGGCAAACAACCCCTCGCGATCGAGGCTCTGCTTCAGGGCCTCGAAGGCGGCACGCAGCGCGCCTTCGCCCGAGGGTTCGATGTGATCGGCGATGAGCTGGAAGTCGCCGCGGGCTTCGTAGAGGCTGATCCGTCCGCGGACCATGACTTGCATGCCATCGTCGGGCTTAACGCGGACCAATCGATTGCGGTTGCGGAACATCGCACAGCGAATCTGAGCGTGCTCGTCCTTCAAGGTGAAGTACCAGTGGCCGGACGATGGCACGCGCAGATTGGATATCTCGCCTTCCACCCACACCAGCGGGAACCGCTCTTCCAAAAGGAATCTTACCGCCGTGCTCAGCTCGCTGACGGTATAGGTGGTGCGATCTTCGTGCTCGGCAAGCATGTGCTGATTCTATCAGGCGCGACCCGGGCGCAGGTTGATCTGTGCACGGGCCCGGCGCCGAGGCAACGCGGGGGGTGTGCGTTGCCATGCACAGCACCGGCGAGTAGAATCTCCGTTTTGGAGGCTCAAATCTCATGCTGCGTATTGCCAATGACGCACTGACCTTTGACGACGTCCTGCTCCTTCCCGCTTTCTCCCAAGTCCTACCCTCTGAAGTCGAACTGACAACCCGGCTGACCCGGAACATCACGCTTCATATTCCCTTGATGTCAGCGGCGATGGATACGGTAACCGAATCCAGGTTGGCGATTGCCATGGCCCAGGAGGGTGGCGTCGGGGTCGTGCACAAAAACATGACGGTCGAAACTCAGGCCCGGGAAGTACGCTCGGTGAAGAAGTTCGAGAGCGGGATCATCCGTGATCCGATTACCATCGAGCCCGACCGGACGGTCGGAGAACTGGTCGGGCTGACGCGTGAACACAACATCTCCGGGGTTCCCGTGGTGCGCGGCAAGGATCTGCTCGGCATCGTGACCAGCCGCGATGTGCGGTTCGAACCGAGGATGGACGCGACGGTCGACGAGGTGATGACGCCGCGTGAGAAGCTGGTGACCGCTCTCGAGTCTGCAGATACCGAAGAAATCCGTGAGTTGTTGCATCGCCACCGCATCGAGAAGGTACTGATCACTAACGACAAGTTCGAGCTGTGCGGCCTGATCACTGTAAAGGACATAGACAAGGCGCGCATGTATCCGAACGCGTGCAAGGACGAACTGGGTCGTCTGCGGGTCGGTGGGAGCGTGGGTACGGGACCCGAGACCGATGACCGCGTGTCGGCGCTGGTGGAAGCCGGAGTAGACATGCTGGTGGTGGACACGGCCCACGGCCATTCGCAACGGGTGCTCGATCGCATCAGTTGGATCAAGCAGAAGTACCCTTTGATTCCGGTGATTGGGGGCAATGTCGCGACCCGGGATGGCGCCCGCGCATTGATCGACGCGGGGGTCGACACCGTCAAGGTAGGCATCGGTCCCGGTAGCATCTGTACCACGCGCATCGTCACCGGCATCGGTGTGCCGCAGATCACCGCGGTATCAGAGATCATCGAAGAACTGCGTGCCGATGATGTACCGGTGATCGCCGATGGCGGCATCCGGTATTCCGGAGACATTGCCAAAGCGATCGTCGCGGGCGCCAGCGTCGTGATGGTGGGCTCTCTGCTGGCCGGGACGGACGAAGCTCCGGGCGAAGTCGAACTGTACCAGGGCCGGACGTACAAAAATTACCGCGGCATGGGGTCGCTGGGGGCGATGAACGAGTCTCATGGCTCGAGCGACCGCTATTTTCAGGACGGGGTCGAAACCAATGGCCACAAGCTGGTGCCGGAGGGAATCGAGGGCCGGGTACCGTATCGCGGCCCCATGGGGCCGATCATCCACCAGCTGATGGGTGGTCTGCGGGCTTCCATGGGCTACACGGGTTCGCCGGACATTGAGACCATGCGAACCCGCCCGGAATTCGTCAAAGTGAGTCAGGCGAGCATGACCGAGAGCCACGTCCACGACGTGACAATCACCAAAGAAGCACCGAACTACCCGGTCAGCTGAGCCGATGAGCATCGATATTCACCACGAGCGCTTGCTCGTCATCGACTTTGGTTCGCAGTACACCCAATTGATTGCCCGCCGTATTCGTGAGGCGGGGGTGTACTGCGAGATACACCCATTCGACGTCACCGATGCGTTCGTCACCGAGTTCAACCCGCGCGGCGTGGTGCTGTCGGGCGGTCCGGAATCCGTTACCGAAGGTTGGACCCCGCGCATTCCGGAGGCGATATTTCTGCTGGACGTGCCGTTGCTGGGTATCTGTTACGGCATGCATGCCATGGCCGAGCAGCTGGGCGGGCGCGTGGCGGGGTCCGATGAGCGGGAGTTCGGCCACGCAAAAGTCGCCGTGGAAGAAGGCATGGATCTCCTGGCGGAACTGCCAGGCCTCGACGGGTCAGAGCTGGATGTCTGGATGAGCCATGGTGACAAGGTCGTGGAGTTGCCTGAGGGATTCGCGGTTGGGGCCGGCACCACCAGCGCGCCCATTGCGGCGATGGTGAACCCCCAGCGGCGCTGGTACGGAGTACAGTTTCATCCCGAGGTCACGCACACCCAGGATGGCGCGGAGATCCTGCGCCGCTTTGCTCGCGAGATCTGCGGCTGCACCGGGTTGTGGACGCCCGAAAACATCATCGAGGAGGCCGTTGCCGCGGTACAGGCGCTGGTCGGACCCGACGGCAAGGTGGTGCTCGGGCTGTCCGGCGGCGTGGATTCCAGCGTCGTGGCTGCGCTGCTGAGCAGGGCCATTGGCGAACGCCTCACCTGCGTGTTCGTGGATAACGGATTGCTGCGCCTGGGCGAACGGGAAGAAGTTGAAAAAACCTTCCGGCCCTCCAATGTCCTGAGCTTGAATCTGGTCACGGTGGATGCCGCGGACGAGTTTCTGAGCAACCTCAAAGGCCTAACGGATCCGGAAGACAAGCGCAAGGCCATCGGCGCCACGTTCATCGACGTATTCGATCGCGAGGCCCACAGAATCGAAGATGTCGCTTGGCTCGCCCAGGGGACGATCTATCCCGACGTCATCGAATCCGCCGCATCCGGGTTTGGCAAAGCCCATGTCATTAAATCCCATCACAACGTGGGTGGTTTGCCAGAGCGCATGAAGCTGAAGCTCGTCGAGCCGTTGCGTGAATTGTTCAAAGACGAGGTCCGCAAGGTGGGATTAGCCCTGGGGTTGCCTCGCGAGATGGTCTTTCGCCATCCGTTTCCGGGCCCGGGCCTGGGCGTGCGAATTCTCGGCGAAGTGCGTAAAGACTACGCGGACACGTTGCGCCGGGCAGACGCGATCTTCATTGAAGAACTACGTAACGCGGACTACTACGACCGTGTCAGCCAGGCGTTCACCGTGTTCCTGCCAGTGCGCTCGGTCGGCGTGGTGGGTGATGCGCGGCGTTATGCGTACGTGATTGCGTTGCGGGCCGTGGAGACCATCGATTTCATGACTGCGCGCTGGGCACGGCTGCCTTACGATCTGATCGGACACGTTTCCGATCGCATCATGAACGAGATAAGCGAGGTGTCGCGGGTAGTCTACGATGTATCGAGCAAACCGCCCGCTACCATCGAATGGGAGTAGCTCGGACGGGTGTCAGGTGGTTGTCCCGGGCCGAAAAAAATACTAGCGTGTAGATGCCCACGGGACACGAAGGGAGATCTGATGTTCGAATATGAACAAGATGTCGTGGAGGAACTGCTAAAGGACGATCAGCGGTTTCAGGGGCTGTTCAGGGAACACGGTCAGCTCAAAGCCCAGATCCACGAAGCCGCGATCGGCATCCACCCACGCGACGATCTCAGCCTTGGCAGGCTCAAGCGGCAGAAGCTTCTCGCCAAGGACAGAATGGCTCACATGATTCAGCGGTATCAGGCGCAGCACGTCTGACGAGCACCTCGCCCGGTCCAGCCGGGTTGAGCACCGCGGTCAATTCGTCTGTATCTCGCGGCCGAATTTTTCGATGGTATTCAGCAGTACGGAGTTCTCGAGGACGCCGTTGTACATCCAGGCGAACACCCAGTTCACCGGCAACCGCTCACGCATCTTCTCCAGTTGCCGCTTCACCGTATCGACGGTGCCCGCCATGCCTTTGTTGAAGCCGAACGGCGCGAACCAGGCGGCGCCGACGAAGCCGGCTGATTGGGCCCAGAGTTCCCGGGCCTGTTCGTCTGTATCGGCGATGATCAGGTCGCGCAGGTAGCCGATCCCGTCGCCCAGCGACCTTCCGGATTCCTCTGCGTACATCTCGAAGAGCTTGCGCTCCAGATTCGGGTGCACGGGCGGCAGGATTGCAGTGACGCCTTCTCGGGCACACCAGCGGATACTGTTCTCCGATGAGGCAAAGGGCTGAAAAATAGGCGGGTGAGGCTTCTGCAGGGGTTTCGGGACCACACCCACGGCTTTCAGAATGCCGTTTTCGGACCCGCGGCCATACTGCTTCGACGCGTCGAGGTCCCACGGTGTGCCGGCGCGCGGAATTTCCCAATAACGCCCCTGGGTCGACATCAATTCCTGCGTCCAGGCCTGCTTGACGATGCGGAAGTTTTCCTCGAAGGCCTCGCGGTTCGTGGCGTCGATCTCGTCGTGTTCGGATGGCATCGCACCACTGATGCCGTGGGTCTGCTGGGCGTAAATGTCGACCCAGCGACGCTGGTAGCCGCGCGCGAATCCCGCGTTGGCGCGGCCATTCGTCATGTGATCGAGCATTGCGATGTCTTCGGCGACGCGTAGCGGGTTCTGAGCCGGCAAAACTATGCCGAGCTGGCCGACACGCAGGTTTTTAGTCTGCATGTCGACATACAGATCGAGGAGCACCGGATTGTTCGAGACTTCGAATCCTTCGATGTGCAGGTGATGCTCCGTGAACGACATGGAATCGTAACCGAGGGTGTCTGCAAGTTGCGCTTGGGCGCTGATGTCGTGAAGCATCTGCTGGTAGAGCTCTTCCTTGGTACCGGCCATGCCGGCCATGATCTGCTCGCGATTACCCACGATCGGCAGATAGAACAACGAAACTTTTACACCTGATCTCCCTCGTTTGAGTGGTGGAGGATATCATCGGTGTATGAACGACGACCTACACTGGATGCGTGAAGCGTATGCGTTGGCGGAATGCGCGGCCCAACTGGGCGAAGTTCCCGTAGGGGCAATTGTGGTGCGCGCCGGCGAGATCCTGGGCCGGGGCCACAATCAGCCGATCACGAGTACCGATCCGACCGCCCACGCCGAAATCGTTGCGCTGCGCGACGCGGCCCGGGACTCCGGGAACTACCGATTGCCGGGCAGTACGCTGTACGTGACCATCGAGCCGTGCACGATGTGTGCGGGCGCATTGCTGCACGCCCGGGTCGAGCGGTTGGTGTTCGCCGCGCGGGAACCGCGGGAGGGTTCGGTGCGAAGTGTTGCCCGCGTGCTTGAAATCGCGGGGCGCAACCACACCGTGGCGGTGACAGAAGGCATTTTCGCCGAGGAGTGTGGTGCGTTGCTGCGACGGTTTTTTCGACGCAGGCGTTCACGCGAGCGCGACGCAGCCGGGGATGCCTCTGTATAATCCGACTTTACCGCCGTGATGATTCCATGACCGACCGCCTGCTCGCGTTGGCCGGCCCACCGGCTCTCTCTCAGTTTCGTCTGGCGAAGCTGCTCGCGCAAATCCAGGACCGTGCACCCAACGTGCAAGCCGTGTACGCCGAGTTCGTGCACCTGCTCGAGCTCGACGCGGTATTGGGTGACGATCAGCGTCGGATCGGCGATGCACTCCTGGATTACGGGCCGGTGCATGATCTGCCGGAACGGCGAGGCGAGCCGTTCTGCACCGTACTACCCCGCGCAGGAACCATTTCGCCTTGGTCGAGCAAGGCAACGGACATCTTCCGAGGCTGCGGACTTACTGCGGTCAATCGGATCGAGCGTGGCGTGCGCTGGTACCTGGAGGGTGATGCCGAACGTGAGCTGGTCGAGTTACTGCACGACCGGATGACGGAGCAGGTGCTGTTTGACGACGACTACTCGGCCGTTTTCGCGACGCCACGTGGCGGCTCGTTTGAATCGATTCCCGTGCTTGCACAGGGCGCCGCGGCCCTGGCGAGTGCGAACCTGGACCTGGGTCTGGCGCTCAGCGCGGACGAGATCGACTATCTGGTGGATGCGTATCGGGATCTTGGCCGGGACCCCAACGACATTGAATTGATGATGTTCGCCCAGGCGAACTCCGAGCATTGTCGGCACAAGATCTTCAATGCCGGCTGGACGGTCGACGGCGAGCACTCCAGCCGCAGCCTGTTCGGGATGATCCGCAACACCTACCAGCACATCAATGGCGCGGGAATTCTCAGTGCGTACGCCGACAATGCAGCGGTCATGGAAGGGTATCCCGGACAGCGCCTGCTCGCAGATCCCAACGATCACCGCTATCGTTTTCATGAAGAGCCCGTGCACGTGTTGATGAAGGTGGAAACCCACAACCACCCGACCGCCATCGCGCCGTATCCCGGCGCGGCAACCGGCTCCGGTGGGGAGATTCGCGATGAAGGTGCGGTGGGCCGCGGTTCCAAACCGAAGGCTGGGTTGTGCGGTTTCACGACGTCGCATCTGAACATCCCCGATGACCCACAGCCATGGGAGCTGGACACGGGCAAACCGGCGCGGATCGTATCCGCCCTGGACATCATGCTCGATGGACCCATCGGTGCGGCGGGGTTCAACAACGAGTTCGGTCGCCCTGCCTTGACCGGCTACTTCCGCACCTTCGAGCAGGCGCTCGATGATCCTCTGACGGTCAGGGGCTACCACAAGCCGGTCATGATCGCCGGGGGGGTTGGTACGGTTCGCGCGGAGCACGTCCAGGCCCAGGCGTTCCCGGACGACAGCCGCCTGATCGTCCTGGGTGGTCCGGCGATGTTGATCGGGCTCGGCGGCGGGGCCGCGTCGTCGATGGCGTCGGGGCAAAGCAGTTCGGCGCTGGATTTTGCCTCGGTCCAACGCGACAACGCCGAGATTCAACGGCGCTGCCAGGAAGTCATCGATGCGTGCATTGCGCTTGGCGACGCCAACCCCATCCGGTTGATACACGATGTGGGTGCGGGCGGCCTGTCCAATGCCTTGCCGGAACTGATCAATGACGCGGAACGTGGCGGGCGTTTCGAATTGCGCGCGGTGCCCAATGCGGATCCGGGCATGTCGCCACTCGAGATCTGGTGCAATGAGGCGCAGGAACGCTATGTGCTGGCGGTTGCCGCCGAGGACTTACCCGACTTCGAGGCGTTGTGCCGACGCGAACGATGTCCCTTCGCGGTAGTCGGCGAGGCGACGCACGCACGTCACTTGAGTCTGGACGACTCCGAATTTGGCAATCGTCCGATCGACCTGCCGTTGTCCGTGTTGTTTGGTAAGCCGCCGAAAATGGAGCGCAGCTTCAAGACGCAGCCGTACCCTTCGTCGGCGCTGCACCTGGAGCAACTCGAACTGGGTGACGCGCTGGCGCGGGTACTGCGATTTCCCGCGGTCGGTTCGAAGGCATTTCTGATCACCATTGGTGATCGAAGTATTACCGGGCTCGTCGCCCGCGACCAGATGGTGGGTCCGTGGCAGGTGCCGGTAGCGGATGCCGCGGTCACCCTCGCGGGGTTGAAAGGGTTTCAGGGCGAGGTCATGGCGATGGGTGAGCGGCCTCCGATTGCGCTGCTCAATCCGGCCGCATCGGCGCGCATGGCGGTGGCGGAGGCGCTGACCAACATTGCCAGCGTCCTGGTTGAGGATTTGTCACGCGTGGTGCTGTCGGCCAACTGGATGGCGGCCTGTGGACGCGGCCAGGAAGATCAGGCCCTGTATGAAGCGGTGCATGCGGTCGGCATGGAGCTGTGCCCGGCGCTTGGCATCGCCATTCCCGTCGGCAAGGACAGCTTGTCGATGCACACCGGTTGGCAGTCGGCGCGGGGCGCGGTTTCGGTGACGGCGCCGGTGACGCTGAACGTCACCGCATTTGCGCCCGTGCCGGACGTACGGTGCGCGGCGACGCCGGTGCTGCGGCGCGATCCTGATACGTCCCTGCTGTTGCTTGATCCGAGCCGCGGTCGGGCCCGACTGGGCGGTAGCGTGTTGGCGCAATGCTGGCGCCAGCTCGGGGATGAGGTCCCGGATGTCGACGATGCCGCGTGCTTCAGAGAGACGTTCAATTTCATCCAGGACCTGCATCGAGATGGCCTGTTGCTGGCCTATCATGATCGCTCGGACGGCGGCTTGATCGTTGCTGCGCTCGAGATGGCGTTCGCCGGGCGGTGCGGGTTGCAGCTCGAACTGGACACGGATGACGACCTGCTGGCGCAGTTGTTCGCCGAGGAACTGGGCGCGCTGGTGCAGGTGTCCTCGGAACGCGTCGATGGTATTTTCGCCGCGGCGGCGCAGCGCGGGCTGGAGGGTTGCGTGCGCAGGGTGGGTTCGATCCGACTCGATGATCGGGTGGTTATCTGTACCCGCGGGATCGAACGCTATCGCTCGAACCGGGTCGCGCTGCAGGAGTGCTGGGCCAAAACCAGCCACGTCATGCAGCGTCTGCGAGACAATCCGGATTGCGCCGATGAAGAGTTCCAGAGCATCGCTGCCGATGATCCGGGGATGTCATCGACGTTGACGTTCGATCTCGACGAAGACCTCGGCGCACCCTTCGTCCACACTGCGCGGCCAAGAGTCGCCGTGCTACGCGAGCAGGGCGTCAACGGGCAGCTGGAAATGGCGGGCGCCTTCGACCGCGCGGGCTTTGATGCGGTGGACGTACACATGAGCGACCTGCTCAGCGGTTCGACGACGCTGGCCGAGTTTCCAGTGCTGGCGGCTTGCGGAGGATTCTCCTATGGCGATGTGCTGGGCGGCGGTGGGGGTTGGGCAAAATCAATCCTGTTCCATGAGCAGATCCGCGATCAGTTTCTGGCGTTCTTCGCGGCCGACACGTTGACGCTCGGGGTCTGCAACGGCTGCCAGATGTTGGCGAATCTCAGCGCGTTGATACCCGGTGCGGCGCATTGGCCGCGGTTCGTGCGCAATCGCTCGGAACAGTTCGAGGCACGCAGTTGCCTGGTGCGCGTCGAAGGCGCTGCCACGCCCTGGCTCGATGGAATGTCCGGCAGCGTGATGCCGATCGCGCTGGCCCATGGCGAGGGTCGCGCGGAGTTTGCAGTTGATGCGGACCAGGGTCGGCTTGACGCGACCAACGCAGTGGTACTGCGCTACGTGGACAATGCGCACCAGACGACCCTGCAGTATCCCGCGAATCCTAACGGATCACCAGAGGGGCTAGCGGGAATCATTGGCGCAGATGGCCGGGTGTTGGCGATGATGCCCCATCCCGAGCGCGTCTATCGGGCGGTCCAGAACTCCTGGTGCGACCCGGCATGGCGGGAGGATGGCCCCTGGCTGCGGTTGTTCCGCAACGCGCGAGTCGCGCTCGGCTAGAGTTATCGCTCCTTATAGCGGATATCGCCCACGCGCACCGGGAAGGCGCCGGCGTGGCGGTCGTTGAAATAATGTCTGAGGGTGTCTCGGACCACCGGAAAAGCTAGTTCATCCCAGGGAATCTGTGATTCCTCGAACAGTTGGACGTCCGCACTCTCGGGTCCAGCACTGAAGCTGAGGTTGGTCAGATCGGCGCGAAAGAACATGTAGATCTGGGAGATGTGAGGCAGATTGAATACGGTGTAGAGACCATGCACCGAGACTTCGGCACGCGCTTCTTCGCGGGTTTCGCGAATGGCGCCTTCGACGGTCGTTTCACCGTTCTCCAGAAAACCCGCCGGCAATGTCCACAGCCCAGCGCGGGGAGGAATGGCGCGCTTGCAAAGCAATACGCGCCCTTCGTAGATCGGCAGGCAGCCGGTAACGATCTTCGGGTTCTGGTAATGGATGGTTCCGCACGCCTCGCAGACGAACCGCTCCCGATCGTCTCCGGGAGGCACCCGCTGGACGACGGGTTGGCCGCAGCTGCTGCAGAACTTCACGAGATATTCCCGCCGCCAGGCAAACTGTGATTATACGTCCTCGGCACGCCGCTTGAAGGCGAGGACTTTGGCGGTGCGCTGCGCACTTTCCTCGGCCGTCGCGATCGGGTCGGTGAACGCCCGATTCAATTCCGCCAGCGACTCATGCATCAGCTGGGATATGCGCACTGTTGCGGCCAGTGAATCCGGTGCGCGTTTGCGCTCGAGATCGATCGTGAACTGCAGACCGCGCAGGCGTTGCCGCGACTGCGAACTCCGCGCCTGCCGGATGACGTCGTCGGTCAGCCGTCTAGCGAGGTCTTCCAGGGCGCGTGGATCCTGACGCGCGAGACGGGCGAGCACGTCGAAGGCTGGCAACGTGCGCGATAGCTGGTACTGCATGCCATGGTCCCCCACACGCACTATGCCGCGTTGTGCCGCGCCTCGCCAGCGTCCACTCGTATGGAAATTGTTAGCGTTTCTGGCGCCTTCCTGGTGCGTGGGTACGCGGTTTTGGTACTGTGTTGACAGGGGTGCGACAATGTCTCGTCAGGGACAACTCGGGGCGCAAGCGGATGATCTATACCTTGGGCGAGCGTGCAGTTCACGCTGCGGGGGATCACTTCATTGCCGATTCGGCGGACGTGATTGGAACGGTGATACTGGGCAACGATGTCAGCGTCTGGTTCAACGCGGTGGTTCGCGGGGATAAGGAGCCGATCACCATTGGCGCGGGCTCCAACGTCCAGGATTGTGTCGTGCTGCATACCGATCCCGGCTTTCCCTTGGTCATCGGACGCAACGTAACCGTGGGTCACAAGGCCATGCTGCATGGCTGCGTCGTTGGCGACAACAGCCTGATCGGGATCAATGCCGTCGTGTTGAGCGGTGCGAAGATCGGCCGCAATTGTCTGATTGGAGCCAACTCGCTGGTGCTCGAAGGCAAGCAAATTCCGGACAACAGCATGGTGCTTGGAAACCCGGGAAAAGTGGTGCGCGAGCTGACCGAGGACCAGATAGAAGGCCTGAAGGAATCGGCGCGCGGCTACGTCGAGAATTTCAGGCGCTTCAATCGTGAATTGGTGGCGCAAACAGAAATCACTCCGGTGGAGGAGCAGGCATGACCACGTTGGGGACACCGCTATCGGCATCGGCGACGCGGGTGATGTTGTTGGGCTCGGGGGAACTGGGAAAGGAAGTGGTCATCGAGTTGCAGCGCTACGGCGTCGAGGTGATCGCAGTGGATCGCTATGCGAACGCTCCGGCGATGCAGGTAGCCCACCGCTCGCATGTCATCAACATGCTGGATGGCGCGGCGCTGCGCGATGTGATTAAGCTCGAGCAACCGGACTTCGTGGTCCCTGAAATCGAGGCGATTGCGACCCCGATGTTGCTCGAACTCGAAGCAGAGGGCGTCCACGTCATCCCGACGGCGCGGGCAGCGCGCTTGACCATGGACCGGGAAGGGATCCGACGCCTTGCCGCGGAGACGCTTGGCATACGAACGTCGCCGTACCGGTTCGCTGACGACTTCGATGAGTTTCGGGATGCCGTCCTGGAAATAGGAATGCCGTGCGTCGTCAAGCCGGTGATGAGTTCGTCGGGCAAGGGGCAGTCGGTCGTGCACGACGAAGAGCACATTGAGCGTTCCTGGACCTACGCAAAGGAAGGTGCGCGCGGTGATGCGGGGCGGGTGATCGTCGAAGGGTTCGTGGATTTCGACTACGAGATCACGTTACTCACCGTCAGGCACGTGGACGGCACGTCGTTTTGCGCGCCCATCGGTCATCGTCAAGTCGGTGGTGATTACCAGGAGTCGTGGCAACCTCAGCCGATGGCGGACGGGACGCTCGAGGAATGCCAGCGCATCGCCCTGCTGGTGACCGACGATCTCGGTGGACGTGGGATCTTCGGCGTGGAATTTTTCATCAAGGACGATGTGGTCTGGTTTTCCGAAGTCTCACCGCGACCCCATGATACGGGCATGGTCACCATGATCAGCCAGGACCAGTCGGAGTTCGCGCTGCATGCCCGGGCGATACTGGGGTTGCCGATCCCGGAGATCGTACAGTGGGCCCCCGCGGCGTCCGCGGTGATTATTGTCGAGGGGGAGTCCGATCATGTCCGCTTCGAGGGCGTCGAGGCGGCGCTGGTCGAACCGCGCACGCAGGTGCGGCTGTTCGGTAAGCCCGAGGTGAAGGGCGAGCGCCGTATGGGGGTCGCACTGGCACTGGGTGAATCGATCGAGGACGCCCGGGCGACGGCATTGGCCGCCGCACGGGCGATAGACTCGAGAACAGATTGACCGGTTGATTAAGGATCGGCGGGCGTCACCCCGCATGCCCGGGCCTTGTCAACGTGACACCCTGCCCGGTATAGTCGTCCGGTTCGAGTACTCGAGTTCTCTGACTCGCTCAGATTAGAGTGTGGAGCAGGTGTGAACGCCACGCGTACCCTCATTGCTGATCTTCTTCTGTCGCTGCGACTGCCGGCGTAGCCGGCTTTTACCTTCCAAACAGGGCATCCCGCCCAACCCGACAAAGCGAAGACATAGAACCCAGGATTCTCGAGAGGTTTCGCCATGAGCGAACAGAAATCAGCTAGTCCCCGATCCGGGCGTCGCGCCGGCGGCGCGCCGGGCAGAATGCCCTTCGAAAAGTACCACAGCTTTACACCGATCGATCTACCCGACCGGCGGTGGCCGAGTGCGGTCATCGAGCACGCGCCGCGCTGGTGCAGCGTGGATCTGCGCGACGGCAATCAAGCGCTGATCGATCCAATGAATGTCGAAGAAAAACTGCGTATGTGGGACCTGCTGTTGGAAATCGGCCTGGTCGAGATTGAAGTGGGTTTCCCGGCGGCGTCGCAGCCGGACTTCGACTTCATTCGGCGGATCATCGATGAGGAGCGTATCCCGGAAGGTGTCACTATTCAGGTGCTGTGTCAGGCTCGCCAGGAACTGATCGATCGTACCGTGGACGCGTTGGCAGGGGCGAAGAGCGCAATCTTTCACCTGTACAACTCGACCTCCACGCTGCAACGCGAAGTCGTATTCGGCATGGGGCGAGAAGGCATCCTCGACCTGGCGCTGACGGGAACCCGCAAGGTGCGCGATGCGGTCGCGAGGCTCAGCGGTTGTGACCTGACGTTCGAGTACTCGCCCGAGAGCTTTACCGGGACGGAACTCGATTTCGCGGTTGAGATCTGCAGTGCGGTTGTCCGGGATTGGGGCGCGACGGTGGACCAGCCGATAATCATCAACCTGCCGTCGACTGTGGAAATGGCGACCCCCAACATCTATGCGGACCAGATTGAGTGGTTCATTCGCAACTTCCCGGAGCGCGACGTGGCGGTGATCAGTCTGCATACGCACAACGATCGGGGCACCGGTATTGCAGCAACGGAACTTGCCCTGATGGCGGGCGCACAACGGGTCGAAGGGACACTGTTTGGAAACGGGGAGCGCACCGGCAATTGTGATCTGGTCACCATGGCGATGAACCTGTTTTCTCAGGGGGTGGATCCTGAACTGGACTTCTCGGACATGCGCCGTATCAGGGAGACGGTCGAATCGATCAACAAGCTGCCGGTGCATGAACGCCATCCGTATGCCGGTGAGTTGGTGTTCACCGCGTTTTCGGGGTCGCACCAGGACGCGATACGCAAAGGCATGGCGCGCGTCAACACCGATTCCTGGGAAGTGCCTTACCTGCCAATCGATCCCGCGGACGTAGGTTCGTCATACAAAGAAACAGTACGGGTCAACAGTCAGTCCGGCAAAGGCGGAGTTGGCTTCATTCTCGAGGAATATTTCGGCATAGCGCTGCCGCGCGAGATGTTGACGGAGTTCAGCCGTGAAGTGCAACGCCTGACCGAGCGACTCAACCGCGAAGTGAAACCGGATGAGATTTTCGACACGCTGCTGTCGGTCTATGTGTCGGATTCGGGACCGTACCGATTGCTGGACTACGATCTGCTGCACGGCGAGAACGAAAACCAGCGCTGTACCGCGCGGATCGAAGCGTCGGAACAGAAGGTCGACATCGATGGTGAAGGGTCCGGACCGATCGAAGCGTTCGTTAACGGCATGGTCAAAGCATTGAACGAACCGCTGAACATCATCGACTATCACGAGCACGCGATGTCGACGGGCAAGGATGCACAGGCAATTTGCCTGCTGGCCATCGACGATGGTGCCAATGGTCGCGTGCACGGTGTCGGCATGAGCGCCAACACCATCACCGCCTCGCTGCTGGCGATTATCTCGGCGATGAATCGGCGCTGGGCCTGAAAGGTCATGAAGAGGTCCGGGGCGACGGAGTCGCCCCGGACCAATAGGTTTCACTCGTCTTCGGCCGCTTCGTCAGTCGGTTCGACCGGCAGCGCGAAGATCCGGACGTTGCTGACGACGTTGTCTTTGATCTGCAGCGTTTCAATCAGGTAATTGTCGATCTTCAGGCAGAGGTTTGACTCCGGAATGAACTCCAGGTGCTCAAGGATCAGGCCGTTCAGGGTCCGGGGTCCGCTGATGGGCAGGCTCCAGCCGAGCGCCCGATTGATTTCGCGCACCACCGCCATTCCGTCGATGTAATAAGCGCCGTCTTCCTGGGGATGGATTTCCGGCAGGTTCGAAGCGTAATCGGTGGTGAACTCGCCCACGATCTCTTCCAGGATGTCTTCGAGGGTCACGATGCCGTCGACGTCCCCGTACTCGTCTACCACCAGTCCGATCCGGCGTTTCTCTTTTTGAAAGTTCAGTAGCTGAGTATGCAAGGGCGTAGCTTCCGGGACGAAGTACGGTTCGCGCGTTTGCTCCAGCAGTTCGGCCTTGGTGAAGGTCCCCTGTTGGATGAAGCGGACCGCGCGGCGCAGGTGGAGGATGCCAATGACCTGATTGATGTTGTCCTTGAACACCGGTAGTCGCGTGTGTTGGCTGGAGGAGATGCAGGTCATGATTTCGGGGATGCTGTCTTCGATGTCGATTCCGACGATCTCGCTGCGCGGCACCATGATGTCGTTAACAGTTACTTTTTCCAGATCCACGATCCCTAGCAGCATGCTCTGGCGCTGCTCGGGAATGCTTGCGCCGCCATCGAGCACGGTGCGCAGTTCCTCCATGGTGAGGCGGTCCCGCCGATTCGGGTCCTGGTCGGAGACGAACGGCCGCACCAGCACGTTGCTGATCGCGTTGACGAAGATCACCAGTGGTCGCGAAATACGCAACAACGGATCGAGGAGAAAGACGGAGGTAAACGCAACGCGCTCCGGGTTGTATGCGGCGATCGTCTTGGGTGCCACCTCGGCGAAGATCAGAAAGAACAGGGTGAATACAAAGGGCGCCACGGCCAGCCCGACGTCACCGAACAGCTTGAGGCCGATCACCGCCGCGACCGTCGCGGCCAGCGCATTGACCAGATTGTTACCGATCAGGATAACGCCAAGCAGGCGGTCCGGTCGGCGCAGCAGCCGACTCACCTTGCGCGCGCCACGATGTTTCTGCTTCACCAGGTGGCGCAGGCGGTAGCGGTCCAGTGCCATCATCGCGGTCTCGGTTCCGGAGAAGTACCCGGAAACCAGGGTCAATACGACGATGAGTCCGAACAGCGCGCCTATCGGTATCTGGTCGAAGAACATCAGCCGCCGTCCAGAATGATCTCAAGCACAAGCTTGCTACCGAAGTAACCCACCGCCAGCAGCGCGAACCCGACCCATGTCCAGCGGGTGGCGGTAGTACCTCGCCAGCCGAACGCGAACCGGCCGAGCAGCAGGATGACGAAGGTGACCCACGACGCCAGCGCCAGCACCGTATGGTGGACGACGTGCTGGGCGAACATGTCGTCCAGGTACACAAAGCCCGAGCCGATGGCCAGGGTCAGCAGCGCAAAGCCGATCCACAACAACTGAAACAGCAGCGTTTCCATACTCTGCAGCGGCGGCAGCAGGCGCAGCCAGCTCATTGAGCGCCTGGCTTTCAACGCGTGTTCCTGAACCGATAGCGCGACTGACTGGCATGCAGCACACAGCAGCACTGTGTAGGCGAGGATCGACAACAACACATGGCCGAGTAGACCACCGGAAAACTCGGTATAGGCAATCGGGGTGCCGTGGTAGAACACCGAAGCGATGACGCTAGCTGCACTCAGCGGCAGCACCACCAGAAACAGATTGCCGATGGGCACCCGCAGTGCCGACACGTACAGCGCCAGCCCGAGAATGAAGAACGTCAGTGATGCCACCGCGAACAATCCCAGGTCGACGCCCTGGGGCTGCGCCATCACCAGATAGCAGGTACCGGCGTGCAGCCCGAACGCGCCAAGCGTGAACGCGTGGAATGCTCGCGGCGCTGCGGTTTCTTGATTTGCGGCGGAGCCTTGGATTGCAGTGCCGGCGAGGTACAGCAGTGAGGCGCCCAGACCGAAGTACGCAGGGTTCATACGTGCCATGCGTTTATGGGTGCCAGTCAGTTTGACGACAAGGCTCGGTGAATTCAACGCCCCGCTGGCGGCAGGTCTTGCCGTTATAATGCGCCGCAGATTCACGCGGGAAGCGACATGTTCGAAAACCTATCCGATCGTCTGACCCGAACGCTGAAGGGTGTTTCCGGCAGAGCACGGCTCACCGAAGAAAACATCAAGGATTCGCTGCGTGAAGTCCGGATGGCGCTGTTGGAAGCGGACGTGGCTCTGAGCGTCGTGAAGGGTTTCATCGAGCGCGTCCGGGTCCGGGCCGTGGGCCAGGATGTCAATCTAAGCCTCAACCCCGGTGAGATGTTCGTCAAGATCGTGCATAGCGAACTGGTTGAGTTGATGGGCGCAGCCAACGATGCCCTCGACCTCGCGGTCACGCCGCCGGCGATCGTGCTGATGGCCGGGCTGCAGGGTGTCGGCAAGACCACCACCGTGGCCAAACTGGCGGGCTACCTGAAGCAGCGCGAGAAGAAGAAGGTGGCCGTTGTCAGCGCGGATGTCTATCGGCCCGCAGCCATCGAACAGCTCGAAATTCTGGCGGCCGAGGTCGATGCGGAGTTCATATCCAGTTCGAGAGACGAGACGCCGTTAGCCATCGTCACGCGCGCGGTGCACGAGGCAAAGACCCGGTTCGTCGACGTGCTGATTGTAGATACCGCGGGCCGGCTGGCCGTCGATGAAGATATGATGGCGGAGATCAGCGAGCTGCATTCAGCGCTCGATCCTGTCGAAACGCTGTTTGTGGTGGATGCCATGACCGGCCAGGACGCGGCGAATACCGCTGCCGCCTTTAATGCGGTGCTGCCGTTGACCGGCGTCGTGCTGGCCAAGGCCGATGGCGATTCGCGCGGCGGTGCGGCGTTGTCGGTGCGATCTATCACGGGCAAGCCGATCAAGTTCCTGGGCATTGGCGAGAAGACCGATGCCCTCGAACCCTTCCATCCGGATCGAATCGCCTCGCGAATTCTTGGCATGGGTGACGTGCTCACCCTGATCGAAGAAGCGGAACGCAAGGTGGACAAGACCAAGGCCGAGCGGCTTGCCCGGAAGCTTCAGCGCGGCAGCAAGTTCAATCTCGAGGATTTTCGAGATCAGCTTCAGCAGATGTCGAACATGGGTGGAATCTCCAGCATGATTGATAAATTGCCCGGTATGGGCAATCTGCAGAAGGAAGTGGAGAGCCAGTTTGGTGACCAGATGTCTCGCCGGCTCGAGGCGATCATCGGCTCGATGACGCCCCAGGAGCGGCAGTTCCCCGATGTCATCAACGGCTCCCGGAAGCGCCGCATTGCTTCGGGCAGCGGGACCCGGATTCAGGACGTGAACCGGTTGCTGAAGCAACACAAGCAGATGCAAAAGGTCATGAAGAAAGTCACCCGGAAAGGCGGCATGCAGAGGATGATGCGCGGATTGCAGGGCCGGCGGCCCGGCCAGAGCTTCCCGTCGCGCTAGGCAACCGCGGACCCTTCCATTACAATACCGCGCCTTTCGATCAGGGCATTTGCATGGTAACGATACGGTTGGCGCGCCACGGCGCGAAGAAAGCGCCGTTCTATCACCTCACCGTGGCGGACCGCAGCGCTAAGCGCGACGGTCGTTTCGTCGAGCGCGTCGGATTCTTCAATCCTCTGGCTAAAGGCAAGGCAGAGCAACTCCGGGTGGACCTCGAGCGCGTGGATTACTGGCTGTCGGTGGGTGCCAAACCATCCGAACGGGTCACCAAGCTGATCAAACGGGCCCGCAGCGCTGCGACGGCGGAGGTCGCGGCCGAAGCCTGATTGCAGCGCAATGGTGGTGGTGGGAAAGTTTGGCGCGGCGTATGGCGTCAAAGGTTGGGCGCGGATTTCGTCTTTCACGGTCCCAGCCCTCAACATTCTGCGCTACGAGCCCTGGTATGTTCGTTCGGATGGAGACTGGCGGCCACTGGAGGTGGACGGCGCAAGAAGTCATCAGAAAGGCGTCGTGGCACACCTTGATGGGGTCGATGACCGGACAGCGATCGAGGGCTACAAAGGATTGGAGATCGGTGTGGCGGAGGAAGTTCTCCCCGCGACCGAGGAAAACGAATACTACTGGAAGGATCTGGTCGGGCTCACCGTGCAGAGCGGTGATGGAGCTGCGTTAGGTCGGGTGGTGCGGCTGATCGAGACAGGCGCGCACGATGTCTTGGTGGTTGAGGGTGATGCGGGGCAGGTTCTGATCCCGTTCGTCCGTCAGATAGTGACCTCGGTCGATCTGAGCGCGGGACGAATGATCGCCCAATGGCAAGCCGACTACTGAGGTTGGGTAGATGTGGATTGGCGTAGTCAGCTTGTTTCCGGAGATGATGCGGATCATTTCGGAGCAAGGTGTGTTGGCGCGGGCCATAGCGCAGGGCGTCCTGCAGTTCGAGGTCCAGAACCCGCGCGATTTCGCGGAGGATCGCCATTCCACCGTAGATGACCGACCGTATGGCGGTGGACCGGGAATGGTGATGAAGGTCGCGCCGCTGTTGGCCGCGATCCAGGCGAGCAAGGCGCAGGCTCCGAGCGCATCGACTCAGCCGGCGAGGGTGGTTTACCTCTCGCCCCAGGGGGTGACGCTGAATCAGGCCAACGTGCAACGATTGGCAGCCGAGCCGGCGCTGGTGCTGGTCGCCGGGCGCTACGAAGGAATTGACGAGCGCCTGATGGATGAAGTGATCGACGAAGAGTTGTCGATCGGAGATTACGTGCTGACCGGAGGTGAATTGCCGGTCATGGTGGTGATCGACGCGGTCGCGCGGTGTCTGCCCGGAACCCTTGGCAATCCGGAATCGGCCGACTACGAATCTCACCGCAACGGATTGCTGGATTGTCCGCATTACACGCGACCGGAACGTGTGCTGGGACACCAGGTTCCGGACGTATTGTTGAGTGGCGACCACGAAGCGGTACGCCGTTGGCGTTTGGGCGAGTCCTTGCGACGAACCTACGAACGCCGCCCGGACATGTTGGCTCGACGCTCCCTATCGGATGAGGAGCGCGGGCTGTTGCGGGAACATTTTGTAGGGTCCCGGCTCGAAAACGAGGAGTGAGAAGATGCGGAACAATAAGATTATCGACGCGTTGGAATCGGAACAGCTGAAGGCCGACCTACCGGAATTCAGGCCGGGTGATACTGTTGTCGTCCGGGTCCGAGTCAAAGAAGGCAACAGGGAGCGATTGCAGGCGTTCGAAGGCGTGGTGATTGGCAAGCGCAATCGTGGCCTCAACTCGTCATTCACCGTGCGCAAGATCTCTCACGGCGTGGGTGTCGAACGAACCTTCCAGAGTCACAGCCCGTTGATTGCGGCGGTTGAGGTGAAACGCCGCGGCGACGTACGCCAGGCGAAGTTGTACTACCTTCGCGGTCTTACCGGCCGCGCCGCGCGGATCAAGGAAAAAGTCTAGGCGGATACGGCCTGGCCATCCGAGGGTACCCTGCGAAAAGAAAACCAGCTTGCTAGGCGCAGACCAAGGAGGGGAAGGTGTCGCCTAACAAGCTGGTTGCGTCCGGTCCTGGTGGGCTGAACGCTATGCAGCGATCGGGGAGAGACGACCGATCTGCCGCGAGCTTCAACGAACCGAGGGGGACAGCTCGTATGTTCGTTGAAGCTACAACGCTATGTGCAGCAACCGTGCCAGAAATCCGATGCGCGTGAGTTATTCCAAGAATATCTAGGTAAGTGGTTATTTTTCATGCAGTTATTGGTGTAATCTGTCGGCAGCGTGAGAATTTAGATCCCGTTTACATTGTGAACTGAACTAACAAACAGGGTCATCTGACGACGAATTTTGCCAGTGACTGACGTGACGCTCATCGATCGGCACCTGGACGCAATGTGGTTGCAGCGCGGTCTCGCGGCCAACACGTTGCAGGCCTATCGACGTGATCTCCAGACGTTTGCAAAATGGTTGTCGCCACGATCACTCGATCGGGCGCGTCCGGACGATCTGTTCGAATTCCTCGGTGAACGCCAGGAAGCGGGCTACAGTTCACGTTCTACCGCACGCCTGTTGTCGTGCCTGCGCGGGTTTTACCGGCAACTCGCCGAGCAGGGCATCATCGCCCTGGATCCCACCCAGCGCCTGGACCTGCCTAAACTCGGTCGCCGACTACCGGAATCGCTGTCCGAAGCTCAGGTGACGGCGCTGCTTGAGGCACCGGACTGCGACCAACCCATCGGCTTGCGGGACCGCAGCATGCTGGAACTGCTGTACGCCACGGGACTTCGGGTGTCCGAGCTGGTTGGACTGAAGCTCAGCATGCTCAACCTGCGCCAGGGCGTGGTGCGGGTGATTGGCAAGGGCGGCCGGGAACGGCTCGTGCCCGTTGGTGAAGAGGCGCTTGACTGGTTGCAGCGCTACCTTGGAAGTGGCCGGGCGCTGCTGCTGGGAGAACGTACCAGCGACGTGCTGTTTCCCAGCCGGCGTGGCCGGGCCATGACCCGTCAGACGTTCTGGTATGCGGTCAAGCGCTATGCCCGCCAGGCTGGGATGCGCGTCACAATTTCGCCCCACACGCTACGGCATGCGTTTGCCACACATCTGGTGAATCACGGCGCTGATCTGAGAGCCGTGCAGATGATGCTTGGACATGCGGATTTATCCACCACCCAGATCTATACTCACGTGGCGCAGCGGCGCTTGAAGTCGTTGCACCAGGAACACCACCCTCGAGGATGAATTTTGACCCGCAACGACGGTCCAAGCTCAGCTGCCCGACGAAACGGAAGCCGAGGATGAAAAACAGTTCAGCAATTTCGCGGTGCGCTGGCCTTGCGTTCGGCGTGCTCGCGCTGGGGATGGTGGGTGTGGCGCATTCAGCGGCGGGCGCGGACGGGGCGGGACGGTCCCTCGGAGCCCCAGGGGGCCCCGGAGCCGACGCATCGTTGATCATGCAGCGGCTGCGCGAATTGCGTCCGGATCTGCCGATCGAAGAGGTCCGTCCGGCGCCAATGCCGGGCATGTTTGGCGTCGAGCTGGCTGGCGGCCAGATCCTCTATGTCACAGCAGACGCACGATATCTGTTCGCCGGCGACCTGTACGAGCTGGGTGACACGGACCTGATCAATCTTGCGGAGCAGCAACGGATCGCCAAACGCCTCGAGTTGATGGCTACGGTCGCGATGGACGAACAACTGGTGTTCTCGCCCCAGGGTGTTACTCGGGCGTCGATCAGCGTATTCACCGATGTCGACTGTGGATACTGCCGCAAGCTGCATCTCGAAGTGCCGCAGATGAACGCGATGGGCATCGAGGTGCGCTACCTCGCGTACCCTCGCGCGGGTATTGGCTCGGAGAGCTACGACAAGATCGTAACGGCCTGGTGCAGTGACGATCGGAATGAAGCATTGACGCGCCTGAAGCGCGGTGAGGAGCTTGCCGCGGTCACCTGTGACAATCCGGTTGCCAGGCACTATCAGCTGGGGCGTAGCGTGGGCGTCACCGGCACGCCGGCAATCGTTTTGCCCGATGGGCAGCTGCTGCCGGGGTACCTCTCGGCGGACGAGTTGGCCAGGACGCTGGGGATCGAACCCAGCTGATCCGCAGGGCCTGTTGATCCAGATGAATTGACACAGGCGGGCTCGGGCCGCTAGGTTCCCCTGCATCTTTTGCCTGTTGGAGGGCCGGTGGAACCGTTGCGGGTGGGTCTTTGTGGTCTGGGTACCGTGGGTCAGGGCGTGGTGGAGCTGCTTGCCCGCAATGCGTCCAGCATTGCGCGTCGGGCCGGCCGGTCCGTGATTATCACCCGGGTTGCCAGCCGCACCCCGAAGCCGGAGGTCGATCTCGCGGGCGCAACTTTCAGCACCCGCCTGGACGATGTCGTGAGAGCGTCGGATGTCGATGTGGTGGTCGAGACGATGGGTGGCGAGGCGGCGGCGCGACAGCTGATGTCCGACAGCTGTGGCGCGGCCAAACACTTCGTTACTGCAAACAAAGCGCTGATTGCGCTGCATGGCCAGGAACTGCTGGCTGCAGCCCGGAACGCGGGGGTGATGGTCCGTTTCGAGGCGGCGGTCGCGGGCGGCATTCCGATCGTCAAAGCATTGAGCGAGGGGCTGGCCGGGAATCGAATTCATTGGATCGCCGGTATCATCAACGGCACCTCGAACTATATCCTCTCCGCGATGGCCAGCGACGGTGCGAGTTTCGCGGATGCACTGGCCAGCGCCCAGGCACTTGGCTACGCCGAGGCAGATCCTGCCTTTGACGTCGACGGGATCGATGCGGCGCACAAGTTGTCGATCCTGTCCGCGCTGGCGTTCGACACGCCACTGCAGTTCGATGCCGTCTATACGGAGGGCATCGGGGCAATCACCGCGGAAGACATCGAGTACGCGGCCGCGCTCGGATACCGTATCAAACACCTTGGAATCACCCGCCGGACCTCGGCCGGCATCGAGATGCGCGTGCATCCGACCCTGGTGCCTGAGACACGGTTGCTGTCCCGGGTCGACGGGGTGACCAATGCGGTGGTCATCCACAGCGACGCCGTCGGTGCATCGCTATACTGCGGACCGGGGGCCGGTGCATTGCCCAGCGCCTCGGCGGTGGTTGCCGACCTGATAGATGTGGCCCGGGGTAATGCCTTACCCGCGTTCGGACAGGACCCCGCACCGGCGCGTGTCCCGATTGACGACATCGAGTCGGCGTACTATTTGCGCATTCCCGCGGCCGATCAACCCGGCGTGATGGCCAGGGTTGCGCAGATTCTCAGCAGCAAGGAGATCAGCATCGAGTCGGTGATCCAGCGCGAACAGGCGATCAGGGCGGATACCGGAACCGCCTGGGTGCCGGTCATCATCCTGACCCACCGGGTGATCGAGCGCGATCTGAATCAGGCATTGCGTGAGATCCAGCAGCTCGACGACGTCGTCGACACGATTACCCGGATTCGCGTCGAAACGCTCGACGCCGATGGCTGAGGGATTGTCCACCGTCATCGTTGAGCGCCGCCCGGGCGCGGCAGAAGCGGAACTGCGTGCCGATCTGCCGCCGCTGCTGGCGAAAATCTACGCGGCCCGCGGAATCACTTCGGTGCGTGAGCTCGATCTATCGCTGACCGGCCTGTTGGCGCCCGATGCGCTGCCTGGCATCGATGCGGCGGCCGCGCGGCTCGCAAGCGCGGTGCGCGACCAGGAACACATCAAGATCATTGGCGACTTCGACGCGGATGGCGCGACCGCCAGCGTGATTGCAGTCTCGGCGCTCAGGGCCATGGGTGCGGCCCAGGTCAGTTTCCTGGTGCCGAATCGATTCGAGTTCGGCTACGGCTTGACCCCCGAGATCGTCGAACTCGCGGTTCGCGACAACCCGGATTTGTTAGTCACGGTAGACAATGGCGTATCGAGCGTTGCAGGCGCTGCAACCGCACGTGCCGCGGGACTTGGGCTGGTCATCACCGATCATCATCTGCCGGGTGGCGAGCTGCCCGTTGCGGACGCCATCGTCAATCCGAACCTCCCGGGATCCGAATTCGGCAGCACTGCATTGGCGGGGGTCGGCGTCATCTTCTATGTGGTGGGGGCCGTGCGCAGCGTGTTGCGTGCCTGCGGTTGGTTCGAGGATCGGGGCATCGAAGCGCCCAACATTGCCGAGTATCTCGACCTCGTAGCGCTCGGCACAGTGGCCGACGTGGTGCCGTTGGATCGCAACAATCGAATTCTGGTACAGCAGGGGTTGCGCCGAATTCGCGCAGGGCGGACGAGGCCGGGCATTCAAGCGCTGTGCGAGGCGGCGGGCCGCGACATGGGTTCGCTGCGCGCCCAGGACATCGGCTTTGCCATCGGTCCGCGACTCAATGCCGCCGGACGCCTGGATGACATGAGCATCGGGATCCGCTGTTTGCTGGCGGATGCGTTGCCCGAGGCACGTTCGCTTGCGACCGCGCTGGAACAACTCAACAAGGCGCGTCGCGCGATCCAGCAGGAGATGACCAGCGAAGCCGAGTTGCTGGTTGCCAACGTGCCCGCCGACTCGCAGCGACTGGGATTGTGTGTCTACGAACCCGGCTGGCACCAGGGCGTGGTCGGAATCGTCGCCGGCCGACTCCGGGAGCGGTTCCATCGTCCGGTGATTGCGTTTGCGGATGCTGGTGACGTGGCGCCCGATGAACTGAAAGGTTCAGCACGGTCCATTGACGGGGTGCATGTCCGTGATGCGTTGGACGCGATTGCAGCACGCTTTCCCGGGCTGATCGTCAAGTTCGGGGGCCACGCCATGGCCGCAGGACTATCGATCCGACGCATTCACTACAAACGGTTCGCCGCCGCCTTTGCCGACGAGGTGGAACGCTGGGTTACCGAGGATGAAGTGCGCGGCGTGGTGTTGAGTGACGGAGAACTGAGTGCCCCGGACATTCACCTCGACAACGCGGAGCGCATCGCCGACGCTGGGCCCTGGGGACAGGCATTTCCCGAACCTGTCTTTCACGGCGATTTCGAGTTGGTTCATCAACGCGTGGTTGGCGAGAAACACACCCGGCTGACGCTGCGCCTGGGGGGTAGCGTGGTCGATGCTATTGCGTTCAATCAACTGCCGCTCGCCGGTGTCAAGCGGGCCCGGATCGCGTATCAACTGGACCGGAATGACTATCGGGAACGGACCACCCTGCAGTTGCGCGTGGTGCACATCGAAGCGCTGCAATCGTGATACACTGCCGCGCTTTTTGCGGGCCCGAATCACCACAGCCATGACCGAACTGACCTCTTTGCGCGAGTCGCTCAAAGATCTGCGGACCAGAAATGATGCGCTCAGGGGGTATCTTTGACTTCGCCGAATGCAAGGATCATCTCGAAGAGTTGGAGCGCGAGCTTGCGCAACCCGAAGTCTGGAACGATCAGGAAAAAGCACAGGCGTTAGGCCGTGAACGGGCCTCGTTGGAGCGCGTCGTCGGCGGGCTGGAACGACTGGAGTCGGGCATCGACGAATATTCGGAACTCGCGGAGTTGGCCGCGGAAGAAGGCGACCAGGAGACCCTGGACGAGATCGGGGACGAACTGGCCACGCTGGATGCCGAGCTACGGGAACTGGAACTGCGTCGCATGTTTCAGGGAGAGCTGGACTCGGCGAACAGCTTTGTCGAAATTCAGGCAGGGTCAGGCGGGACCGAAGCGCAGGATTGGGCGGAAATGCTGTTGCGAATGTACCTGCGCTGGGCCGAAAAACGTGGTTTCGATGCCGACGTCATCGAACTGTCGCCGGGTGAAGTCGCGGGCATCAAGAGTGCCACGCTGCAGGTTCGGGGTGACCACGCGTACGGGTGGTTGCGAACCGAAACGGGGATTCATCGACTGGTACGCAAGTCTCCCTTCGATTCGGGAAACCGACGCCACACGTCCTTTGCGTCCGTGTTCATTTCTCCCGAAGTCGACGACACCATCGAGATAGAGATCAATCCGTCCGACGTTCGTGTGGACACCTATCGGGCGCGCGGCGCGGGCGGCCAGCACGTCAACCGTACCGACTCCGCTGTTCGTCTCACACACCTGCCGACCAACGTGGTCGTGCAGTGCCAGAGCGAGCGCTCACAACACCAGAACAAAGACAAAGCGTACAAGCAACTCCGCGCCAAACTCTACGAGCTGGAGATGCAGAAACGCCGTGCGAAGCAGCAGGAACTGGAAGACAGCAAGGCAGATATCGGCTGGGGGAACCAGATTCGCTCCTACGTTCTCGACCAGTCGCGGGTGAAAGACCTTCGCACCCAGGTCGAGCGGAGCGATCCGGGCGCGGTGCTCGACGGAGACCTCGATGAGTTTATCGAGGCAAGCCTCAAGGCGGGATTGTAAGGACATGAGCGATAACGAAAGCGACATCGTTGCCAGCCGACGGCAAAAGCTCGAACGGGTGCGCGCCATGGGACCGGCGTTTCCCAACGATTTTCGACGTTCGGCGCTGGCGGCTGATCTGCACGCCGACTACGGTGAGCAGGACAGGGATGCGCTGGCCGAGCTGAATCGACGGGTCAGCGTGGCGGGGCGAGTCATGCTGCGTCGGGTGATGGGCAAAGCCAGCTTTTTTACCCTGCAGGACGTCAGTGGCCGGATCCAATGCTACTTGCGACAGGAGGACCTCGGCGAAGACGCCTACCAGGCGTTCAACGACCTGTGGGACATCGGCGATCTGGTCGGTGTGACGGGAACGCTGTTCAAGACCAACAAGGGTGAGCTCACCGTGCAGGCAAGTACCGCGCGCCTGCTGACCAAGTCCCTTCGGCCACTGCCGGAAAAATTTCACGGGCTCGCGGACCAGGAAATGCGTTATCGGCAACGCTACCTGGACCTGATTATGAACGAGACGTCCAGGGCGTTGTTCCGGCAACGCTCGGCGATCGTGCAGGCGCTGCGCGCCTTTTTCATCGCGCGAGACTTTCTTGAGGTCGAAACACCGATGATGCAGACGATTCCGGGCGGTGCGACCGCGCGACCTTTCGTGACGCATCACAATGCGCTCGGCATGGATCTGTATCTGCGGGTGGCACCGGAACTGTTTTTGAAGCGCTTGGTGGTGGGTGGCTTCGAACGGGTGTTCGAGATCAATCGCAACTTCCGCAATGAGGGACTGTCGACCCGGCACAACCCGGAATTTACGATGCTCGAGTTCTATCAGGCCTACAGCGACTATCACGAGCTCATGGATCTCACCCAGGATCTGCTGCGCGATGTCAGCCAGACCGTGCTCGGCACCATGACGGTGCAGTACGCTGGTGAAACCATCGACTTTGCCGAGCCCATCGAACGCCTGACGCTGATCGAATCGATCCAGCGCTACGGCGATTTCGAGGACGCAGACCTGCGTGATCGAGATGCGTTGCGCCGCATTCTCAATGACCTCAACGTCAGGCTTGAGGACGATTGGGGAGTTGGCAAGCTGCAGATGGAGTTGTTCGAGGTGCGCGTCGAAGAGCGCCTGATGCAACCGACGTTCATCACGTCCTATCCTGCCGAGGTCTCTCCCCTGGCGCGCCGCACCGACGACGACCCGGACTTCACCGATCGCTTTGAACTGTTCATTGGCGGGCGCGAGATCGCCAACGGCTTCTCCGAGCTGAACGACCCTGAAGATCAGGCCCGGCGGTTCGCGGATCAGGTCGAACGGCTGGCTCAGGGTGACCACGAAGCGATGCATTTCGACCAGGACTACGTCACCGCCTTGGAGCATGGACTGCCGCCGACCGCGGGCGAGGGTATCGGCGTCGACCGATTGGTGATGCTGCTCACCGGCAGCAATTCGATTCGGGAAGTTCTGTTGTTTCCGCACATGCGCCCGAGTGACAACTGAGATCGAACACAATGGACGCAGCGGCAGATCGGGTGGTGCTGGAAGAGTCGTGGAAGCGGCTTCTGCTCGACGAATTCGATAAGCCCTACATGCGCAACCTGCGCGAGTTTCTCGTCAAGGAAAAACGAGCGCGCAAGACCATCTATCCCAGAGGTTCAGAGATTTTCGCTGCGCTGGACGCGGCGCCCTTCGATGGGGTCCGGGTCGTGATCATTGGGCAGGATCCTTATCATGGCCCCAACCAGGCCCACGGATTGTGTTTCTCCGTCATGTCCGGCGTGGCCGAGCCACCGTCGCTGGTCAACATCTTTGCCGAGATCAACACGGACATGGCCGATTCCTCGGTGCCGGGCGGCAACCCTCGCTCGCGGCTGCAACCGGGCGCCGGTTGCTTGCGTGGCTGGGCCGCTCAGGGGGTGCTGTTGCTCAACGCCGTGCTTACCGTTGAGCGTGGCCGCGCAGGCTCGCATCAGGACAAAGGCTGGGAGGTCTTTACAGATCGGATTGTTGCCCTGCTGAACGCGCAGCGCGATGGGCTGGTGTTCCTGCTGTGGGGCGGCTATGCCCAGAAGAAAGGCGCCATCGTCGATGCCGATCGACACTGCGTGCTGAAGGCACCCCATCCATCGCCGCTGTCCGCGCACCGGGGATTTTTCGGTTGCCGCCACTTTTCAGCCGCGAATCGTTACCTGGTCGCAAACGGGGGCGAACCCGTTGATTGGTTCGCCGTGGAATAGCCACCCTCAGGAATTGACCCTGCAGGCCGAAGCCGGGCTGTGACATCATGCGCCTCTGCGCAGCGTGAGGTACCTCATGTCCAATAACCTGCCCCTGTTCATCGACGGCGAGTTCGTCGAGAGCGCCAGCAACGAATCACTGCCGGTCACCAATCCCGCGACTCAGGAGGTGTTGTGCGACGTGCCATACGCCACCACCCAGGAGATCGAGCGAGCGGTGGCCAGCGCCGCGGTGGCGTTCGAAACCTGGCGCGACGTGCCGATCTCAGAGCGCGCGCGGTTGATGCTGAAATTCCAGGAACTGTTGAAGGGTCACCAGGACGACCTGGCGAAAACCTTGAGTCTGGAAACAGGTAAAACCTTTGCCGATGCGCAGGGCGATGTCTGGCGTGGTATCGAAGTGGTGGAACACGCGGCCAACATTGCCTCGCTGATGATGGGTGAGACCGTCGGCAACGTTGCCCGGGGCATCGACACCTACAGCTACACGCAGCCCCTGGGGGTTTGTGCAGGTATCACACCCTTCAATTTCCCGGCGATGATTCCGCTGTGGATGTTTCCGTTGGCCATCGCGACGGGTAATACCTTTGTTCTAAAACCGTCGGAACAGGACCCGATGACGCCCAATCAACTCGCTGAGTTGTTCGTGGAGGCGGGCGCTCCAAAAGGTGTGCTGCAGATTCTGCACGGGGGTGCGACGCAGGTTGATGCCTTGTTGACCCATCCTGGGATCAAGGCGATATCCTTCGTCGGTTCGGTGCCGGTGGCCAGACACGTGTATCGCACGGCAACCGAGCACTTGAAACGCGTGCAGGCGTTGGCGGGTGCCAAGAATCACATGGTGATTATGCCTGACGCCAATAAGAACCAGACGATCAACAGCCTCCTCGGCGCGTCCTGCGGCGCGGCAGGGCAGCGCTGCATGGCGATCAGCGTGGCCGTGTTCGTGGGTGGGGCGGCGGCGTGGATTCCGGAGTTGCGGGATGCCATGGCCGATGTCCACCCGGGTCCCTGGGATTCCCCGGACGCTGCGTATGGGCCGCAGATTACTCCCGCCGCACGCGATCGGGTCCTCGGATTCATTGAAACCGGTAAGCAGGAGGGTGCGACCTGCCTGCTCGACGGATCGGACTGCGCGGTCGACGGCTATCCGGACGGCAACTGGGTAGGACCGACCCTGTTCAGCAACGTGACGCCGGACATGCACATCTACCAGGAAGAGATTTTCGGACCGGTGCTGATCACCTCCGAGGTCGATAGCCTCGACGAGGCAATCGCCATGATCAACGCCAATGCCTATGGTAATGGCACGTCGATCTTCACCTCCAGCGGCGCTGCGGCACGCAGGTTTCAACACGAGATCGAGGTTGGCCAGGTCGGGATCAACGTTCCGATCCCGGTGCCGCTCCCGTTCTTCTCGTTTACCGGCTGGAAGCAATCGTTCCTCGGCGACCAGCATGTCTATGGCAAGCAGGGCGTGCGCTTCTACACGGAAACCAAGACCGTCACGGCGCGTTGGTTCGATGACGACGCAACGGGCGGTCCGAACATGACGATCCGCGTGCAGTAATGGCAGCGCTTATGCGCGCGGCTAGGCGGGGTCCAATGCCAGCGAACCAACCCGCGCCGACTGGTCGCGCGCAGCCTCGGCAGCCACTGCAAGCAGTTCGCCTGCGCTGGACGATGTTGCCACTGCTTGAATCACCGTGCCGATACGTCGTGCGTCAGCGTTGGTAAGATCCGCACCCGTCGCGGGCGCATCCCCCGGCTGGTCCGCCCAACTCCAGCGAGAAAGCCGACGCTTTACGCGGCCCCGGCTCTGGGCACGCGTCACCACTTCCTGGCCGAGATAACACCCCTTGGTGAAGCTGATCGCGTCGAGCTCATCGTAGCCGAGCATCTGTGGCAGAAAGCTCGCGCTGGTCGCAGCGTCGAGATGCGCAATCCCTGCGTCGATGTCGGCGAGCTGCCACGGGACCAGCGCCCCGGTGCGACCTTCAAACGTCGACCAGATCCGTTCGGCTTCGTCGATCCGGGCTAGACAGAGCCAACGATTGCCGCCCGGCAGTGCGACCTGCCAATAGTCGTCGGTGTGCTCGAGAGCCCAAGGCGGCGCGGCAGGGTTCGCCCCCTCGGCATTGCGACCCAGTAGACCGAGGGTCAGCCAGTCTTCACTGATGTCACTGAGTTCGGATTTGGAGAACATCAGATATTTCTGCAGGCTCTCGCGGATGGGTTCGACCAGGCTGCGGTGCGTTACCAGCAACAGCCCGTTGCGGTTTGCAAGGATGATCAGATCGGCGACCACCCGTCCCTTGATGTCACAGTACGCGCCGAACAGGGTGCGGGTGTCGTTCAGGTCGTCGAGATCTGCGGTAAAATACCCCTGCATGAAGCTCGCGGCATCCGCCCCGTGCAGGCTCAGCACAGCCAGATCGACCAATGCCGCACAATAACCTTGCGGCGAACCACCCGTCGGCGACGGAGTGTCAGTACCGCGTGCGTTCAGAAATAGCTGCCACGTTGGATGCACGTTCGCTCCTCATCGGCTCCGCGTATGGAGGCATGATTTTTAAGGTGGATCGGGATAGTGTCCATTCCTGCTAGCTTCGAGTCCTGATGAGCCCTGAGCCGGATGAGTGCTGCCCGCGATGAATGACCTGGAAACTGACGCTCGGCGCACCTTGTGGCGAAGTCGACGCGGTTTGTTGGAACTCGATCTGCTGTTACCTCCTTTTACCCGAGCGCGGTATCAGTTGCTCGACGCTGCCGAGCGTGCCGCGTACCGAGCCTTGCTCGAGCGTGAAGATACGGAAATCTGGTCGTGGTTGCAGCATCGCACCACGCCGGACGCACCGGAACTGCTGAGTATCGTGGAAGCGATTCTGCGCTTCAATACATGCGCAGCCCAGCATGCTGAGCTGAACTGAGGAATGCTGACCTGGATTCCGGGCTGGGGACAAATGGTGGTGCCGGTAGCCACTCATCTGCTGATCGTCGTCATATTGTCGCGGCAAGGCTTCAGCGCGTGGACCGCGGTGATGTTCGCGCTGTTGATGATCAGTGTGTTGCGCCAGACTCGCAAGCGTTGGCAGCGCATCGGCAGCGCCATCCGCATTTCCCTGCCGTACGGCTCTCCACCGTACTCTTTATCCTCGGAGGACCCGGGAACGCGCCAGGTTGTGCGGGTCATCTGGTCGTTACCCCGCTGGGTAACCGTGGAACTTGCGTCTCCGGTTGGACGCGAGGTGGTTGATATCTTCGACTCGGAGATGGCCGCCAACGAGTGGGCGACGCTGCGCCGCTGGACGCAGCTAGATAAGATGCTGCGCCGCAGGACGCAGCTAGACAAGCAGCGCTTCAGCCGGCGACCGGCTGCAGGACGTCCAGCGGGTCCGTGAGCGCCGGATACAGGACGGTGTCGCGGGCGTGCGGCAACTTGGCCGGATAGTCGAGCGTGTAGTGCAGCCCGCGGCTCTCGCGCCGCGCCAGCGCGGAACGAACGATCAATTCTGCGACATGGATGAGATTGCGTAGCTCGATCAGGTCGCTACTGACCCGGAAGTTGCTGTAGTAGTCGTGAACTTCGCGTTTGAGGAGCTCGATGCGGTGCATGGCGCGCTCCAGGCGTTTCGTGGTGCGGACGATACCGACGTAATCCCACATGAATTGACGCAACTCGTGCCAGTTGTGCGAGATGACTACGGCTTCGTCCGAGTCGGTCACCCGGCTCTCGTCCCAGTCGGGCGCTTTGGGAACGTCGAGCCGATCATGCATCCGCGCTTTGATGTGATCTGCGGCAGACTTTGCGAACACCAGACATTCCAGCAGGGAATTCGATGCCAGCCGGTTGGCGCCGTGCAGCCCGGTACAACTCACCTCGCCGATGGCGTACAGGCCGGGCACATCCGTGGCGCCATGAAGATCGCTCATTACCCCGCCGCAGGTGTAGTGGGCAGCGGGGACGACGGGAATCGGTTCACGGGTGATATCGATGCCCAGTGCCGCACAGGTTGCGTAGATAGTCGGGAAATGGCGGGTGATCAATGCATCGGGTCGGTGTGAGATGTCGAGATAGACGCAGTCGCTGCCCAGACGTTTCATTTCGTGGTCGATCGCCCGGGCGACGATGTCCCGAGGTGCGAGTTCGCCGCGGGGGTCAAAGCGCGGCATGAACCGCTCGCCGTCGGCCAGGATCAGCTTTGCGCCCTCGCCCCGCACGGCTTCGGAGATAAGAAACGATTTCGCATGCGGGTGGTAGAGGCAGGTCGGGTGGAACTGATTGAACTCCATATTTGCGACGCGACAGCCGGCGCGCCAGGCCATGGCAATGCCGTCTCCGGTCGAGCCATCAGGATTGCTCGTATACAGATAAACCTTGCTCGCGCCGCCTGTGGCAATCACGACGTGGCGTGCTTCGAACACTTCGACGCGACCACTTCTCTGATTCAGTACATAAGCGCCGAAACACCTGTTCGTCGGGTATCCCAAGCGCGCCGTCGTGATCAGGTCGATCGCTGCCCGGTTGGTGAACAGCTCGATTGACTCACGCTGCCGGGCTTCGCGGACAAGATTGGATGATACGGCGTGGCCCGTTGCGTCCGCGACGTGCAGGATTCGACGGAACGAATGGCCACCTTCCTGGGTCAGATGGTACTGATTGCCATCCCGGTCGAAATCGACGCCCCACTGGGCGAGTTGGGAGATGGCTTCCTGGGCGTGGCACACCGTATGCCAGGCGGTGCGTTCTCGGCACAGCCCGGCGCCCGCGCGCAGGGTGTCCTGAACATGCTCGAACTCGGTGTCAGTCGAATCGGTAACGGCGGCGATGCCGCCCTGGGCCCAGTCGGTGGAACCGGCATCGAGACCATACTTGCTGAGCACCGCGACACGAGCGTGGTCGCTCAGATGCAGCGCGGCGGCAAGCCCGGCGGCGCCGCTGCCAATCACCAGCACATCGTGGCGAAAGCGATCGCTCACGTCGGGCCTCTGGGACCAAGGAGAACCTAGTATAAACCACGGTGAATGGGCAGAATATGCAACCCCTCCAACGGATCGATCGTAGAATTCCATGTGCCGCGAGCAGCCAGCCACGCCACGGGGCGTCCGTTAGCGTGGCCAAGGACACCGACCAGGAGTTGGTAAGACGCGTGAAGAAGGGCGACCGGCGCGCCTTCGACCTGTTGTTTTCTCGCTATCAGCACAAGATCTATGGCCTGGTGAGCCGGTTCGTGCGCGATGCGCAGGATATCGATGATGTGGTACAGGAGGCGTTCATCAAGGCCTACCGGGCGCTGCCGAGGTTTCGCGGCGAAAGCGCGTTTTACACCTGGTTGTATCGCATTGCGATCAACACGGCGAAGAACTATCTTCTGGCTCGCGGCCGGCGACCGCCGGCGGCAGACATCGATGCGGAGGATGCGGAGTTCATGGACGGTGGGGATTTCCTCAGGGAGACTGAAAACCCCGAAAACCAACTGTCCCGCGACGAGCTCGAAAACGCCATAAATGACGCGATTCGCAGATTGCCCGACGACCTGCGCAGTGCGGTAACACTTCGGGAATTCGATGGTCTAACCTATGAGCAGATTGCCCAGATCATGGAGTGCCCGGTGGGAACGGTTCGATCCCGAATATTTCGCGCCCGGGAAGCGATTGACCAGCATATTCAACCCTTCGTGACCAGATCATGAGCGCACTGCGGTGAGAGATAGGTATCGACATGTCTGACAAATTGAAAGAATTTCTGTCCGCTGCGATGGACGACGAAGCGGATGAGTTCGAGCTTCGGCGGTTGCTGGACGAGGTTTCCGAAGATCAGTCGCTGCATGCGGTGTGGCAACGCTATCATCTCGTGCGCGGCGTTCTCCAGCAGGGTCGTTTTGGCTCGCGGGCCGCGCCGGCACACAGCATCGATTCACTCTGGCGTCGGATCGACGCGGGCGAAGGGCTAGACGAGCAGGTTGCTGCCGAAGTCCGGAGTGCGCCGTCCTGGGTCGGTCGCATGGCCGGCGCGGCGGTTGCCGCAACCGTCGCGCTTGCTATCGTGCTGGGATTCAATCTCTCGGAGCAGGACGCACTGGAAGGTGGGAACCTGCTCGCGGATATACAGCCCTCGACGCTGGATCAACGAACATTGGGCGCGGATGTACAGAACGCTGCTGTGCGCCCGGCGCTCGATGAATTTCCCAGCCGGGTCGACATGCAGCGCATGCGTGCCTACATGCTGCATCACGCACAACATACTTCGATGTACCACCAGCCGGGTATCGTGCCGTTCGTGAAGGTCGCTGCTTTCCAAAGCCGATGAAGCTCGCTTTGTACAGAGCGCTCCCGATGGTTCTGGCGATCGCCCTGGGTTCAGCGACCGCTTATGCTGAGGAGTTCCGTGGCCGTACGCCGGGGGAATGGCTCGACGGAATGAACGTGGCGTTCGCCGAGCTGGATTACGACGGCGTGTTCAGCTACTACACCGGCATTGAGCTGTCGACGTTGCGTGTTACCCATGTGGTTCAGGACGGCGTGCAACGCGAGCGATTGGTGCACCTGAACGGCGAACCCAGGGAGATTATTCGGCATGGCGACGAGGTTGCATGCATCCTCCAGCCCGGCGATTCAATGCTCGAACTCGCAAGCAGCATCCCGTCCGGGCCGTTTGCGCGTGCCTTCACTCGAAGCTTCGATGAAATCGGCGATGTCTACACCATGGCCTTTCATGGTCTCGACCGCGTCGCGAACCGGGAGGCGGTTCGGTTGGCGGTTATGCCCCAGGACGGGGATCGCTACGGCTATCGACTGTGGATCGATACGGCAACGGGACTGTTGCTGCGCTCGGAACTGGTTGACGGCAACAGCGCCAGGCTTGAGATATTTCAGTTCGCGACGCTGGACGTGGGTGGTCCGATCGATGTGGCGGTATTCGACCTGAGGGTCGGTGAGGGTTCCGTCATCAGTCACTTGACGTTGGGCCCCCACGCGCAACCGCGCCTCGAGGGTGGCGAGATGCGCTGGGAAGCGACGTGGCTGCCCGCGGGGTTTGCCATGGCAAGCTGGGACATACGCCGCACCCCCAGTAACCTGAAGTCGATCAACACGCTGATGTACTCGGATGGACTGGCGGCTTTTTCCGTGTTCATCGAAGCGATGCCGCTGGCCGGCGCAGGCGAGATGGTGTCCCGGTACGGCGCCACGGTCGCGGTGACCAACCTCATCATGGGTCCGGATGACGAACGGCATCTGGTCACCGTGGTGGGGGAGGTGCCAACCGAGACGGCACGCCGAGTGGCGTTGTCGGTCCGCTACGCGTCGCGGTGATTCCCTCGGGTTTCAGCATCCGCCGGGGGCGGGTTACCCGGGTCGAAGGGAACGGTTGTTGGGTCGAATTTGCCTCGCAGCGCTGTGCAAACTGCACCGGGCACTGCGGTCAGTGCTTCGGGGACGATCAGATGCTGTGGATTGAAAACGCCGGACCGGGCTTTCCGCTGGATTCGGTCGTCGACGTTGGCGTGCCCCGGTCGCGCCTTTGCAGGGTTGTGCTGATGTTGCTGGGTATACCGACTCTGGCGCTGATCACTACCGGACTTGCGCATCGCGCGCTGGACCCGCTGGCCACGGAGGCCGCGTTGGCGCTTACGGGATTTACGGTGTTCGGCGTTATACTGCTGGTGCTGGCGCGCATTGCTGCACAGGCAAGCACCGCACTTTCGCCACGCATCGTCACCGCGCCCATCGAGCCGGCCGCTGTTAGACTGTTGAACAATCGTCGCGTGCCGCAGTCAGAGCGGACGATGTTAAAAACAACCACGGTAGTTTCACCCGAATGACTAGTCGCACTGTACTGTTCAGTATCGCTTTGCTGTTTAGCCTGGTCGCCCAGGTTGCACTCGCCGGGGATCTTCCGGACTTCACTGAGCTGGTCAAGAAGTACTCCCCGGCGGTCGTAAACGTCAGCACGGTGCAGGCGAACCCGCACCGACGTAGCTCGGGAAGCCCCCAGCTGGATGAGTTTTTCCGACGGTTTTTTCCACCCGACCGGCGGGGTAACCCATTTGGCGGGCAGCGTCGTTCGCTGGGGTCGGGATTCATCATCTCCGAAGATGGTTACGTGTTGACGAATAACCACGTGGTGGAAGACGCCGATGAAATCATCGTTCGCCTGAGCGATCGGCGCGAGTTGGTGGCGACCCTCGTCGGTGCAGATCCGCGCTCGGATCTGGCTCTGTTGAAGATCGAGGCCGAGGACCTTCCGGTGGTGCAACTGGGCGAATCCGATGCGCTGGAGGTGGGTGAATGGGTTCTGGCGATCGGGTCACCCTTCGGTTTCGACTACTCCGTGACAGCAGGCATCGTCAGTGCCAAGGGCCGCAGCCTGCCCAACGAGAACAACGAAAACTACGTGCCGTTCATCCAGACAGATGTCGCTATCAACCCGGGCAACTCGGGCGGACCCCTGTTCGATCTGGATGGGCGGGTGGTTGGCATCAATTCCCAGATCTACACTCGATCGGGCGGTTACATGGGCGTGTCTTTCGCGATCCCCATCGACATTGCCATGGGCGTTGTCGAGCAACTCAAGGCGGATGGACGGGTGTCGAGGGGCTGGCTAGGGGTTGTAATCCAGGACGTCAGTCGTGATCTCGCGGAGAGCTTCGGTCTCGACAAACCGGGCGGCGCTCTGGTGGCCCGGGTGCTCGATGGGGGTCCGGCCGATGTTGGCGGTTTGAAGGAGGGTGACATCATCGTTACCTACAACGGCAGCGACATCGACCTTTCATCGGACCTGCCGCATCTGGTGGGGCGCAGCCGCGCCGGCGGGGAGGTCGACGTGGTGATTGTGCGCGAAGGTAAGCGCAAAACGCTTCAGGTCATGGTCGGCGAACTTGCGGACGACCAAGCGGTGAGCCGCGCCGGGTCGCACGGTGGATCAACGCCGTCACCTCTGGGTCTGGTGGTGGAGGAACTCAATGAAGCGGCGCGTCAGCGAGCGAATACCAGTTTCGGCGTGCGCGTGGTCGAGTCCGAAGGACCGGCCCATGCAGCAGGCATCAGGCAGGGTGATGTGATCACCCGCCTGAACAACGAGGAAGTTGATTCGGTCGAGACCTTCAATGACGTGGTGGACAGACTGCAGCGCGGCCGATCGGTGCCCGTACTGATCGTGCGCGGCCAGTCGCCAACGTTCCTGGCCCTGCGCGTCCCCGACGACTAAGCGACGCCCTCAGCACGCTTTCAACGAGCGCGGTCCATCGTGATAATCGCGTGGTAAATGCGCTAAACTCCCGCGGCTATTTTCCCGACCCCCGACAGGTATCCGTGGCTGCCGTAGCGCAGATTAGAAACTTCTCCATCATTGCTCACATCGATCATGGCAAATCCACCCTGGCCGACCGCTTGATTCAACTGTGTGGCGGGTTGAGCGCCCGGGAGATGTCGGCGCAGGTGCTCGACTCCATGGATCTGGAGCGCGAACGGGGGATCACCATCAAGGCCCAGAGTGTGACGCTCGACTATCAGGCGGCGGATGGTCAGCGGTATCAGCTGAATTTCATCGACACGCCGGGTCACGTGGACTTCAGCTACGAGGTATCCCGCTCGCTGGCCGCCTGCGAAGGGGCGCTGCTGGTCGTGGACGCCGCCCAGGGTGTCGAGGCGCAGTCGGTGGCCAACTGTTACACGGCGATCGATCAGGGCCTGGAGGTGATCCCGGTTCTCAACAAGATTGATCTACCCCAGGCTGACCCGGTTCGGGTTGCCAGCGAGATCGAAGACATCATTGGACTCGACGCCAGTCAAGCCCTCACCGTGAGCGCCAAGACTGGCGCGGGTGTGCCGGAGCTGTTGGAAGCAATCGTCGAACGCGTCCCCGCGCCGATCGGCGATGACGGCGCGCCGCTGCAGGCGTTGATCATCGACTCCTGGTTCGACAATTACCTGGGCGTCGTTTCGCTCGTACGGGTGGTCCACGGACGCGTCGGCCGTGGTGATCGGATCCAGGTGATGTCGGTCGGTCGCACCCACGTGGTGGACGAAGTCGGTTGTTTTACGCCCAAGCGTAGCGCCAAGGACTCGCTCGGCGCGGGTGAGGTGGGCTACCTGGTCGCCGGCATCAAGGAAATTCGCGGTGCGCCGGTCGGCGATACGATCGTGATTAGTGGGCAAGGCAGTGTCGGGCAGCTACCGGGATTCGAGAAGATCAAACCTCAGGTGTATGCCGGGATGTTTCCGGTCAACTCGGAAGATTTCGAGAGTTTCCGTGAAGCCCTCGAGAAGCTGAGACTGAATGATGCGTCGTTGTTCTACGAGCCGGAGACGTCCGAGGCGCTCGGCTTCGGATTTCGCTGCGGATTCCTGGGCATGTTGCACATGGAGATCATCCAGGAGCGCCTGGAGCGCGAGTATGATCTGGACCTGATTACCTCGGCGCCGACCGTAGTGTACGAACTGCTCAGGCGCGACGGCACCTCGGAACTGGTCGACAACCCGTCCCGGCTACCCGATGCGGGTGCGGTGGAGGAGATGCGCGAACCCATCGCCGCCGTCAACATTCTCGTACCCCAGGATTATCTCGGCAGCGTCATCGGCCTGTGTGTTGAG
This sequence comes from Gammaproteobacteria bacterium, assembly GCA_004357385.1. Lineage (GTDB taxonomy): Bacteria > Pseudomonadota > Gammaproteobacteria > Pseudomonadales > Azotimanducaceae > SMWF01. The sequence goes on along the minus strand of SMWF01000001.1, from coordinate 42,730 downwards.
CGGCGTGGAGTGCAGAAAGACATGGTGTTCGGTGGGGGCCAGGTATCCCTTACCTACGAACTGCCGCTGAGCGAGGTCGTGATGGACTTTTTCGACCGCCTCAAGTCGGTCAGCCGGGGATTTGCATCACTCGACTATGGCTTCGTGCGATTCCAGCGAAGTGATCTCGTCAAGCTGGACATCCTGATCAATGGTGAGCGTGTGGATGCGTTGGCCATGATCGTGCACCGGGATCAGGCGCAGTACCGGGGCCGACAACTTGCGGAGAAGATGAAGGAGCTGATTCCACGGCAGATGTTCGACGTGGCGATCCAGGCAGCGATCGGCGGCCAGATCATCGCCCGGCAGACGGTCAAGGCGTTGCGCAAGAACGTCACCGCTAAATGTTACGGCGGTGATATCACGCGCAAGAAAAAGCTTCTGGAAAAGCAAAAGAAAGGCAAGAGACGAATGAAGCAGTTGGGACGCGTGGAGATACCTCAGGAGGCGTTTCTCGCCGTTTTGAAGATGGAACGCTGATGGACGTCGATTTTCCCCTTGTGCTCAGTTGGGCGGTGGTCGTCACCGGCGCGCTCTGGTTGGGCGATGTGGTGATCTTCAAGCCACGTCGGCAACGTGCCGCTGAAGCGTTTGCAAGCAGTTCGAAGCGCGTCGACGAGGATGCGTTGGAGGGCGTGCTCAAAGAGCCCGTGATTGCGGAGTACGCGCGCTCGTTCTTCCCGGTGCTGCTGCTGGTGCTGCTGCTGCGGAGTTTTCTCGTCGAACCGTATCAGATTCCGTCGGAATCCATGGTTCCGACGCTCGAGGTTGGCGACTTCATTCTGGTAAATAAATTTGCATACGGCATTCGATTGCCGGTGCTGGGCACCAAGATCTTTGCTGTGGGAGAACCTCAGCGCGGCGATGTCATGGTGTTCATCCCGCCGCATGAGTCGCGCTACTTCATCAAGCGGGTGATCGGCCTTCCGGGGGACCACGTCCGGTATCAAAATAAGGTGCTGACCATCAACGGTGAGCGCGTGGCGCAGGATTTCGTGGATCAGGTCACGAATGGGGTGCGACCCCAGTATCGAATTTACGATGAGCAGTTAGGCGACGGCGGACACCGGATATATCGTTACCCCACGCTGCGGGAGCGTCCGGGTGAATGGACCGTGCCGGAAGGGCACTACTTCATGATGGGTGATAATCGCGGCAAGAGTCTTGATAGCCGGCGCTGGGGCTTCGTTGAAGATGCCAAGGTTGTTGGCAAGGCGTTTGCGATCTGGGTGCACAAGGACCCGGGTCTTAACTGGCCGACGTTTCAGCGCAACGGCCTGATCGATTAAAATGGAGCGCACCATGAGCACGCAACGAGACATGATGTCCGGGCCGCGCCGACAACGTGGCATGGCCATGATTCAATGGATTTTCCTGATCCTGATTGTGGGTGGCATCGTGACGGTGGCGATGCGCACCATACCGCATTACATCGATTTCTATACGATGGTCTCGGTGGTGGAGGCTCTGCCCAAGAACCAGGTGCACGTAATGAGCAAGCAGAAGATTCGCGAATCATTACGCAAGCGGTTCAAGATCAACAATATCCGGGATATCAGCGTTGCCGAGGTCGTCGGCATCGAGCGTAAGCGTGGCGCGACGGCCCTGACCCTCGACTATGAGATTCGTGAGCACCTGTTCTACAACATTGACCTGGTGCTGTCGTTCAACAAGCGCTTCGATTACGGCTGACGGGTAACGTGCTAGGCTGCGCGGATCACATCATCCGGCGCAAATCCCGCCGCAATGCGTGCAATCGTCTGACGTTAAACTCGATAAGCTCGAACTCAGGCTCGGTTACAAATTCGCCGACCAGGCGCTGTTGCTGCTCGCCTTGACCCACCGGGGGGTGTCGGGGGTCAACAATGAACGTCTCGAGTTTCTCGGCGACGCGGCGTTGGGTCTGGCGGTCGCGGAGTTGCTGTATCAACGCTATCCCGACGTCCAGGAACATCACCTGTCGCTGATGCGCGCAAATGTCGTAAATCGTGAAGCGCTCGCAGCCGTAGCCCGGGAGATTGATCTGGGTGACCACCTGCGGCTGGGCCCGGGGGAGTTGCGCAGTGGCGGATTTCGCAGAGATTCCCTCCTGTCGAACGCGCTCGAGGCCATCCTTGGAGCCGCGCTCATTGATGGGGGTGTGGACGCCGTTCGCGAACTCGTCGTCCGGCTGCTCGGAGACCGGCTGGATGATGATGCGTTGACACGCAAAGACCCGAAAACGCGGCTGCAGGAACTGATGCAGGCGCGCCGCATGCCGCTTCCTGATTATCGCATCAAAGCCCAGGACGGAGAGGCCCACGAGCCCGTGTTTCTGGTCGAATGTAGGCTTGCGAAACTGAATGTTGCGGTCGAAGCCCGTGCGGGCAACCGGCGTGATGCCGAGAAAGCTGCCGCCCAACGAGCGCTCGATTTACTGGAAGAACAGTCGTGAGTGACGCCGTTCGTTGCGGCTACGTGGCGCTGGTCGGGCGCCCCAACGTCGGCAAGTCGACGCTACTGAATCACCTGCTCGGGCGCAAACTGAGCATCACTTCGCGCAAGCCCCAGACGACCCGTCACAACCTGCTTGGGGTGATGACCGACCAGCGCGATCAGGTGATCTTCGTCGATACTCCGGGTATTCATCCAACGAAACAGCGCGCGATGAATCGATACATGGTTCGTTCGGCAACGTCGGTGCTGTCGGATGTCGACATCGTCGTCATGATCGTCGAACGCGCACGTTGGACCTCCGAAGACGACCTGGTACTCAGCCACGTGGCCCGCGCGCGGGCGCCTAAGATCTGCGCCATCAACAAGATCGACCAACTCAAGGGTCGCACGGAACTATTGCCACAGATGGAGAAGCTCGGGGCGCGCAATGTGTTCGATGAGATCATTCCAATCTCGGCGCTGCGCAACGACGGTCTCGATCGAGTCTGGCAGGAAGTGGTCCGGCGACTCCCCGAAGGGCCGCACCTGTTCCCGGCCGATCAGGTCACGGATAAGTCCGAACGTTTCATGGTGTCTGAGATCATTCGCGAGAAACTGATGCGGCGACTGGGCGACGAACTGCCACACCGCATCATCGTGGTCATCGAGAATTTCCGATCGTCGGATCGGCTGGTAGAGATCGACGCCAACATCTTCGTCGAGCGGGACGGCCAGAAGGTCATCATCATCGGCCGCAAAGGCGCGCGCCTCAAGTCGATCGGTCAGGAAGCGAGGCATGAAATCGAAGCGCTCGTTGACACCAAGGTCATGCTCCGACTGTGGGTCAAGGTAAAGTCGGGCTGGACCAACGACGAGCGTTCGCTGCGTCGTCTGGGCTTCCAGTGACGGGTGTTCGCGCCGTAAGTCAGGACGCGTTCGTCCTGCACGTTCGGCCTTATCGTGAAACCAGTGCCATCGCCGAGCTGATGACGTTGGAACATGGTCGTGTATGCGTGGTTGCGCGCGGCGTGCGTGGCCGGAAACGAAAGGGCGCCGAAACGCTTATGCCGTTCGCGCGATTGCTGGTTAGCTGGGCGGGCCGTGGACAGCTGCGCACACTGACATCCTTTGAACGCACTGAACACCACTGGCTGGTCGGAAAATCGCTGTACGCCGGGCTGTACGTGAACGAGCTGATGCTGCGGCTGCTGCGCTCCGACGATCCGCATACCCAGCTGTTCCGAGGCTATGCGCTCACCGTAAGCGCGCTGGCTGGTGGGGAACCGATCGAAACTCCGATCGAATCCCGGATCGAAATAGTGTTGCGGCGATTCGAGAGGCTGTTGTTGAAGGAGTGCGGTTATGAACTGGTGTTCGATCGGGATGCGGACACGGGTGAACCGGTACTTGCGCAGGCACGGTACTTTCTGGAACCCGATTTCGGGTTTCGGCGAGTGTCGGCCGGCAAGGACGCGGCAAGCGGCTATCGTGGTGCTGTGTTGCTCGCGATCGCAGCAGACGAGTTTGACGAGACCGAGGTCAGACGCGTCGCCAAGCGGATCATGCGTGAGGCGCTCGCGCCGCATCTGGGCGATCGACCACTGCACAGCCGAGCGCTGTTTCGCACATCGCGATGAACCAGCCGGTTAATCGGCGCCTCCACTCACCTGGGAAGGCGCCCAAAAAGGCACCGAAGATCGTCGATGTGGATATCGTCGATATGGCGGAAGATGGTTTTGCTGAAGGAACGGCCGAAGGGCGCCAGGTGCGCGTCAAAGGGGCGTTGCCCGGCGAACGCGTCGTTGTCCGGATCATCAAGCGGCGCAAAGGCATATGGTGGGGCATTCCCGAGTCGACCGCGGGCGGGGCAGTGATGGCGTGCTCCGCGTTTCTTCGCTGTGGTGGCTGTGCGATGCAGCAACTGGATGCGGCGGCTCAGTTGGACCACAAGCAGCGTTTGGTCTTGAAGGCCCTGCAAGCGCACGGTGTGCAACCGGAACGGATCGCGGCGCCGGTTTACGGTCCGCGGCTGCATTACCGGCGCAAGGCACGGCTTGGCGGTCGATACCTTGCCGACAAGCAGGAATTCCTGCTCGGGTTTCGGGAGAGTTTCGGCAGTCGGGTCGCCCGGCTGGATACCTGTCCGGTGCTCGCTGAACCGTTCAGCGCGCTATTTGCCGAGTTGAAGAATCTCCTGGGAGCAATGCCGGCACGTGCGGATCTGCCCCAGATCGAAATCGCTTCAGGTGATGACGGGGCCAGCCTGGCGTTACGTCATCTTGCCGCCTTATCGCAACGGGATCTGGAGCTGCTGGGCGCATTCGAGCGAACCAGTGGCATCCAGATACTTCTGCAGAGCGGAGGGTACGACACGTTGGTACGTCTCGATGGAGCACCCGAGCGGGCGTTGAGTTATCGCCTGGACGAATTCGGCGTTTGCATATCGTTTCAGATCGGCGATTTCGTCCAGGTCAACGAACGCGTGAACCAACGGCTTGTCTCGGCCGCATTGGCGCTGCTCAAACCCACTCCGGGTGAACACGTGCTGGACCTGTTTTGCGGTCTCGGCAACTTCACGTTGCCAATCGCGCGACACGGTGCAGAGGTCGTGGGCATTGACGGTTCCGCGCACATGGTCGCCCGGGCCGTCGCTAACGCCAAGCGCAATCGTCTCGGGCACCGGTTGCGGTTCCTAGGTGCGGATCTCTACGATCAGGCGCAACGTGGCACGGCCTCGAAGGAGCCGTTCGGCAAGCCATTCGGCGAGCCATTCGGCGAGCCATTCGACAAAGTGCTCGTTGATCCGCCCCGCAGTGGCTGTGGTATCGCACTCGCATTGCTCACCGCCCCCCGGGTTGGCCGCGTAATCTATGTCTCGTGCCATCCGGAAAGCTTCGCCGCAGACGCTGCACGCCTGCGGGCGCAAGGGTTCGATCTGAAACGGCTCGGGCTTTTTGATATGTTCCCGCACACGGCGCACGTCGAGACGCTGGCGGTGTTCGAGCGGCGCTGATCTTCGCGGGCGTTGTGCGCCTCGGTTCAATTCGTTGCAACGGTAGTACATGGTCAAAATCAACGAAGACCTTGCGAGGGCAGCGGATGGACGCTTCGATGTACCGGCGTGTATACGCCGGCTCGTTGGCCGAAGTTCCAGGCTCGATCCGGATCGATTGAACGCGGCGTGCCGATTCGTCGAAGCGCTGCCACAGCAAGACCAGTCACTGCTGGCGATTGGTCTCGAGTTTGCCCACCTGCTCGTGGACCTCGATCTCGATACGGATGCGGTCTGCGCGGGCATTACCTATCGCTGTTTTCGAGGCAGACACGCCACGTACGAGGCCCTCGCGCAGGCCATCGGTGACGGGTCGGCGGAACTGGTCGCAGAGGTCGAGCGAATGGCGTCCGTCAGTTTGCTCGAGCTTTCCAACACGCCACTGTTGAGTACGGAATCGCGGGATCAGGTAGACAACGTCCGCAAGATGCTGGTCGCGCTGATCGACGATGTGCGCGTCGCAATCGTAAAACTTGCCGAACGCATCATTGCGCTACGCCGCGCCAAGCTTATGCCGCCACCGCACCAGCAGCGCCTGGCTCGTGAGGTATTGGACGTGTTTTCGCCCTTGGCCAACCGATTGGGCATCTGGCGATTGAAGTGGGAACTCGACGATCTTGCATTTCGCTATCTCGAACCGGACGCCTACCGGGAAGTCGCCCGCAAATTCGACGGTCGTAGAGTCGAACGTGAACGCCAGATCGACGCCATTGAACAGTCGTTAGCGCGCGCGCTGGCCGCTGAAGGAATCGAGGCCAACGTGGTGGGGCGTGCCAAGCATATTTACAGCATCTGGCGAAAGATGCACACGAAGAACGTGGATTTTGCAGAGATCTACGATGTGCGAGCTGTCCGCGTGCTGGTTGACAACACTCGTGCCTGCTATGCGGCGCTGGGTGTCATTCACACGAACTGGCGGCACATCCCCAGCGAGTTTGACGATTACATTGCCAATCCGAAAGACAACGGCTACCGCTCCATCCACACTGCGGTGATTGGCCCGGATGGCAACACCCTCGAGGTTCAGATCCGTACGCAGGAAATGCATCGGGAAGCAGAACTTGGCGTATGCGCGCATTGGTCATACAAGGACGCGAGTCCGCCCCGACCCGCTGACGTTGCCTATGGGGAGAAGCTGGACTGGCTTCGCCAGGTGCTCGACTGGCATGAAGAGGTCGGTGGCTATACAGCGGTGGGCGAGGAATTACGCGCCAACATCGAGCAGGACCGGATCTATGTGTTCACCCCCGGCGGCCACGTTGTTGACTTGGCGGCAGGCGCAACACCGTTGGATTTCGCCTATCGTGTGCATACGGAGATCGGCCACCACTGCTTGGGCGCGCGCGTGAACGGTAGCCTGGTGCCGCTGGCGACACCGCTGGCCACCGGGCAGAGCGTCGAGATCATCACCTCCGAGAACCAACAACCCAGTCGCGACTGGCTGGATCCGAATCTGGGTTTCGTGAAGTCGGCCCGGGCCAAGGCGAAGGTCCGGGGATGGTTTAGAGCGCTCGACGCGAGCCAGAACATTGCCGCCGGTCGGGACCTGTTGGAACGCGAACTGGAACGCCTCGCCGTTCGCGCAGATGTTCAGCGCGTCACCGAACGCCTGGGATACAGCGATGCAAGCGACCTTTACTATGACCTGGGCGTTGGCGAGCGGAGCGTGTTTGATGTCGTCGCGGTGCTCGATGAACTACCCGCAGGGCAGCTCGATCTGTTGGCGAGCGGACCGTCGATCGTCCAAGATGCCAGCCGCCGTGGGGCGCTCACCAAACGCAAATTCCGTTTGGAAATACGAGGCCACGATCGCGCAGGCCTGCTGCACGACATCACCGCCGTGCTGCTCGCCGATCATGTGTCGATGGGATCGATGGAGGCGACATCGGATCCGGCCGGCAACACGGCGTGCATCGCTTTTGATCTGGAAACCGATGGGCTGCCGGGGCTCGCGCGAATCGTGGATAGAGTGCGCCAAGTGGCGGGAATCATCGAAGCGCGGCGCATTGGTTAGTTTTTTTTAATTCGTTACGAGTCAGGAGCTGTCGAATGCGAGTAATTCTGCTGGGTCCGCCCGGTGCAGGGAAAGGGACCCAGGCGCAGTTCATCTGCGATGAGTATCAGATACCGCAGATCTCAACGGGGGGTATGCTGCGAGCCGCCGTGCGTGCCGAGACATTACTGGGTTCCCGGGTAAAACAGGTCATGGACAGCGGTGACCTTGTATCAGATGACATCATCATCACACTGGTAAAGGAACGAATCGCTCAGCCGGACTGCGCGAACGGATTTCTGTTTGATGGTTTTCCGCGGACCATCGTGCAAGCGCGGTCGCTTGCGGAAGCCGAGATCGACCTCGATTGCGTGCTCGAAATCGCCGTGCCTGACGAGGAGATCGTCCGACGCTTGAGCGGGCGCAGGGTTCACGAAGCGTCTGGCCGCGTCTACCACGTGGTGTTCAATCCGCCCCGCCAGGCGGAGATCGATGATGAGTCCGGTGACGTACTGGTCCAACGCGAGGACGACAAGGAGGAGACCGTTAGACAACGACTTGTCGTGTACCACTCCCAGACCTATCCGCTGGTCGAGTTCTACCGACAGGGGTCGCACAGCAACCCGGTCAAGTATCATGAAGTCAACGGCCTGGGTGACGTCGAAGTGATTCGCGCCGCAGTAATGAATGCACTGGCGTCCTGACCCCAACGATTAGATCGAGCGGCAGCTACACGCTGATACGCCGCTCAAGTATTCGTGTGACGTCTAAAAAGTTTCAATTTCGTGACGCGAATTGGGCTGGTATTTGTGTGGAGATCAAATATCATCGGAACCGAGCCCAACTCATTAAACACGTTTGCTGAGGAGACCGGTATGGCCAGAGCGAAGAAAGCGGCAGTAAAGAAAGCGGCGGTAAAGAAAGTTGCGAAGAAGACCGTAAAGAAATCACCTGCGAAACGAGCGGCGGTTGAAAAGTCACCTGCAAAAAGAACAACTGCGAAGGCGGTCGCAAAGAAACGAGCTGCGAAAAAGCCTCTACGAAAAAACCCTGCCAAGAAAGCTGCCGCCAAGAAAACCCCTGCTAAGAAAGCTGCCGCCAAGAAAACCCCTGCTAAGAAAGCTGCTGCTAAGAAAGCTGCTGCTAAGAAAGCTGCTGCCAAGAAAGCTGCTGCCAAGAAAGCTGCTGCTAAGAAAGCGCCTGCTAAGAGAACGCCAGCTAAAAGAAAGGTCAGGAGAGCGTCGGCTGCTGTACGCAAGGCGGCCGCTAAGCAGGCCGCGGTTTCCGCATTGCAACGTGCTCAAGAAGCAGCGACCAAGGTCGGCGCTCGCCTGAAAGCGGAACGCAAAATATTGAAATCCGCCCAGCGTACTGCACGCATCGCGCGCAACAAGGCGCTCCGAAGCAAAAAGGCGCTGGACAGGAATGCCGCGAAGCGGGCTGGGGTGGCGGTAAAACGCATCAATGCCCGGCTGACCACGATTCGGACGCAGGTACGTTCGACCAGTTCCCAGTTAGGATCCGCGCAGGAAAACGAGCAGTTGAAGGCGCGTATCGCCTCGATCAAATCGGTGCTCGACGCTCAGAATTCGGCCGGAATCGCGGCTATCGAAGGAAGAGTCGAAGCCGCTATGGAGCGACTGGCGGCATCTAAGCGTGTTGCACAGGTAAAGGCGGAAGCGACCCGTGCGAAACAACGGACACGCATCGCATTGGCCAAGATCAGAGCCGACGAAAAGGCGCACGCAGTGGCGCGCGCGGCCGCGGAACGAGTTGCGGCGCGCAAAGCGAAGGCAAAGCCGAAGCGTCGCCGTAAGGCTGGCCGCAAGGCTCGCAAGAGCTGATACCCCCTGACGGATGTGGTGGTGGGGGTAAGCTCCGCGCGAAGCGAGCGATCGTGTGTGTTCGTTAGTTCAGCAAGCCGAAGAAGGGCAGTACCTGAACGGACGCACCGGGACTCAGGTCACCTTCAGTCTTGGGGACCTCGATGAGGCAGTTTGCGTTGCGGAAGCTGCCCAGTCGATTCGATCCCTGGTCGCCGGTGCTGGTCACCGTGGCACCGTCACGGTGCAGCGCCAGAACTCCACGTTGATACTCGGCGCGCCCTGCCGAGTGGTGGATGGGGGACTGCAGGCGGGCAGCAAGCCGTAGTATGGGTTGGGGGTGCATTCCCGACAGTGCTTGCAGTGCGGGTTTTACGATCAACAGAAAGGTGACGATCGTCGAGACCGGGTTGCCGGGCAGACCGAAGAATGCGGCATCGCCGATACTTCCATAGGCTATGGGTTTCCCAGGCTTCAGCGCAAGCTTCCAGAATTCCAGCTGGCCGATTGATTCAACGACCGCTTTGACGTGATCCGCGTCGCCCACCGAAACGCCGCCGGATGTCAGAATTACGTCACTGCGTTGGGCCGCCGCGCCCAGGGCGGTGCGCAGCGTATCCGGATCGTCGGGGAGTATGCCCAGGTCCTGGATCGCAACCGGCAGGTCGAACATCAACTCGGCGAGCACGTGTCGATTGGACTCGTAGATCTGGCCGTATGCGAGCGGCCGGCCTGGCTCAACCAATTCGTCGCCGGTCGCGAAGATGCTGACGCGCAGCTTGGGAACGACGGCCAACTCCTGGATGCCGCACGCGCTCAACCAGGCTTGCTGAAACGGTCCGAGTGGCTCGCCGCGTGGAATCAACAATTCGCCCTCGTGGACATCGTTACCGATCGCGCGAATATGCTGGCCCGGCGCCGGTGTCTGGGTCGTGAACAGCCGGTTCGTCTCGGTGTAGGTATCCTCTTGCAGGATGATGGCGTCGGCCCCTTCGGGTACCGCAGCGCCAGTGAAGATGCGCACGGCGCTGTTTGGCGATAGCGATTGCTTGGCGGGCGCTCCGGCCAGACTCGCGCCCTGAACGTCGAGCGGGTGCGGTGGGTCGCCCGAGAAGTCCGCCGTGCGCACGGCATAGCCGTCCATGGCCGATGAGGTAAACGGCGGCAGGCTAACGGGCGCCGCCACGTCGACCGCGGTGACGCGGTTGCGGGTGGCGTGCAAGGCAACTGTTTCGCTGTCGGTGCGCGGTGGCTCGAGGCGATCCAGCAGCAAGGCCAGTGCGGTGTCGAGATCAAGTAGCTGTTGCACGGTATCATGGGTTCGTCATGGTGGTGGGCCATGGTCGCCAACGTTTGGTCTACATTCAAGCGCTCAAAGGCCCCCTACCAGTGTTCGACAACGAGATCGTAGAATCATGGCTGTTCTGCTGGGCATCGAAACCTCCACCGACGCATGCTCGGTGGCAATCAGCGTCGACGGCCGCGTCGAGGAGGATCATCGGATCGTACCGAGGCAGCACAATGCGTTGGTTCTGGAATGCATCGACGGGCTGGTGCGGCGACTGGACATCCAGCTAGCAGACCTCGACGCACTGGCCTTTGGCCGCGGTCCGGGATCGTTCACGGGCCTGCGGATTGCCGCTGGCGTGGTCCAGGGGCTTGCCCTGGCACGGGGGTTGCGTGTGATTTCCGTATCAACCTTGCAGACGATCGCCGCCAGCGCGGCACGATTGCGACCACAGGCGGGCGGGTACGTCTGTGTGCTGCGAGCCCGCCAGGGGGAGCTGTACGTGGGCGCGTATGCCGCGGCCGACGGCGCGGGTGGCCCGGTGGAATCTCAACCCGACGTACGGGTCCGGGAGGAAGACTTTCAGCTTCCCGATGCGGCGGGTCCGGACTGGGTTCTTGTGGGTGCCTCGGATGTTCTGAGCGGGCTGCCGGGCTGTACCCGCGTGGGTCTCGAAGATGCCGTGGATGCCTACCCGCATGCCGGCGCGCTGCTCGAGATGGCACTGCCGCGGTGGATGGAGGGAGAGGGAGTGTCCGCCGAATACGCGTTACCGGTCTATCTGCAGACACAACTGCCCTGGCGCAAGACCCATGACTGAGGATAAGTCGGGGCGCTTCCATCTCGAGCGGAAGACCTCCGGACTGCAACTTCATAAGTCTGGAGAGAGGGGTGGGGTCAGGCTTTCCGAGCACGATCTGCGGCGCCGTCTGCGGCAGGGCAAGCGCCTGCTTCTGGCGCGCGCCTGTGCCGCGGGACCTGGCGTTTCGGTGCTCGACGCTACCGCGGGATTTGGTCTGGACGGACTGACGCTCAGTGCCCTGGGTTGTTCTGTGACCCTGTGTGAGCGGCACCCGATGGTGTATGCACTGCTCGAGGACGGAACCCATCGGCTCGGCTCGGCCGCGCTGGCCCGGGGCGACATCAAGCTGCTCCAGGCGGACGCGCGCGACGTGCTGCGCGGCCCCGACCGCTATGATGTTGTTTACCTCGACCCGATGTTCCCGCGGCGGGCCAAGACCGCGCTGCCCAACAAGCGAGCCCGTTACCTTGCCGACCTGCTCGGCTGGGAAGACGAATTACTCACCGAGCTGGTCACTCAGGCACGGCGGTGTGCGCGCCGCCGGGTCGTGATCAAGCGGCGGCGCCTGGATCCCGACCTCGGGTCGCCCACCTTTGCATTGCGTGGCCGGGTGGTTCGGTTCGACGTGTATCAAGCGACGCTCTGAAGTGCATCCATCTTGAGGTGGGCGCGCAACACGGCGTGCCTGAATTCGGGGGTGAGGACGGTACTGGCGGCCCGTACGACTTCGCTTACCAGCGGCGTGAAGCTGATCTTTCCGTGCGCGTCGCGGGCAATCGCCCCCTGCCCGAGCAGGCTGCCGACAAATCCGTGGAACAGCTGTGGATCGAAAAACTCCGGCGAGTTCAGCCCGTGGAATCGTGACATCTGCTCGGCGACGTTTTGGCAGCGGTCTTCGAGGGTGGGTTGGTCGAGCTGGTTCTGCCCGGCGTGCTTGAGCAACGCGATGACGATGAAGAACCGTTCCAGCGTTTGTCTGACGATGCCGGCGAGTAGCCGGAGTCGGAAGTTGTCCTCCGAATCGCCTGCGGGTGGGGCGATGCTGTCGGCCGTGCGTTTCAGCAGGCCCTGATCTCCCATCCGGGTCAGCCACGCCTCGAGGGTTTCGTCAGTGGATTCAGGCGCGGCGATGTACAGTTCGCTGCAGAGATACGGATAAACGGTTCGAACCATTTCGCGCAGTTTCCCGATCGTGATTCGCCGCCGACGATTGACGATCAGACAAGCGATCAGCGATGGCAGCGCAAGCGTGTGCATGACGTTGTTACGGTACCAGGTCATCAACGCTGCGCTCGAAGGATCGTGGCTCAACACATCGCCGAACGCATGCGTCTCGCGTGTCAGAAGGTTCAGCGACTCGGCCTGGGCAATGACTTCCTTGCCCGACAGCGGCGTTATGGTGATTGCCGAGCGTTGCTCCCGAAGCATGGCGGTGTAGCATTCGATCTGCTGAACGAGGGCTGCTTCGTCGATTGCGAGCTTCGGTGTGCATAACGTGACCAAGGCAACCAGATTAATCGGGTTCACACTCGCGTAACTATTGATTTGCTGCAGCAGCAGGTCGCCGAGTTGACTGATGCGCTGCGGGCTTGGGTTGGCAGTGAGATCGAGCTGTTCGTCCAGCACGACGGGTTGGCCGAAATTCACTGTGACTTTGCCGAACGATTGACGAATTAAACGCGTGGATTTCAGTACGTCGGATGCACGTTCCTTTTTCTTCTTGCTGCCGCGCAGCTCCTGCTGGTAACTGCCTGCTTCGATCAGCTTTTCGTAGCCAACGTAGACAGGCACGAACGCGATGGGTCGATCCATACCTCGGTGCTGACTCTCGAGGGTGACTCGCAGCAGACCGGTTTTCGGCCGCAGTAAACGGCCGGTTCTCGAGCGTCCGCCTTCGATGAAAAACTCGATGGGGGAGCCCCGCTGCAGCATCTGAAACACGTACTCCGAGAAGATCGCGCTGTACAGCGGATCATCGCGGAAGCTTCGACGCATGAAGAAGGCCCCAGCGCGCCGCAGCACTCCGCCGATGAGCGGCATGTCGAGGTTGTCGCCGGCGGCCACGTGGGGAATCATCAGACCCCGCTGGTACAGAATGTATGAAACCAGCAGATAGTCGACGTGGCTGCGATGACAGGGCACGTAGACCAGTGTGTAGCGCTCGGCAAAGGCCTGGAGTTGGTCGACTCCCGTCATGTCGATACCGTCATAAATGCGATTCCAGAACCATCCGAGCAGGCGGTCGAGAACGCGAACGGTGACATGGGACATGTCAGAGACGATTTTTGTCGCGTCACGACGTGCGCTGTTGCGGACTTTCCGGGTCGAGCGATTGCTGTGTGCCGCTTCCACGTCGATCGCCGCTCGGACGTCGCGACTGTTGACGATCCGATTGATCATCGTGGTTCGGTGCGACAGATTGGGACCGAGCATGGCGGAGCGTTGATTCTTGAATTGGACGCGCATCAGTCGCGCAATTCTGCGGGCGATTTGATGGTCGCTGGATTGCCCGTCGACCGTGTCCAGGAGGGCGACGGGTGTGCCGAATTGAACACGAATGTGGCGCCGGTTGAACAGCAGCATCGCCAGGCGCCGGAGGCGGGAGGTGAAACGCCAGTTCTCGGACAGCAGCACTCGGAACAGTGCCCGCTCCTTGGCGGGCGCCCGGCTCCAGAACACCGTCACAGCTATCAGTTCGAGGTTCAGATCTCGCAGCTCGTGCATGTTCGCTTCCAGGTAACGAACCCGTTCGGCGTAACTGCGGATCAGGTTGCGTCGCAACAGGCGCCGCGATCCGCTGCTGAGAAACAGAACGCGTTGCCGCGTTGGGCAATCGGGAATCGGATCACCGGGCGGCGCCAGCCCTTCGCGCCGGGCGACGAGGTCGAGCATTGCCAGATCGGCATCTGATCGGTTCGCCAGAACGTAGCAGGTGCGCGCGTTGTCGATCTTGTCGGCCCCCTGCACGGATGGCCGGGTGAGCCACCCGAGCACGGTGCGCAGCGCGCGGATCCAGAGGGTTCTCAAGTGGCCGGACATGGGGGATCGCGAGGGCCGCGCCTACTGTAGGCGCCCGTCATAAATGGTGTCGAGCGGCGGCTGGACGGGATCTTCCGTCTTGAGAGTTCGCGACTGAATCTCCACGTCCCAGATGCTGTCGTACTTGCGCTGCGTGACCTCGGTCACCTCTGACGGGTCGTGCAGTATGGTGGCGCGTAGGAACACCAATAGGCTCCGCTTGTCGTGAGTCTCTTCATCCACGCGGAACAACCGTCCCAGCCAGGGGATGTCGCCCAGCAGCGGAACCTTGCGTACCTTGTGCTGGATATCGTCCTGAATGAGGCCGCCAAGCACGATGGTCTGTCGGTCCTCGGCCAGAATCGTCGTATCGATCGTGCGCTTGTTGGTGATGATGCCGGGGGAACCCTCGAGGAGCGATGCAAGGACGACGCTCGAGACTTCCTGAGAGATCTCCAGTCGGAGGGCCGTGCCGTCGTGGATGTGTGGCGTAACCGTCAAGGTGATGCCCACGTCCTCGCGCTGAATGGTCTGAAAGGGGTTGTTGGCGCCGTCGGCGGTCGTGGTGAAGGAGCCGGTTCGAAACGGAACTTCCTGGCCGACCAGGATCTTCGCCTCCTCGTTGTCCAGCGTCAGGATGCTGGGCGTCGATAGCAGATTCGCGGCACTGCTGGAGGCTATCGCCCGCAGGATGACAGCGAAGGAGAAGCCGTCTGGATCCAGCTTGCCGACCCCCAACGTGGGCTGGGTCGCCACGCCCAGCACTGCTGCGGGATCGAACGGCCCGTCCTCACCATCGCCGGGTCCGAGCCCCCCCAGAATCTGTGCGAGCGTCGGGCTCAACGCGGTGCTGAAGAACGGGATCGACGAATTGCCGCGATCGATCGCGGCCATCTCCACGCCGAGCTCGAAATCGGCATCAAGCGAGATCTCGACTATGGCCGCCTCGATGAGCACCTGAGTGCGACGCACGTCCAGCATCCTCACGATGCTCATGATCTCGTTCATCGTCGTTGGGTCCGCTTTGATCACCAGCGCATTCAGACTTTCGTCGGCCTGGATCTTGACCTCAGCCGCCGGGGCTCCTTCCGCGCGCTGGTCCCCGACCAGCTGGGTGAGGATCTGTGCGACGCTTGCGGCATCCGAATGCGCCAGGTAGATGACCTGGGTCGTACCGCCGCTGGTAGCGGGCTGGTCGAGCATCGATATGAGCTTTCTGACTTGGGCAATGGGCCGGGACTTGCCACGCAGCACGATACTGTTGTTGCGTTCGTTAGCGATGACCTGAATGCTCTGCGGTCCTTTGGCGTTGCGCCCGAGTTCTTCCGGTGCGAGCTTCTCCAGGAGTTCGACGATCGTGCCGACCCACGCCTCTTTGAGAGGAATGACCACGATCTCCTCTTCATCCGCGACATCGATACGCGCGATGATCTTCATCAGCCGCACGATGTTTGCCGCATGGTCGCTGATGATCACGACGTTGGGTTGGGTGACTGCGGCGATGTGACCATACTGCGGAATCATCGGGCGCAACGTCTTCACCAACTCGGCGGATGCGACGTACTGGGCCGCAATGACGCGCGTCACCAGCTGCTCACCGGAAATCTCCTGCGCCGAATCCAGCGGGCTGCCGCTTTGTTTCGCCAGGGTCTGCTGCTGAATTCGAACCACCTCGCCCGCTTCAATTGCGGCGAAACCGTGCACACGCAACACGGAGAGAAACAACTCGTAGATTCCGGCCTCATCCAGGCTGGCGTTGGAGATGACGGTCACTTTGCCTTTGACGCGCGGATCGACCACGAAGGTGCGGCCGGTGATTGCGGCGATCTGGGCGACGAATTCCTGGATATCCGCGTTCTTGAGATTGATCTTCCAGGATTGCGATTCGCTGGCCATCGCGTTCGACCCGCCGAGCACCACACACAGCAGCAACGTCGCCAGGGGAGCGAATAGCGTATGTGAAAGGCTTCTCATGGCGGCGTGTTACTTCCGTTTCGGTCAGCGCAGCGAAGCGGTGACGAAGAACCGTCGATCGCCGCGTTGGACTTCCAACCGCGCCGATCCCTGCGCCATGATGTTGTCTATCTGCATCTGGTCCTGAGCAACGTTGCCGACTGGGTTGCCGTTCACCGACAGTATGATGTCGCCCGCCTGTAACCCGGTCTGGCTGAGATAGGGCGATTGTGCCAGGTTCCCAAGCCGATATCCTTCTGCGGCGCCGGTGGATACTGGCTGCAGGCCGAGTTGGTTGAGGGTCCCTTCGGGATCCCTCTGGAGCCGGTCGCGATAGTCGGCCACGACTTCGTCCAATGAGCGGCCGGGCACGGCTCCGCTCGTTTCCCCACCAGCGGGCGGGCGTTCGAACTGATTGGCGCGGTATGGGTTGCCTGGCCTGTTGCCCGCGCGTCGAGCGCTCGAGGAAGCGGCCGCGACGGGGCCGTCGTTCGTCAGCAGGGGTGTTTCCTCGCTGAAACGCAATGTTTCGTAACTGGCTCCGCGTCGAAATATGATGCGGTCCTGGAATACCTCGGTAAGGACCGCATTGCCTGGCAGGGATTCGCCGATGAGGTACAGCCGGCCAGGTCGTCCCTGTTCGGCGACGATCGCCGCCGACTCATCGGCATTGTCGGCGCGAAATACCCCTTCCAATGTCAGCCGCAGGCGCGTATTCGGGGGATTGTCGTCGGCTAGGGTCCGCGCTGCGCCGGCAACCGCGTCACCGAACAGGTTGCTTTCGATGATTGCGTTGACGGATATGGGTGCGGGGCGGTTGCGGCCGATGATGGTGCGCGGAGCATCACCTATGGGTTGCAGCTGGGGATCTGAAAGGAAGTACCAGCCTGACTGGGCGAGGCTGTAGGCAATGCCGATGACGATGAGTATCTTTGCCGGCTCGGCGAGCTTGAGGGCGACGCGTTGCACGAATTCTACTGCCCAACGGTTGGATGCCGATATTAGAACAGTTTCTCCTGCACCTCCATAATCACGGCTTGCGGCGGTTGGCTGCCCGACCAGGGTTGTCCAACGAGTTCGAGGAACTTAACGGTTACGCCGATGCTTACCCAGCCGTCCCGCTGCACACTGGCCAGCAGCAGCGGCGTGTCGTCGCCCTGGGCGTAGACCGTTGCGCTGGGCCCCGTGGCTGGTGTTTCCAGATAGGCGGTCAGCTGTGGCAGCGTGGCCCGGCGAGATGTCGTGCCGAGTCGATATGCTACGGTACCTCCACTCCAACGGATCTTTCCGGTGGCGCTTGGAGTGCCATCGTGCGGGGCGGCGAGATGGATCGTCTCGGGGATGTCGAACGTACCGGAAATAGAGATGTCATAGCGCGATAACAGATCCGTCAGCAACGTCGCACTCATCTCACCGGTGATGGTCGCGTTGGCGCCGACGGCCGAGACAGATCCGACGCCAGTAAATGCGTGGGTGGATTCCTGGAGTGAGTAGTTGAAGCCGATTCGTAGTCGCAGCAGGTCCTGGGGGCGGTATGACCAGCTCAGGCGTCCGAGTTCGCTGCCGTGGTAGTCGACGTCGACTGCACCGTACCACAACGAACCCGACGGTTGCCCGACGAGTATGCCGGGAACGCGTTGCAGCGCCGAGCTGATGGGCGTAGGTGGAGCGAACAGCACCAGAAAGGCAATGAACGTTGCGGTTCCGATGAGCGTGTAGCGAAGCGTTGTCGTCATGGCGTTGCGGCTTGCGCAGTGCTGATCAGGTATCCGAGGACAATAATCGACGCAGCAGATCCACGTAGATGTCCGCGAGCCGCTCGAGGTCTTCGATCACGACGTGTTCGTCGATCTTGTGGATCGTTGCGTTCACCGGACCGAGCTCCACCACGGCCGCACCGGTGGGCGCGATGAACCGACCGTCCGATGTGCCACCCGAGGTCGACATCCGTGGCGTTCGTCCGGTGACTGCGGCGACGCTTGCGTTGACTGCATCGGTGAGCGCTCCCACCGCGGTGATGAAAGGCATCCCCGATAAGCGCCAGTCGATTTCATAGTCCAGTCCAGCGCCGTCCAGCGTCTCGTTGACGGCGCGCTGGAGTGTTTCCGGGGACTGCTCGGAGTTGAAACGAAAGTTGAACGTCACCTTCAACTCGCCGGGGATGACGTTCTCGGCGCCGGTTCCCGCGTTGATGTTGGAGATCTGAAACGACGTGGCCGGGAAGTGGTCGTTACCCTCATCCCAGGTGCGCTCGCACAGCGCCTCGAGCACTCCGAGCGCTGCGTGAATCGGGTTGGCGGCCAGTTCCGGGTAGGCCACATGACCCTGGACTCCGTTGATGCGCAGTGTGCCGTTCAGAGAACCGCGTCGGCCGTTGCGTACCACATCGCCAAGCGCCGCGGTTGAGGACGGCTCACCCACCAGGCACCAGTCGATTGCGACGTCCTCCCGGGCGAGATAGTCGATCACCTGCCGGGTGCCATCGATCGCCGGTCCCTCTTCGTCACTGGTGATCAAGAATCCGATTGAGCCGTTGGGCTGCGGTTCGGTGCGCAGGAACCGTTCTGTGGCGATGACCATCGCAGCCAGACTGCCTTTCATGTCGGCGGCGCCACGCCCGAACAGCAGCCCATCGATCTCTGTGGGTTCGAACGGCGGGCTACGCCATTTCGATTCCGGCCCGGGTGGCACGACATCGGTGTGACCGGCGAACACGAACAAGGGAGACGAACTGCCACGGCGCGCCCAGAAATTCTTCACGGCGCCGACGTCGATTCGGGTCACGTCGAAGCCGAGTGCTTCCAGGCGCGCAATCATGAGGTCCTGGCAACCTTCGTCGGCGGGCGTAACCGAGGGCCGCTCGATCAGCTGGCGGGTTAGCTCAACAACGGCGCTCACGGGTGGCTCAGTTGTGCGCGTGAAGCTGTTCGTTCAGTTGAATCGCGGAGCGGTTGGTACGGCACTCGACCGTTCCGGTGCGTGCGTTGCGGATGAACAGCAGATCCGATTCGCCGGCCAACTCCCGCGCTTTGACCGTGCGTACCGATTCTCTAGCGTCGTCCAGCAATTCGACGGGCGTTCCGGCGGTGATGTACAAACCGGCTTCGATGGTGCAGCGGTCGCCCAGCGGGATGCCCGTGCCGGCGTTGGCGCCAATCAGGCAGTTCTCGCCGATACTGATGGTGATGTTTCCACCTCCGGAAAGCGTGCCCATCGTGCTGGCGCCACCGCCTAGGTCGGTTCCGGCACCCAGCATGACGCCCTGCGAAATTCGCCCCTCGACCATGTTGGGACCGATAGCCCCGGCATTGAAGTTGATGAACCCTTCGTGCATGACCGTGGTTCCCTCGCCGAGGTATGCACCCAGCCGGATTCGCGAGGCGTCGGCAATGCGCACGCCGGACGGAATCACGTAGTCGGTCATGCGCGGAAACTTGTCCAGCGAGTGCACGATAATGGGGGCACCTTCGATCCGCGCGCGCACCAGCCGTTCGTCGATATCTGCGATGCCGATGGGACCCTGACTGCTCCAGGCGACGTTCGGCAGGGCCGCAAAGATGCCGTCCAGATTCAGGCTGTTGGGCAGCGCGCACCGGTGCGAGAGCAGGTGCAACTTGAGGTAGGCCTGGGTGGTCGTTTCGATCGGCCGATCCTCGTCGAGTTCCGTCCAGCACAACGGCCTGTCGGCTTCCGCGAGCAGCCGCGCCGCCGACCCGAGCCGCGCATGGCCGGCGTCGAGCAAGGCATCCGCCAGACGCGATGTCTGCTCGGGGCTCAGCGCGTCATCAGCGGGGGCCCGGGAGGTGAGCAGTTTGCTGAGTTGGGCATCCAGATCCTTGGCCGGCGTCGGATAGTAGACATCGAGGATGTCGCCGCGACTGCTGTAGGACGCAAGCCCGATACCAAATGCGAACATATGCTCAACCCTGCCACCGCGGCCTGGCAGCTTCTGACCTCAGGAGGGCGGCAAGCTTACACAGTTGCTGGTGTGCTGTCCCAAGGGACAGCACAGGGAGCGTCATCCGCGTCGCCTGAAGGGTCGCCCGAAGCGCGTCTCCATGAAGTCGATGATCCGGGCCGCGGCGTCGAGGCACTCATCCAGCGAAGCTACCAGTGCCATCCGAACTCGCTGGGCACCGGGATTTGTCCCGTTGGCCTTGCGTGCAAGGAAGCTGCCGGGTAGTACCGTGACATTTTGTGCTTCGAACAGGGCGCGCGCAAAGTCGGGGTCGGGTTCGGGTGTGGGCGCCCAGTAGTAGAACCCCCCGGCGGGGACCTTCAACTCGAGGTGGCGCGCCAGAATGGGGGTGATTGCGTCGAACTTCTCGCGGTAGCGTGCGCGATTCGCGGCGACGTGATCTTCATCGGCCCAGGCCGCGGCACTTACGGTCTGCACGTGCTCGGGCATCGCACAGCCGTGGTAGGTGCGATAACGGTAATAGGCATCCATGAGTTCGGCGTCGCCTGCGACGAAACCGGACCTCAGTCCCGGCAGGCTCGAGCGCTTGGAAAGGCTGTGAAACACGACGCAGCGCCGGTAGTCGTCGCGGCCCATCGAGGCGCAGGCTTCCAACAGACCCGGGGGCGCATGCGCTTCGTCGTGATAGATCTCGGAGTAGCACTCGTCTGCAGCGATGACGAACTCGTGTCGATCGGCCAGTTCGATCAGCGCGGTCAGCGTCGCGATGTCCAGAATGGCACCGGTCGGGTTGCCGGGCGAACAGATGTACACCAGTTCGCAGCGTTTCCATACCGAATCGGGCACACGCTGGAAATCTGGATTGAACTGGGTTTCCTCGGTGCACGGTACGTACACTGGCTGTGCATTACGGAGCAAGGCTGCGCCTTCGTAGATCTGGTAACAGGGATTGGGCATCAGAACGCTTGCGGTCCGACTGCCGCTGAGCACTGCCTGGCCGAAAGAAAACAGCGCCTCGCGCGTGCCATTGACCGGCAGCACGTGACGCGCGGGGTCGAGCGAACCGGCCGCCAGGGAGAAGCGTGACGTCAACCAGGTGGCGATTGTGGCACGCAGCGCGACCGCTCCACGAGTCGCTGGGTAACTGCCGAGACTGGCGCGCAGGTTGTCCTGGTCGAGCAGCAGTTCTACGAGGAAGTCGGGCGGGGCATGTTTAGGTTCGCCGATCGACAATGCGATCGGCGGCCGGTTCGCGGGGACTACACCTTCTTTGAGGTCGGCGAGGCGTTCGAACGGATACCTGTTCAGCCGCTCGATGTTGGGGTTCATGGTGGCGCGCTCCGCGCCACGGTCTCGAGGCCGGCGTCGAGCCGGGCGCAGATCGAACGGGTCAGCTGTGCGATGCGGGCTGGGTCATCAATGGGGCGTTGCTGTTCGCCGCTGATGTAGAAGGTATCCTCGATGCGTTCGCCGAGGGTGGTGATCCGGGCACTGTGGACCGTGATCGACAGCTCGACGAACAGCAGACCGAGCTGGGCCAGTATGCCGGGTCGATCGGATGCCTCGACCACGAGCACCGAGTACAAGCTGTTCGGGTCGTTGGTGATATGCGCTTCGGTGGGCCGTTGGAACTGGCGAAGGCGCCGCGGCAGACGTCGCGGGTTGAGTGTTCCTGCCTGGATCGGATAGCGGAGTTGCCGGGCGATGGTGGTGCGAATGTGTTCCCGACGTCGCTCGTCCAGCCCCAGCGGCTGTCCCGCTTCATCGAGCACGATGTAGCTGTTGAAACAGCGTTCGCTGGCCGATGTATAGATGCGCGCGCCGTGGATGGAAAGGCCGAGTTGGCCGATTGCGATGACGCTGGCGGCGAACAGGTTCGGTTGGTCCCTCGCGTACAGGAATATCTCCGTGGCACCTTCATTGCGCACCTCGCCGGGCAGGTCGCGGATCAGCACGAGGGGTTCGCTATCGACGTCCTGGCCATCGATCGCTTCGGTTATGGCGACGATCTGGCTCGCCGAATGCTGGAGGAAAAAATCCGGATCGGACGTGTCCCACAGTACATGAGCGTGCTCTCTGCTCATGCCGCGCGCCTCGAGTCGGTCCAGCGCGTCATGCATGGTCCGTTGGATGGTCGAGCCACGATCCACCGGCGTATCGAGGCCGCGCCGCAGCGCCTTGCGTGTCTCATTATACAGTTGTCGCATCAGGGTGGCGCGCCAACTGTTCCACAGGGTTGGATTGGTCGCGTTGATATCGGCCACGGTCAGCGCGTACAGGTAGTCCAGCCGTGTCTCGCTGCCGACCTGGGCGGCGAAGGCGTGAATGATGTTGGGATCGTCAATGTCCTGCCGCTGGGCGGTCGCCGACATGACGAGGTGGTTACGCACCAGCCATCCGACCAGCGCAGTGTCTGCCGCATCGAGACCGTGCCGGGTGCAGAACCGGATCGCGTCGACAGCGCCGAGTTCGGAGTGGTCGCCTCCACGCCCCTTACCAATGTCATGATACAGCCCGGCGATGTACAGCAACTCGATCTTGGGCAGGTTCTTCACGCAATGGCATGCGACCGGAAACGTTGCCTGGCTCGAACGGTAGTGGAAGCGACGCATGTTACGGATCACCATCATGGTGTGCGCGTCGACCGTGTATATGTGGAACAGATCGTGCTGCATCTGCCCGATGATCTCGCCGAACTCCGGAATATAGCGGCCCAGCACGCCGTACCGGCGCATCCGAGTCAACTGTGAAACGAGCGTGTAGGGTGCGCGCAGCAGGTCGATGAACAGCGCGGTAATCGTTGGGTCGTTGCGGAAGTCCTCGGTGATGAGGTCGAGGCTGCTTCGGACCAGGCGAATCGTCGTCGCTCTTACCCCGGCGATGTCACGCCGGTTTGCCATGATGACGAACAGCTCCAGCAGCGCCGCGGGCTGTTGTTCGAAGACCCGGTCGTGGGTGGTTTCGATGTAGCTGTCGCGAATCTGGAAACGCTCATTGATCGCTTCTATTTCGGGAATGTAGTGGGCTCGCAGAATCGCCTCGTCGAAGTGCTGCAGCAGCACATCGTTTACTTCGCGCAATGCCAGCACCCGTGTGTAGTAATCGTGCATGAACTGCTCGACACCCAGTTGGGCTTCGCTGTCGGTGTAGCCGAGCCGGCTCGCCAGCTCCCGTTGATGATCGAACAGCAAACGATCCTCGGCGCGCGCGGCGATCAGGTGCAATCCGTAGCGGACGCGCCACAGAAATTGCTTTCCCTCGTTGAGACGGGACCGTTCTTCATCGGTCAGAAAGCCACGCAGGGGCAGGTCTTCCAGCCCGGTGCTACCGAAATGTCGGCGAATGATCCAGCCGATGGTGTGGATGTCTCGCAGGCCGCCGGGAGCGCCTTTAATGTTGGGTTCCAGGTCGTACTCGACGTCCTGGTAGCGGGCGTGTCGCTTCCGTTGCTCATCCACTTTTGCCTTGAAGAATTTGGCGCTCGGCCAGATCTCGTCAGTGGCGAACAGGGCGCCGATCTTCCGATCGAGCGCGAGTGGCCCGCACAGCAATCGTCGTTCGAGCAGTGTGGTTGCCACCGTGATGTCGCTTTCGGCTTCGGCGCGGCACTCCTCGACGCTGCGCACGCTGTGGCCTATGTCGAGGTTCAGATCCCACAGAGACTGGACGAACCGCTCCAGCTGTGCTTCGAATCTGGCTGGGTTCCCGTCACAGAGAATCAGCAGATCGATGTCGGAGTAAGGATGCAGCTCACCGCGGCCATAACCGCCGACGGCGAACAGTGCGAGCTGCTCGGTGGCCGCATCCGGCCAGCCGATCTGGTCCCAGAGTTCGCGGATGAAGGTATCGAAACTGGCCGCGCGGTCCGCCAGAAGTAGACTGACGTCGTCGCCGGACCAGAAACGTTCTGCTTCAGATGCATTGGCCGCCGCAATCCGGGCGCGGATGTCGAGGGTCGTGGCGCGTTGGGTCACAACAGGTTTTCTTCTCCGCGAAGGGTCAGCACCTCGGCGCCCTCATCGGTGACCAGAATCGTGTGTTCCCACTGGGCGGAGAGCTTGTGGTCCTTGGTCACCACCGTCCACTGGTCAGGCAGCATCTTTATGTGCCGGCGTCCGGCGTTGATCATCGGTTCGATCGTAAAAATCATGCCGGATTTCAGCTCGGTTCCGGTGTTGGCACGGCCGTAATGCAGCACTTGAGGCTCGTCGTGAAACACGTCGCCGATGCCGTGGCCGCAGAACTCTCTGACCACCGAGAAGTTGTTGCCTTCTGCGTGAGCCTGGATCGCGGCGCCGATATCCCCGAGCCTGGCACCGTTGCGTACCGACTTTATTCCCCTGTAGAGACATTCCTGAGTGATGTCGATCAGGCGCTGGGCCAACACGCTCGGCTCGCCGACGTAGAACATCTTGCTGGTATCGCCGTGGTAACCATCCTTGATCACTGTGATGTCGATGTTCAGCACATCGCCGCGTTTGAGCTTCTTCCGTTCGCTGGGGATGCCGTGGCAGACCACGTGATTGACTGAAGTGCATATCGACTTCGGGAACGGCGGTTGGCCAGGCGCGTTGGAATAGTTGAGCGGTGCCGGAACAGCGTCGAGATCCTCGACGATGAACTCGTGACAGGTACGGTCGAGATCTTCGGTGGTTGCCCCGGCGACCACGTGCTCGCCGATCATCTCGAGCACGCGCGCGGCCATGCGCCCGGCGACGCGCATCTTCGCGATCTCGTCGGCCGTCTTCAGTTTAATACCCATGAGGTCATCCTACAGTGCCGCGCGCCCGGGACGCGTACGACGAAGCCTTTGATCAAAGGCTCCCCGGGCCAAAGTTTAAGCGCAAAACGGTTTATGGTATAAAGCGCGCCGCTCTTAGGCAACGTGGGTGTTCTGCGCAGCCTCGAGGGTTTGGACATTTTTGCAACGTAACATTACGACGTAACGAGTCACACGCACCGTCACAGGCTCGCGGGTGCCATCCTTGAGGTGGTTTCGAGCTGGGGTACGTGGAAGACACAACCCGGAGACATAGATATGACGACGATCACCATGCGTGACATGTTGGCTGCAGGCGTGCACTTCGGCCATCAGACACGATTCTGGAATCCGAAGATGGCCCCCTACATCTTCGGTTCGCGCAACAAGATTCACATCATCAATCTCGAACAGACCATGCCGGCGTTCAAAGAGGCGCTGGACCAGCTGCGCAGCCTGGGGCGGCGTCGCAACAAAGTTCTGTTCGTGGGCACCAAGCGCGCGGCCGCCAAGGTCATTCGTGAACAGGCGGTTCGCGTGGGTATGCCGTACGTCGATCAGCGCTGGCTGGGCGGCATGCTCACCAACTACAAGACCATACGTCAGTCGATCCGGCGGTTGCAGGAACTCGAGACGCAAGCGGCTGATGGCACGTTCGAGAAGCTGACCAAGAAGGAAGCCCTGACCAAAACCCGGCTCATGCTGAAGTTGGACCGTAGCCTGGGTGGGATCAAGGAGATGGGCGGTTTGCCGGACGCGCTGTTCGTAGTCGATGTAAAGCACGAACACATCGCCGTCAGCGAAGCCAACAAGCTGGGGATTCCGGTCATCGGAATCGTCGACAGTAACAGCGATCCGGATGGCATCGATTACGTCATCCCGGGCAACGACGATGCCATCCGTGCGATTCGTCTGTACGTGTCTGCCGTGGCAGACGCCATTGCCGAAGGGCAGAGCGATGCCGCGGGCAACGTGGACCTGAACGAGTTCGTCGAGATCGACGAAGATGAAGCTGCTGCACCTGCTGCACCTGCTGCACCTGCTGCACCCGCGGCCCCCGCCCCCGCCGCACCGGCGGCGCAGGCTGCCAGCGAGCCGGCGCCTGAACCGGACCCGGAACCCGTCCCGGAACCGGACGCGGCCGCGCAGCCGGACGTGGCCGCAGACGCCGAACAGGCCAAACCCGAGTAATTTGAGCGCGCGTGGCGCGCAACGGATGAATCTGGAGGTAAGCATGGCGGCGGCAACGGCAGTAACGGCGGCGATGGTCAAGGAGCTTCGGGAGCGCACCGGGCTCGGGATGATGGATTGTAAAACGGCGCTCACGGAGGCCGACGGTGATCTCGATCAAGCGATCGATGTGCTGCGCAAGAACAGTTCCCTGAAAGCCGCTAAAAAAGCTGGCCGAACGGCGGCGGATGGTTTGCTGGGCATCCGTATCTCCGATGACGGCAGCTGCGGCGTGATGGTCGAGGTGAACATCGAGACGGATTTCGCCGCCCGCAACGAAAAATTCATCGAATTCGTTGGCAAGGTTACCGCCGCTGCCTTCGATCGACGCGAGCGGAATGTCGAGGCTCTGCTCGCCGAGGGGCTGGGGGCGGAACGGGAAACGCTGGTCCAGGAGATTGGCGAGAACATCACCGTGCGTCGGATTGCCGTAATTGACACCGACGGTGGCCGGGTCGGCAGCTATCTGCACGTCGACAAGCGCAAGGCGACGCTGGTCGAGCTCGATGGGGGTGACGCGGACCTGGGCAAGAATATCGCCATGCATGTCACGGCCATCGCGCCGCTGGTGGTGACCTCCGACGACGTGTCGCGGGAGGTGTTGGACAAGGAACGGGAAATTTATGCGGCGCAGGCGCAGGATAGCGGCAAGCCGCCCGAGATCATCACTAAAATCGTGGATGGCAGGCTACGCAAGTACCTCGCCGAGATATCCCTGGTGGATCAACCCTTCGTCAAAGATCCGGATGTCACCATCGGCAAGTTGCTTGCGGACCATTCCGCCCGGTGTATCAGCTTCGTTCGATTCGAGGTAGGCGAAGGGATCGACAAGCGCGACGAGGACTTCGCAACGGAGGTCGCTGCCCAGGTGAAGGGCCAGGGCTGACGCGGGTGAGCGCCACACCGGTTCTGCGTATTCTGGTAAAGCTGAGTGGCGAGGCGCTCGCCGGTGATTCGGAATTCGGAATCGATCCTCAGACCATCCGGCGATTTGCGCGGGAGGTCGCCGCAAGTCAGAAGGGCGGGGTCGAGGTGGCGCTGGTCCTCGGCGGCGGTAACCTGTTCCGCGGAGCCACGCTTGCCGATGCAGGCCTGGGCCGGGTGACGGGCGATCACATGGGTATGCTGGCGACCGTCATGAATGCGCTGGCCTTCCGGGACGTGCTGCAAAGCCTCGGCGTTGCGTCGACCGTGCTCTCTGCGCTGCCCATCGCAGGTATCGTCGAAGGTTATGCACAGCAGCGCGCCATGAGCCTCCTTGCGGAAGGTCACGTAGTCATCTTCGCGGCCGGCACCGGCAACCCCTTCTTCACCACCGATTCCGCCGCGTGCCTGCGGGGCATCGAGATCGATGCGGACCTGGTGCTGAAAGCGACTAAGGTCGATGGGGTGTACAGCGCAGACCCGATGCTCGATCCGACTGCGGAACGATACGACCATTTGAGTTACGATGAGGTCATTGGCCGCGACCTGAGGGTGATGGACCTGACGGCGATCTGTCTGTGTCGTGACCATCAAATGCCGATTCTGGTGTTGGACGTGAACGCTGCGGGTGCATTGGCAAAGGTTGCGCGCGGTGATCGCATCGGTACCCTGATCGACGCTGGGTCGGACGGGACAGACGGGCGAGGCGCGGGTACGGCACGGAGGAGTAGGCGAAGCACACCACGTGATTGACGCAATCAAACAGGATGCGGATACCCGCATGGGGAAGTCGAGCGACGCCTTGCAGCAGGCTTTCGCGCGAATCCGCACCGGCCGCGCCAGCCCGAGTCTCCTGGACGGCATCGAAGTGCCGTACTACGGCACGGACACGCCCTTGAATCAGATTGCCTCGGTGACCGTTGAAGACGCACGCACATTAATGATCTCGCCTTGGGAAAAACCCCTGATTCCAGAGATCGAGAAGGCGATTCTTAGAAGCGATCTGGGCTTGACGCCTTCCACCACGGGCGAAGTGATCCGCTTGCCACTTCCGGCGTTGACCGAGGAAACCCGCAAGGACCTGACGCGCCAGGCGCGGCACGAGGCGGAGAACGCCCGGGTTGCGGTGCGCAATATTCGCCGTGACGCCATTCACGAGGTACGGGAACTGGTCAAAGCGAAGGAGGCGAGTGCGGATGACGTTCATCGTGCCGAAGATGAGATCCAGAAGCTCACCGATCGGCGAATTGCGGAGATTGATCACGCTTTGGGCGAAAAAGAATCCGATTTATTAGAGATTTAGCGATAGAATCTCGAAACTGACACTGGATTTCACCGGGAACGTCATGTCGGAAGTGCAGGCAGCGGCGGCGGCCCTGGAACTGGATGAAGTTCCGCGCCACATCGCGATCATCATGGACGGTAATCATCGCTGGGCGAAGGCGCGCCATCTCCCCGGCGCCGCAGGCCACCGGGCGGGGTCACGGAACGTCAAACCGGTGGCTCAGGCGGCGGCGGACGCGGGTGTCGAGTGCCTGACGCTGTTTGCTTTCAGCACCGAGAACTGGCAACGACCCCGTCGTGAAATCAACCTGTTGATGGACTTGATGCGCCGTTTCCTCGAATCGGACATCGAAGAACTGAACGAGAATGAGGTTCGACTCAACGTCATCGGTGATACTGCCCGACTGGCGCCAGACCTGCAGATGCTCATGAAGCGCGCCGAACAGATGACCCGCGAGAATGCTCGTTTGAACCTCAATATCGCGGTCAACTTTGGTGGTCGCTGGGACATTGCCCAGGCGGCGCGGGCCATGGCTCGCGATGCGTGTGAGGGAACGCTGGATCCGGAGTCGATCGACGAAGCGGTGACATCGCGTTATCTGTCGCTGGGAGAGTTGCCGGCGCCGGACCTGTGCATCAGGACCGGCGGGGAGCAACGAATCAGCAACTTTCTGCTCTGGGATCTGGCCTATTCCGAACTGTACTTCACCGATGCCTTCTGGCCTGACTTCGACGCCGAGCACCTGACCAGGGCGATGCGAACGTTCGCCGAGCGGCAGCGCCGCTTCGGCCGTCGTGCCTGAGGTTGGCACGTCGGATCAATCGGGCCGCACCCTCAAACTGCGTATCGTTTCTGCGCTGATTGCCGCGCCGTTGGCGGTCGCGGCAGTGTTCCTGCTGCCTCCGACCAGCTTTGCGTTGGTGTTCGCGGTGTTGGCTGGAATCGCCCTGGACGAGTGGGGAAGGCTGGCCGGTTACTCGACGTGGCGCGGTCGGATGGTCTATCTGCTGGTGTTCGGCGGTCTTTGTGTAGCGCTGGCTCAGATGCCTGGGGCGGCGGTTGCGGCCCTGGCTGTCATGGGCGTCGGCTGGGTGATCGCCGCCGGCATCGTCGTTGGCTACCCGCGCAGCGCAATGGTGCTTCGGGCTCCGGGTGTCATTCCTGGGGCCGGGTTGCTGGTGCTGACGGGCGCCTGGCTCGGCCTGGTGTCGCTGCGCGCGCAGCCTGGCCTGGGTGCCTGGCTGATCATCTGGCTATTCGTGGTCGTGTGGTCCGCTGACATTGGTGCGTACTTCGTCGGCCGTGCGTATGGCAGACACAAGCTCGCGCTGGCGGTCAGTCCGGGCAAGACATGGGAGGGTGCCGCCGGCGGACTGGTTTGTTCCGTGCTGCTTGCCACGGGACTGGTCGGGATCGTACCGGCATTGCACATGGTCTCGTTGTCGCTGACGGACTGGGCGCTGCTGGCGTTTGCCCTGGGTGCGATATCGATTGTCGGCGACCTGTTTGAGAGCGTCCTGAAACGCGAGACGGGCGCCAAGGATTCGGGCACGCTACTGCCCGGGCACGGGGGCCTGCTGGATCGAATCGATGCGTTGCTGGCGGTGCTTCCCAGCTTCGCGTTGTTCGTGCTGCTGATGCTGCGGAACTGAACGTAGTTTCAGCCCCTCAGCCCCGTTAAACTATATGACTCGGGCTAAAACCTTGAGCCCCAAACAAACCTCCGGGTGTGCGCGGGCAACTCCCCCGCACAACCCGGGTCTAATGAACAGCTACTGGTCCGGACTGGTGTATGGAGTTCCTGCAATACGTTCTCGCGCTGATCGTCACCTTGAGCATCCTGGTGAGCGTTCATGAACTCGGTCACTTTGTCATTGCCCGTCGATTGGGGGTCAAAGTCACACGGTTTTCGATCGGCTTTGGCCGGCCGCTGTGGTCCCGGGTTGACCGGCACGGCACGGAATTCGTCCTGGCCGCGATCCCGCTGGGCGGCTATGTGCGGATGCTCGATGAGCGTGAAGGCGAGGTTCCGCCGGAGGACCTAGACCGGTCCTTCAATCGATTGTCACCGCTGGGGCGCATTGCGATCGCCCTGGGCGGTCCGATCGCGAACTTCTTGCTTGCCATTTTCGTGTATTGGATGGTGTTCGTCCTCGGGACCACTCAACTGATCCCCGTGCTGGACGAGGTTCCTGCCACCAGCCCGGCCTATCAAGCGGGATTGCGAGGCGGTGAGGAGGTGGTTGCCGTGGATGGATCGGAGACGCCTTCCTGGCCGCAGGTCACGATGGCCCTTGCGGCGCGGCTGGGTGACAGCGGCGCCATTCGCCTGGCCACCCGGATTCCCGGCGACAGTCGCATCACGCACAGCGATGTCCCGATCAGTGATTGGCTCCGAGGCATGGAAGAGCCGGACCTGCTCGGTTCGCTTGGCCTGGTTCCGACGCTGCCGGCCATTCTCGGGCGGGTGCTGCCGGACAGCCCGGCCGAGCATGCGGGACTGAGGGCCTGGGACCGCGTCGACCAGGTCGGCGAGACGACAATCCACAACTGGGGCGAATGGGTCGACGTCGTGCGCGCCGCGCCGGATGAAGTGCTCAGTGTGACGGTGCGAAGAGGCGAGGCGAGGGTCGATCTGACGCTGGTTCCCGGGGCCCGGGTTACCGAGGAGGGTACCCGCTACGGTTTCGTCGGGGTAATGTCGGTTGCCCGGGAGATCAGATACGGCGTCTTTGAGGCCATCCCGAGAAGCCTTGCCGAGACCTGGTCGAAGACCCTTCTGACCCTCGACCTGCTCAGGAAGATGCTCACGGGGTCGGTTTCGACCAAGAACCTCGCAGGACCGATCACCATTGCCAAAGTGGCCGGCGATTCGGCGCGCTCCGGGTTCGGGAGCTTCTTCTCGGTGCTGGCGCTGCTGAGCATCAGCCTGGGTGTGCTGAATTTGTTACCGATCCCGATTCTGGACGGTGGGCACATCCTGTATTGCGTGGTGGAACTGGTGATCCGACGACCGGTCCCGGAGCGCATTCAGGCGCTTGGCGTGCAGATGGGGTTGTTTCTGGTGGGTGGCCTGATGGTGCTTGCATTTTACAACGACGTCACGCGTTTGTTCTAAGGGCTGATCTACGTGGGCGAACTGAGGTGGATGAAGGTTTGGTTGGCATCGGCGCTGCTGGTGCCGGCCCTGGCTGTGGCTGACGTTTTCACGGTCACCGATATCCGCATCCAGGGCCTGCAGCGAATTTCCGCCGGTACCGTCTTCAATCTGTTACCCGTCGACGTCGGTGACACGATCGACGAAATCGCTGTGCGTCAGCTCATGCGCCTGATGTTTCGATCGGGCTTCTTTCAGGATATTCGTATGGCGCGGGATGGCGGGGTGCTGATCGTGACCGTGGCGGAACGTCCCGCGATCGATGCCATCGAAATCGAGGGCAACAAGTCCATTCCTACCGAGGCGCTGCTCGATGGCCTGGGTAGGCAGGGCTTGAAGGAAGGCGAAATCTTCAAGCAGTCGACCCTGGAGCGGGTCGACCTGGAGCTGGAGCGCCAATACGTGGGCCAGGGTCGCTATGGAGCGAGCATCGATACCACGGTGGAGCAGCTGCCGCGCAACCGGGTGTCAGTGAAGATCGTCATCGATGAAGGCAAAACGTCGGGGATCCAGCACCTGAATATCGTCGGCAATACCGTCTACGACCAGAGTGAACTGCTGGACATATTGGAACTGAAGCACCCGAGCTTGCTGTCGTTTTACCGGAACGATGACAAATATTCCCGAGAAAAGCTGTCCGGCGATCTCGAGCGCCTGGAATCATACTATCGCGACCGCGGTTATGTGACGTTCGAAATCACGTCGACCCAGGTGAGCATCACTCCGGACAAACAGCAGGTCTATATCACCATCAATGTCGCTGAGGGCGATTCCTACACCATCGGTCAGGTCGATATCATTGGCGAGCTCCGGGACATGTCACCGGCGTATCTGCGCGCGTTGATCCTGGTCACGAGCGGCCAGACCTTCTCGCAGGCGCTGGTCACGGCCAGCGAGGAGCGTTTGACTCAGGCGCTCGGCAATTCCGGCTATACGTTTGCTACGGCCGCCGGAATTCCCGAAGTCAGGGAGGACGGCACCGTCGATGTGAAATTTGCCATCGCATCAGGTAAGCGCGCGTACGTGCGGCGGGTCGAGTTCACTGGCAATACCATCACGCAGGACGAAGTGTTGCGTCGTGAGATGCGCCAGATGGAAGGCGGCTGGGCATCCAGCGCCTTGATCAACCTGTCTAAAGTGCGGCTCGAGCGGCTCGGTTATTTCAAAGGCGTCAACGTCGAGACACCCGAAGTGGCAGGTACGGATGATCAGATCGACGTGGCATTCAGCGTGGAAGAGCAGCCTTCCGGCAGCATCTCGGCGACCTTGGGCTTCAGCCAGGGTGCCGGCCTTATCCTGGGTGCGAGCTACCAGGAAAGCAATGTGTTCGGTACCGGCAACAGTCTCGGTCTGGGCGTGAGCTGGAGCGAGTTTCAGCGCGCCGTTACGTTCAACTATTTCAATCCGTACTTCACGCTCGACGGCATCAGCCGTGGCTACAATCTGTTCTTCCGAACGACGGACTTCGATGAGCGGAACATAGCGAGCTACTCCACGAATGCTTACGGTGGGGGCGTCGACTTCGGTTTTCCGATCGGCGAGACGCGGCGGATGGGATTCGGGCTGACCATCGAGTACACCGACATTACCGAGGGCGTGGTTCCTGCACAGGAAATTTCCGAGTTCCTGGCTGAGGAAGGCAATGAATTTCTGAACTTCAAGACGAACCTGACCTGGTCGAGCTCTACGCTCAATCGAGGTCTGTTTCCGACTCGCGGCCGATCCCAGTCGCTGCAACTGCAGGTTGCGGTCCCGGGCAGTGACCTCGAGTTCTACAAGATCCGCTACCAGGGGCAGATGTACTTCCCGGTCCCGTTCACCCGATCGCTGACCTTCCACCTGCGCACCGAACTTGGTTTTGGCGACGCCTACGGAACGTCCGATACGTTCCCGTTCTACGAACACTTCTACGCCGGTGGGTTCGGGTCGGTGCGCGGCTACGAGTCGAACACGCTGGGACCGCGATCGACCCCGTCGCCGTTCGACTTCAGCCAGGATTTCGATCCCTACGGGGGCAACCTGCTGGTTGAAGGCAGCGTCGAGATCATCTTCCCGCTGCCGTTCATCGAGGACAACCGTTCGTTTCGACCGGTGGTGTTCTTCGATGCAGGCCAGGTTTTCAACACCAACTGTCCGAACGTCAGCGTCATTTGCAGTGGCTTCGACCTTGACGAGATGCGCTACTCCGTGGGGGTGGGCATCACCTGGCTTGCGGGCCTCGGGCCGATGACGTTCGCGCTGTCGAAACCCATTAATGAGGGTCCTTTCGATGAGGACGAGAGTTTCCAGTTCGAACTGGGACGGTCGTTCTAAAGAACATTCGCTATGTGTACAATCGGCTGCTATGCGAAGAACAAATTCTGGAGCCGTGCGGTGTTTCAAGCAGTAAAACTCTTTTCGGTCAGGCGCTTCATGCTGGCCCTGGTGTCGGTATTGGCGCTGAGTGCCGTAAGCGCGTTTGCCGAAATGAAGGTTGCGTCGCTGGACGTGCTTCGAGCCATCTCTGACAGCGAGGAAGCCAAGACGCTGTTCACGACGGTGCAACAGGAGCTTCAGAGTGATCAGGACGCCCTGGCTGCGCTCCAGGTCGAGATCGCCTCGTTGCGAGAAAGGCTCACCAAAGACAGCGAAATTTTGAGCGACGCCGAGCGGCGGCGGCTGGTGAACGACATCGAAAGCAAGCAAGCTGACCTTCAATTTCAGGCCAACAAACTGCGCAAGGAATTCAACGACCGGCAACAGGAGATCATCTCCCAGATTGTGCCGAAGCTGGATGCGGTGCTCAAAGATCTGGTCGAGATTGAAGGATACGACTTCATTCTCAACAAAAATCAGCAGACCGTGTTGTACGTGAATACCAAGCACGACATCACCCGCAAGGTGACCGAGAAGTTGAACGAAAAGCAGTGACGCGCAGTCTCGACGATTGAAAGCCCATGAGTTCGATGGACATCAACGAGATTGCCGAGTACCTGCCGCACCGCTACCCGTTTTTGCTGGTCGACCGGGTGCTGGAGGTGGTACCGGGTTCATTCATCCGCGGCTTCAAAAACGTCACGGCCAACGAACCGTTCTTCAATGGCCATTTCCCGGGCAACCCGGTGATGCCCGGGGTGCTGATGGTCGAAGCCATGGCACAGCTGGCTGGCATTCTCGCGTTCAAGACCAAGGATCGAAAACCGTCGGACGGGTCGATCTACTACCTCGGCGGCACCGACTCGGTACGCTTCAAGCGTCCGGTGGTGCCCGGTGACCGGCTGGAGATGGAAGCGCGCATCATCGCAGACCGGAGCCGGGTCATGAAGTTCGCCTGCACTGCCCAGGTCGACGGCCAAACTGCGTGCTCCGCCGAGATCATCTGCGTCGAGAAAGAGCTTGGCGCGTGATCGACGCGCGAGATCATCGATTGAGGCTTGAGATCGTCGGTTGAGGCGTGTAGCGGTGGTGAGGTACCGGCTCGGCGCGCTAAGCTATCATCTGGTCAGAATCTCCCGAGAGCGAAGTGAGTATGGGGCGCTTCCTGATATCCACCGGAGATCCGGCGCCGGTCGAACGTGATTCTGGACGCTAGCGACCTGTTCGAGCCGTGGTCCATGAGCGGACCAGGAATCGCGGGCGTCGACGAAGTGGGGCGCGGACCGTTGGCGGGGCCGGTGGTCGCTGCTGCCGTAGTGCTGGACCCCAACGTGTCCTTCGAGGGGCTCCGGGATTCCAAGAAATTGACTGCGCCAGCGCGTGAGCGCCTCAATGGGGAAATCCGGGCCCGTGCGGTCGGAATTGGGGTTGGCCGGGCCGAGGTGGAGGAGATCGATCAGCTGAACATACTTCAAGCGGCCTTGCTCGCGATGCAGCGCGCGATTGCGGCGCTACCGCTGGCTCCGCGGGTGGTCTATGTCGATGGCAAGCAGACCCCGGCGATTCCAATGCCGGCAGTTGCCGTGGTCGGTGGCGACGGCCGGGTGCCGGCGATCAGCGCGGCCTCGATCATCGCCAAGGTTGCCCGCGATCGTGAGATGTGCGCCATCGCCCTCGAATATCCGGAGTATGGCTTCGACGCGCACAAGGGATATGCCACTGCGCGCCATCTGGCGGCGCTCGGACGCTACGGCCCCACGCCCCTGCATCGGCGCAGTTTTGCACCGCTTCGCACCTGGCTCGAGATGGGTCACCCGCCAGGCTTGCCGACGTGACGCCACTCTCCGATACGGTCGTTCATCTGCGAGTCCACACGGAGTATTCGATTGCTGATGGTCTGATCAAGATTGACGATCTCGCGCGGCGCGCCGCAGCACTGGACATGCCAGCCGTCGCCATAACGGATCGGTCGAACCTGTTCGGCCTGATTAAGTTTTACCGGGCCTGCATCGCGCAGGGGGTCAAACCACTCATCGGGGTGGATCTGGCGTTTCGCGACGTGGCCGCGGACGATGCGGCGGAGTACCGCTGCGTCCTGTTGGCGATCGACAATCGCGGCTACCGCGCTCTGTTGGAGCTGGTGTCCCGGGCGTACACGCAGGCCGCGCGGCGTGGTGTCGTCGAGCGGGACTGGTTGTTTGATTGCGCGCCGGGACTGATCGTACTGTCGGGCGGTGTGGGCGGCCAGTTGGGTCAGCTGTTGTTGAACGCCGATCCCGACCGGGCGCGCGAGGTCGCGCTGCAGTGGCGGGAGGCATTTGGCGATCGTTTCTACATCGAATTGACGCGTACCGGCCGCGAGGGAGAGCAGGTGTACCTCACGGCCGCGCTCGGGCTGGCAGCGGAGCTGGATATTCCAGTGGTGGCGAGCAATGACGTGTGCTTTCTGGATGCGGATCACTTCGAAGCCCACGAGACGCGCGTCTGCATTCAGGAGGGCCGGACGCTGGACGATCCGCGCCGGCCCCGGCGCTACAACGCTCAGCAGTACTTCGCGACGGGGGCGGAGATGCGCGAGCGCTTCCGCGGACTCGAAGCAGCGATCGAAAATGGGCTCGAGATCGCCAAACGCTGCAATGTCACCCTCGAGCTCGACACCTACTTTCTGCCGGACTACCCGGTGCCGGCCGGTACGCAGCTGGAGACTTATCTGCGCGAACGAGCCAGTGCCGGGCTGGACGAGCGACTCGCTGCC
This sequence comes from Gammaproteobacteria bacterium, assembly GCA_004357385.1. Lineage (GTDB taxonomy): Bacteria > Pseudomonadota > Gammaproteobacteria > Pseudomonadales > Azotimanducaceae > SMWF01. The sequence goes on along the minus strand of SMWF01000001.1, from coordinate 5,963 downwards.
GTTGCGCGCCGCCGGCCGGACGGTGTCGAGGACGGTCCGTACCGGGACCGGCTCGGCACAGAGCTGGACGTCATCATCGGGATGGGCTTCGCGGGGTATTTTCTGGTCGTCATGGAGTTCATCGAATGGGCCAGGAGCCAGCATATTCCGGTGGGTCCGGGACGCGGTTCCGGTGCCGGGTCGCTGGTTGCCTACGCGCTGGGCATCACCGATCTCGATCCGTTGGAGTACGGCTTGCTGTTTGAGCGCTTTCTAAATCCCGAGCGTGTGTCGATGCCGGATTTCGACATCGATTTCTGTATGGAGGGCCGGGACAAAGTCATCGCGCACGTGGCCGAACTGTATGGTCAAGATGCGGTCAGCCAGATCATCACCTTCGGAACCATGGCGGCAAAGGCCGTGGTGCGGGATGTTGCACGGGTTCAGGGTAAACCGTATGGGCTTGCGGACCGGGTCTCCAAACTGATCCCCTTCGAGGTGGGCATGACCCTCGAAAAGGCGGTCGCGGAGGTGCCCGAGTTGCGCGATCTCATCGATGCCGATGAAGAAGTCGCTGAGATCATGGACATGGCCTATCAGCTCGAGGGAATCGTGCGTAACGTTGGCCGTCATGCCGGCGGCGTAGTTATCGCGCCGTCGCGTCTCACCGATTTCGTGCCGTTGTATGCAGAGGAAGCCGGCGGCGGCCTGGTGTCTCAGTTTGACCTGGTCGATGTGGAGCGCGCCGGGCTCGTGAAGTTCGACTTCCTCGGTTTGAAGACGCTGACCATCATCGATTGGGCCGTCGCCGCGATCAACGCCGGGCGCGACGCGGGGTCGCAGATCGACATAGCGGAAATTCCGCTCGATGACGCGGCGACCTACGAGACGTTGAAGCGCGCAGAGACGACCGCGGTCTTTCAGCTCGAGTCGCGCGGAATGAAGGACCTCATGCGGCGCCTGTTGCCCGACCGGATCGAAGACATCATTGCCCTGGTGGCGCTGTTTCGTCCGGGGCCGTTGCAGTCCGGCGCCGTCGATGCATACATCGACCGTAAGCACGGCAAGAAACCGGTGGTATTTCCGCACCCCTGTCTCGAAGGGTCGCTGCGGGAGACCTATGGCGTCATGCTCTATCAGGAACATGTGATGCAGATCGCCCAGGATCTGGCGGGTTTCACGTTGGGTCAGGCAGATTTGTTGCGCGCCGCGATGGGCAAAAAGAAGCCCGAAGAAATGGCGAAGATGCGTCAGCAGTTTACCGATGGCGTGGTCGCGAACGACGCGTCCGCGGCGCTGGCGAACGAGATTTTCGACGACATGGAAAAATTCGCCGGTTATGCATTCAACAAATCCCACTCATCGGCTTATGCGTTGGTGTCCTACCAGACGGTCTGGTTGAAAACTCATCATCCGGCCCACTTCATGGCGGCGGTGCTGTCAGCGGAGATGCAGAACACCGACAAGATCGTGACCCTGATCGATGAGGTTCAGTGCATGCAGTTGGGTCTCGATGCCCCGGATGTGAATCGAAGTGCTTTCCGATTTACCGTCCAGAACGATGCCATCGTGTACGGGCTGGGTGCGGTGAAAGGGGTCGGTGAAGGGCCGGTGGCGGCAATCGTCGAGGAACGTGCCAACGGACCGTTCGTCAACCTCGATGACTTCTGCCAACGCGTGGATGGTCGCAAGGCGAACCGGCGCGTCCTTGAAGCGCTGATCCGAGCCGGTGCGATGGATGGATTCGGCGCATCGGACGAGCCGGTGGAACACGTCCGTGCGCGCCTGCTCGGCACGCTGGGCGATGCCGTTCAAGGGGCGGAGCAGGTTGCTCGTGACGCAGCCAGCGGGATCGCGGATCTGTTTGGCGGTGTGGCGGTCGCGGCGGGACGAACACCGATCCGCGAAATCGAGGTGGTGCCGCTCACCCGGCGCGAACGGCTGGAGGGCGAGAGGGACACGCTCGGATTGTATTTGAACGGCCATCCCATCGACGACTACATCGATGAGATCCGGCGCTTCTGCCCAATGCGGATCGCGGATTTGAAGGCCGCTCGTGGCAAGCAGTGGGTCGCCGGATTGGTGGTTTCCAGCAGGACCATGCGCGGTCGACGTGGTGACATGGCGTTCACCGTGATCGACGATCGCAGCGGCCGAATCGAGTTGTCGTTGTTCTCTGAGGCATACCAGGAGCATCGTCGGAAGATCGAGAAAGATGCGGTGATCATCGTCGAAGGCGAGACGCAGGCGGACGACTTCAGCGGCGTGCTGAAGATGCGGGTTGCCCGGGTGTTCACCATGGACGAAGCCCGCCAACACTTTGCCGGATGGCTGCAGATCGACGTCGACGGATCCGTCCTGCAGCCCGATCTGCCGGCCAGGTTGCGTCGCGCGTTGCAGCCGGTTCGTGATGCGCAGGGTGGCGAGGGATGCGCGGTTGCAGTGGCCTACCGTCGTCATGATGCGGAAGGGCAGGTGGTACTTGGGCCGCGCTGGCGGGTTGTGCCGAGTGACGAGATGCTGGAACGGCTGCGTGCCGAGTTTGGTGTGGAGCAGGTCCACCTGAGTTATCCGCGCGCCACGATGTGAGCGGAGAACTCGTAACCGAGGCGTTGACGCGGGCTCTGGGCGAGATCGACGGGCCGGGTTCGAAGCGGTTGTGGGTTGGATTCAGCGGTGGTCTCGACTCCACGGTGGTGCTCGATGCGGCGACACGGCTGCCGGGCGTGCAACCGATCGCGTTGCACGTGAATCACCATCTTCATCCGGACAGCGATTCCTGGGCGGCGCATTGCGCGGCCGTCTGCCGGGCGCGCGGCATCGAATTTCAGTGCCACGATGTCGACGTGCCGGCGCACGGCAGCGTCGAGACGGCGGCGCGAGCGGCGCGCTACGACGTGTTCGCGTGCGTCCTCGCAGCGGGCGATGTGCTGATGCTGGGGCATCACCTTGACGATCAGAGTGAAACGGTGCTGTTCCGGCTGCTGCGTGGTAGTGCGGCGCGACCCGGAGGGATGCCCGCGTCGCGGCCGTTGGGGGGTGGGCTATTGCTGCGTCCGGTGCTGGGATTGCCACGTCGAAGGCTTGAGCAATACGCGCGTGAACGGCGACTCGAGTGGCTCGATGACCCCAGTAACGCGGATCCGCGGCATGATCGAAACTACTTGCGCCACGTGGTACTGCCCCGTCTGGTCGAGCGCTGGCCCAATGCGGTGGCGAACATCGTACGCTCGGCGCGCGCCCAGGCAGCGGAGCTCACGCTCTTGGAGGCCTTGCTGAATCAGGAAGTCGATCGCGCGCGCGTCGGCGAGACCCTCGACACCGAATACCTGCTGGCGTTTGTGGCGCCCACCCGGTTGTTGCGCCGCTGGCTTGAGGGCTATGGCGTGCACGGGTGCCGCGAACGGGCGTTGGGCGAACTGGTGAGGCAACTGGCTCAACCGGATACGCTGCCTGAACTGCGGGTTGCGGACGATGTGGTGGTGCGCGGCTACGCGGGGCGGTTGTACCTGGTCCGAGAGGTGCCGCTCGCGGATGAATGGTGCGATGTGGACTGGTCACCCGGCACCGACCTGGAATTGCCCCACGGACGGTTGCGCGCGCGCCGCGCGGCTGGCGCCGGGTTGCACGATGGGTCGTTCCGGGTCACGTTGCGGCGTGGTGGCGCACGCCTGCGTCCGCTGGCGGGCGGTCCGTCCCGTTCGGTCAAGCGACTTCTCGCCGAAGCCGGGATCCTGCCCTGGCGACGACGCGACTATCCGTTACTCTATAAGGGAGAGGTGCTGGCCGCGCTTCCCGGGATTGCGGTTGCGCACACCGAGCGCTGCGAAGTCGGCGGATGGAACCTGAGCTGGGAGCCGGCTGACACAATCACGCGCGGCGTATCGTGAGCAAACTCTTCATGCGCAGGAGTGAACAGGATTTCGGCCACTACATTTCGGCCACTACGTTGTGCTGGATAGGGGCATTTGCTATCGTGCAATCCCATCTTGAACGCGCCCAAACAGGTTACAAGATGGCCCTTCAATGACGGACTTTATCTTTGTCACCGGCGGTGTGGTTTCGTCCCTCGGTAAGGGGATTGTGACCTCTTCGCTGGGGGCGATCCTCGAAGCCCGGCAGCTCAACATCAACATCGTCAAAATGGATCCCTACATCAACGTGGATCCGGGCACGATGAGCCCGTTCCAGCATGGCGAGGTGTTCGTCACGGCCGATGGGGCCGAGACGGATCTCGATCTCGGCCAGTACGAACGGATGGTTCGGACCCGCATGACCCGTAAGAACAACTTCACCACCGGCAGCATTTATGCCGAGGTGATCCGTAAAGAGCGCCGCGGCGACTATCTCGGCGGTACGGTACAGGTCATTCCTCACATCACCGACGAGATCAAGCGCCGGATCCGGGACGCGGCGGAGGGCTTCGACGTCGTCATCGTCGAAATCGGCGGAACCGTGGGAGACATCGAGTCGCAACCGTTTCTCGAAGCGATTCGCCAGATGCGCCTGGAGATCGGTGTTACCGGTACCCTGTTCATTCACCTGACGCTGGTGCCGTATATTGCGACGGCCGGCGAAATCAAGACGAAGCCGACGCAACACTCGGTGAAGGAACTGCGTTCAATCGGATTGTTGCCTGACATCCTGGTCTGCCGTTCCGACCGGCCGCTGCCGAAGTCGGCCCGCAAGAAGATCGCCCTGTTCACCAATGTGGAAGAGCGCGCGGTGATCTCCTGTCCGGACGCCGAGTCTATCTACAACGTACCGGCGATGCTGCATGAGGAGAAGCTCGACGATATCGTCGTTGAAAAGCTCCGACTCGACTGCGCGGATGCAGACCTGTCGCAGTGGCATGCCGTGGTTGAGGCGCAGTTGCATCCGGAACACCAGGTGCAGATTGCGATCGTCGGTAAGTACCTGGATCTGCTCGATGCCTACAAATCGCTCATCGAGGCAATCATGCACGCCGGAATTCAGACCAAGACCAAGGTGGACATCAAGTTTCTGGACGCCGAAGACATCGAAGCCAACGGCACCGGCTCGCTCGCCGATGTGCAGGCAATCCTGGTCCCGGGTGGGTTTGGCCAACGCGGCTTCGAGGGCAAGATCAAAGCCGCGCAGTATGCCCGCGAGAATCGTGTGCCGTATTTTGGCATCTGTTACGGCTTGCATGCCTCCATCATCGATTGCGCACGCAACGTGATCGGTCTCGAAGGCGCCCATTCGACCGAAATTAACCCCAACACACCGTATCCGGTCATTTCCCTGATCAGCGAATGGACCGAAAAAGACGGGCAGGTCGAACAACGCGATGGTGATGAAGACCTCGGCGGAACGATGCGGCTTGGCGAGCAGCGTTGCGAGCTGGTTCCCGGCACGCTCGCCAGCAGCCTGTACGGCAAAGCAGAAGTCTACGAGCGGCATCGTCATCGTTGGGAGGTAAACCACAAATACGTAGCGCAGTTCGAGGCTCATGGGCTGCGCGTTGCGGGCCGCTCGGACGATGGCCTGGTCGAGATCATCGAGCTGGAAGGCCACCCGTGGCACGTGGGCTGCCAGTTTCACCCGGAATTCACGTCCTCTCCCCGGGACGGGCACCCGCTGTTCCGCGGCTTCATTGAGGCGGCGCTGCAGCGCGTCGAAGCGGAAACGAAACCCGTCGCGGCGGTGGTGACGGCGAACGCCTCACCCTGACGCGGCCCAACCACAAGGTAGCGGTGGCTAATGCAACTATTAGATTTCCAGGTCGGGTTGGATCATCCGTTGTTTCTGATCGCGGGCCCGTGCGTGATCGAGGACGAAGCATTGGTCATGAACATTGCCGGCCGGCTCAAGGAGATCACTGCGCGGCTCGGAATTCCCTACATATTCAAGGCGTCATTTGACAAAGCGAACCGCTCGTCCCATGAGAGTTTCCGCGGGCCCGGATTGGAGCAGGGGCTGCGGGTGCTGCAGAAGGTCAAGCAGGATATCGGCGTGCCGGT
>SMWF01000006.1 GCA_004357385.1 Gammaproteobacteria bacterium | reverse complement strand
TCCATTCTGTTTGGTGAAGCGATCGCTGCGTCACCCATTGCCGCGCCACCCTATATCGTGGGCGAGACGCAGTTCGTCAGCCCGCTGCAAATGTAACGGGGAGCCATTTATGAAAATCCCACACAGCCTCACCATCGCCTCCTTGCTTGCCGCATTGACTGGGCTTGCCGGGTTGGCGGGTTGCGCCTCCGAACCCGTCACGGATTTCTGCTACGCGAATCTGCGCGCACCCCTGGAGGGGGCGGCAGCCGAAGCCGAGGCGAAGCTCGCGGCCGGCTGCGAGTACCATTTCGACGACTATTACTCCCAGCTACTGGCCATTGGCGCCGACCGTCCCGATCGGGACAACCGGCGCATATTCAGCGACCACCTCGTGCGGGTCAGCGATCAGGGCACGATCAGCCGGCGCCAGGCGCAGGGCCTTTACAACCGCTACTTCAACATCAAGTTCGTGTCGCTTGCGGGTGACTACAACACCTGCTCACAGACCTGTCCGGTCCGCACCCAGGTGTTGGGTGACATGCGCGGCGAACTGCTGGACAAGGAACTTGGCCTGATGAAGATCAGCGGCGACTCCGCCAGCTACTATCGCGCCGATCATCTGCTCAAGGAGAGTCAGCTGGTACTCGAAGCGACGTGCCGAGCCTGCGAGGCAGGTTCGACTCGGTGACCCTGCGCGGATCAGCGCTGATGGGCGGCGTTCTGGGCGGAATTGCCCTCGGGCTGCTGCTGCTGGGCTTCGGCACCGGGATGACCTCGCTGATACCCGAGGTGGCGTTGCCGATCGACGGTGCCGAGGTCTGGCTGAGCGCCAATCTGGGTAATGCGGTCTGGCTGTTCCTGGTTGTGCTGGGCGCGTATGCGGTGCACCTCGGCCGCCTCCACGACCTGCTCGGCGCGGCACCATCGATACGTCAGGTAGTGCAGCTCGATCAACTCATCGACGTCTGGGCGCATGTGTTCGTCGGCATTGGCGTCATCTGGACCGCCATCGGCATGCGCAGCGCATTGCAAGCGGCATTGGGGAATCCCGACACGGCCTTCAACGACACCGCCGGCGATGTCCTGCAACGACTGGTCGATGGTGGAATCCTGCTCGCCCTGAGCACGACCATCGTCGGCGGGATTGGCGGTTACCTGATGCGTCTGGGCAAAACACTGTACCTGGGTGCGTCGCTGCAGGCTTTTTACGAAGACGTCAATCATGCGGAGCTACGATCCCTGGTTTCCACAGTGAACCGCCTCGAAGCGCGGCTTTCCGCCCCACCCTCGACGCCACTCTCTACGCCACGATCGGCACCCCAGGTACCGAACGCGGCAACGGAAACCGGGTCATCCGTGTGATGTATTCCATGCAATCTTCCACCGGCTTCGAATCGGAGAGCCTGCAGACGGACGTCATGCGTTTCATGGCGATCATCGGGTTCTGCCTGGTCGCCATTTTTGCCCTCGTGCCCAACACCGACGCCCGCGCAACGAACCCAACAGTCCCCACAACTCCCAGGACCCCCCTGACCCCCCCGACCCCAACGGTCCCGGCGGTCCCAACGGCTCCGAATCCGGAACCGGCTGTATCCAAAACCGCGGCTGCGTCACCGCAACCAGCCATCATCGAAGTGCATCAATCCTCGCCGGCCGCCGCGCCCTCGCCGCACCATCCGCCAGCGACCGCCGCTGCCGAACCGGGCCTCAGCCTGAGCTTCAGTTCCGACCGGGATTTCCTGCGGCTGGTCGGCGCCGGTACGGTCGAGTTGTTCGTGATGGACCAAACCGCGGCCGAACCCACCCTGCGTTTCGATCCGCGCCATCCGCAACGCAGTTTCACCCCGGCCAAGGCGCCCGGTCGAATCTATGAGCTGTTGCCCGGGACGATACCCGCAACCATTACGACTGCACTGGCCCGGCAGCGCGCACTATCGGGACCTTCGGGACCTTCGGGACCTTCGGGTCCTTCGGGGTTCACTACCTGGGGTGTAAAACTTCCGCCTGCGCTGGAGCGCGACATCGCCCAACAGCGCGAACAACACAGTCACGGCACGTTACTGATCGGCCGCGACGCCCGCATTCGTCATGTTCCGCCCGCTTGACGTTCTGCTTGCGATGACGCTGCTCGGCGCCTGCGCGTCCGCGCTTGCAGCCGACCGTGGACTGCTGGATGGTGACCTCGGGCGCTGGCTCGACACAGAGGCCGCGCCCCAGCTACTCGACACGCTTGATCGCCATCCGCGCTTTCGTGGCGAAACGTTGCGCATCGTCCCGATGCGCAACGGCGAACCGATCAGCACCACCGATCGCCTGAACCTCGCAATTCAGCGAGCGCTGGAACACCGGCTGCTGCAAAGCACCGGCGTCAGAATCGCGACTCAAGGCAACCCGCGCCGCTGTGACCTCAGGACCGACGTCCCCTACCTCCTCGGCGTCGAGGTGGGCGGCGACGGACCCAGCAGGCATCGCGTTCACCTTGCAATCGCCGACGTGGAAGAAGGGATCTGGGTGAACGGCGCCAGCAAGACCTGGAGCGGCCGGTTGACGACGGCACAACGCGGCGCACTGCGCGAGCGGATCAGCATCGCGCAACCGGGCACCCTGGGCAACCCGCTATCGATTCGGGACGCCGTCGCGGTGGCCAACACGCTGTATGCGCAATTGACCTGCGACCTCCGCTCCGTTCCAACCCACGAAGTCCGCCTGGTAAGCGACGAGCAGCAACTGGACGGGGTCAAACGCCATATGGATACCCGATTGCGCGCATCGACTGAACTACGAAGCATCGCAACCACCAGGGAGTCGGCGTGGACGTTGCGGATCCGCAGCACCGCCACCCTGGAAGCACAACGGGACGTCATTCTGGAACTTGAAGATCCGAGCGGCGTCCGGCCGACCCAGCGGCTCGCCAGCGTTACGGTCACCGGTTTCGGGCCGGCGCAGACGCCACTCGACGAACCCGACGGGCATAGCTGGCTCTCCAACTTGCGTCACCAGAACGTGCCAACCCAGGGCGTGTGCATGGGCCGACCCGACGCTACCTGCACCGAAGTGACGCTGGACCTCTATCAGCCGGTGTACCTGCTCGTGTTCCACACCCGCGGAACCCGGATTGATGTCCCCGCGTGCGGTCGAACCCCCAAGCGCCGCGCAGGGGAGCGGCGGTTTCGATTCGCGGTGGCCAGCACTGGCCATCACAATGCCGTAGCCGACGGCGGTTTTTACGCGCTCGCCACAGATCGTTCGGGCGTCGCACGCGCCTTACACCGCCACCTCGCGGAGGCGCCCGGCGCCTGTCGCGGGAAACGAAACGTTGCGGCGATCGATACGTGGCTCGCAAAGCTCGATCTGTTGCTCACTCAACACAGCGGCGCGATTCAATGGCGAGCGATCCACCTCCGACACGACACCGATCAGGTGGTGTCCTTGTGACGACCCAACTCCAGCTCAGAGGTACTGCACCATGAGGTTTCTGTTTGGTTTGATCATCGGTGCTGTTGCCACGCTAATGCTGGTACCGAAGCTGGCATCACTCACGCCGGCCGCACTCGAGCCGATCGGAGACACGCTCCAGGCCGTCGCCTCGCAGATCACAGAGCTGGGTGACGAGCCACCCTTCAGCGATGCCAACGTTGCGCTGGCGAGAGACGTACTGCCGTTGCCCAAACTCGCGGCGTCCCCGGCAGTCGTAACCACGCCCATGGAATCAGATCGAGACGCGGCGCCAGTCCCGATCCTCACGGAACTCAGTCAGGAACAGTCATTCTGGGTGCCCTTTCGCAGCGAGGGCTCCGCGCGCGGTTTTGCCAGTAAGCTCACGGAACAACTTGCGCGCCAGTTTCAGGTGCTTCGCGCGGGACCCGGTCAGTACCTGGTGGTGTTCGGCTATAGCACCGAGGCCGAACGAGCCGAGGTGCTCGAGGAGATTCGCGCGGTGACCGGATACACGCACCTGTGAAAGGTTTCGTGAACAAATTCGCGGTGCTGCTGCTGTCGGCGGTCGGATTGAGCGGTAGCGTGGGTGCCTACGCGGCATTCCCCTATCAGGCCTGCTTCGAAGCGGCAGCGAAGCTCCATCAGGTACCCCTGGACCTGTTGCTGGCCGTGGCGGCAACTGAAAGCGCCTGGAATCCGGACGCACGTTCGGATGCCAACGCCCACGGCATCATGCAGATTCAATGGCCAGGCACTGCACGTCACCTGGGTGTTGAGCGCGTCGCGGAGTTGTACAACCCATGTCTGAACATCGAACTCGGCGCACGTTACCTTGCCGAGCTGCTCGAGATGCACCACGGTGACGAAGCCCGTGCGCTGGCATCCTACAACTACGGCCCGGGTCGCATCGCGCGCAGCGTCGCGCTACCCGCCGGGGCTCGGGCCTACGTCGACACGGTGTTGAATCACCGGCGGACCGTCGCGGCTTCATTCAAGCGTTCGATCGACCCTGAGCTGCGCCCTGGGTCGGCGCACCCACTCGTCCGGTTCGCTTCGAGTCGACGGGCGCAGCGTTATGCACGCCAAATGACACGGCAGACGACCGCATTGACGTTCAGCACCGAACAACAGGGCGACGGCGGTCACGTCGTCACCATGACCATTCCGGAAGCGGGAATCAGCAGCTCCGATGCCGCACTGCTGAAGGCACTGGGGCTGAGTTCGTGAGGGTCACGATATCCCCGAAAGCTCAGTCGCGCAGCATTCGCCTGGCGTGGCTGTGCTGTCTGGCAGGTGCAACCGGAACCGCATTCGGCGTCGAGTTCGAGGCCGAGGCAGATGTCGTTTCGGTGGAGCCGATCATCCGCTATCAGACCGTTACCCGCCGAGCGGAGCATTGCATGTCCCGCCCCCACCGAGACGCGGGGCTGGTGGCGTTACTCGCCTGGGACCTGGGGGCCGGCGAATGCAGTCATCGCGAGCAACGCGAGATCATCGACGGCTATCGCGTCACCTACGAGTGGGCCGGCCACCGCTATCACCAGACCATGACCGACGATCCGGGGTCGACCTTGCGCGTTGCCATTCGCGTTCGATAGCGTCGGTATTTGCCGCACTTCCTTTTACCGGATAATCTGCGAGGGCCTGTTTCTTGCGAGTCACAGTCGGTCCCGTGAGCGGTAGCTGTTGTCAGAACCAGATTGACGCGGGCGCACTAGAGGTGCGTCAGCGCCGAGTGCTGATTATGGTCCTGGTGATCAACGCGGCTACCTTTCTCATGATGGTCACGGCGGCCGCTTCCAGTGGGTCTTCGTCGCTGCTATCCGGAGCGTTGGACAATCTCGGCGATGCTCTGACGTACGCCTTGAGCCTGGCCGTTATCGGCGCAGCCAGTGCCGCAAAGGCACGCGTAGCATTGTTCAAGGGGTTGCTGATCTTCGGTGCCGCACTCGCGGTAGCCGTTCAAATAGGGTGGCGCATATCGCACATTGACACACCGGTCGCAGAAACCATGGGTGTTGCCGCGCTTCTCAATCTGGGAGCGAACCTGTTGTGCCTGCGGTTGTTGTACCCCTATCGAAATGACGACGTAAACATGTCATCAGTGTGGGAGTGCTCGCGCAACGACGTCGCCGAAGGTATTGCCGTGATCGGCGCCGCGCTCGCTGTGTGGGTGTTCAGTTCAGGGTGGCCGGATGTCGTAATCGCAATGGCCCTGCTGGTGCTGTTTCTACGCTCAGCCTCTCGCGTCCTTCGGAGCGCATGGCGGGAACTCTACCCGGCAGGTCAACGTTTCATGCCTGCTGACCAGCCGGTGAAGGCGCCCGGCCGCCCGTAGCTTCTACCCGAGCGAACCAGTTACGCAGACGAATCAGCGCTTTTTGTGCGACGAGTCATTACGCTGCCTCACCTGCTTGGACCCACGGCGGACCCGTTGGTGGCGCTCGACCAGCGACTCGGTGTTGCGCGCCTCTTCCCGGCTTAGCTTGTAGTAGTTTTCGAGTCGACGCACATCCAACGTGCCATCGAGCAAGGCCGCCTGGATGGCGCAGCCGGGTTCCGAATCGTGGGCGCAGTCCGAGAAGCGACACCGACGTTCGAGCGCATCGATGTCGTCGAACATCTGCGCCACACCCTGTTCGGAATCGACGATCTGGAGCTCCCGCAGCCCCGGGGAATCCAGCAGCAACCCGCCGTCTGGCAGGATGTGCAACGAGCGATGCGAGGTGATGTGCCGACCCCGCCCGTCGGCGGCGCGGATTGCTCCGGTCTGCTGAACATCCTCCCCGGACAGCGTGTTCAGCAACGTCGACTTGCCGACGCCGGACGAACCCATCAACGCAACCGTCTGCCCAGGGGTGCACCAGGCACGAAGGCCCGCAAGGCTCGCGGCGTCGAGCGCGTTGACCGCTTCAACCTTCAACCCCGGACGGATCGCTTGCGCCGCAGCAACAAAGGAATCCACATCGTCCGCAAGATCCGTTTTGGTAAGCACGATGACGGGTTCGACGTTGGCATCGATTGCCAGCGCAAGGTAGCGCTCGAGACGCGACGGTTTGAACTCCTCGTTGCACGAACTGACGATGAATACGACATCGACGTTCGCGGCCAGAAGCTGGACCCCTCCACGGCCACCGGGCGCAACGCGTTTGAATACACTGCGTCTGTCCAACAGGCGCTGGGCCGAGCCCATCCTGTCGAGCAGCAACCAATCCCCCACGGTGGGCCGCGATTCAGGTCCGTCCATGAACCAACGGCCACCCAGCACCACCTCGTGTTCACCGGCATGACCCAGAACGCGCAAGCCGGTTCGTTGAACCCCCACCACCCGTGCCGGCACCAATTGTTCGGCTTCCTCTGCCGATAACTGCTGTTGGAAGAACCGGGTCCAACCCAGCTCTCCAAGATCTATTTCCTGCATCGAATCTGATTCTCCCGCAGCCACGCTTACGTGGCCGTCACGACCATCGGACGGACGACATTTTCTTCGCGGAGCGTGCCGGATGACGGCGGGAGGATGACGCGGGCCGCGTATCGGTGAATACCGACCGTGCGAGCCGCGCGAATAGTCTTACCGGGTCACACCTGGTAGCTCTGGAAGCGCTCAAAGTGCACATCGACAAGCATTTCTGGTTCCCTCCGCAGGCTGAAAATTCAACGGCCGGAAGCTTGCGCTTTTGCCCGGAGGCCCGCAAGTCATCCGAGATTGCCAGCCGGCCCCAACGCTCCCATAATCAACGGCATCGCGGGCAACAAAAAGGAGGTGATCAGTGTTTTCTGAAACAGTACGGGGGTCGGTCTACTGACCGGCCCCGTCTGATCCGCTCCCCCGACAGGGGGAGCGGTTTTACTTCTCACTCCCCGATCAATAGTCCTACCGCATGTCCTTCCTGCACGCCGACACGGTCCCGGGCCGACGTACGGACGTTACTGGCGCAAGCCGGACCGACCCTGTGAGCCCAGTTTGGACATCTCACCGACCGTATCAATTCCAGACGACGCGCTGAGCTGTCGGTTTGTCCGCAGCTCCGGCCCCGGCGGTCAGCACGTCAACAAAGTATCCACCGCGGTGGAGTTGCGTCTGGATCTGAACCGCTCGGGGCTGCCCCTGCAGCTGCAGAACCGGATCCTGACGTTGTCCGGGCAGCGCGCGACCAGCCGCCGCGAAGTGATTATCTTTGCCCAGCGATTTCGCAGTCAGGCACGAAACCGAAGCGACGCGGAAGACCGGCTGCGCGACCTCCTGCAGCGCGCCCTGCACCGCAACAAAGCGCGCATAGCGACGCGCCCCAAGCGCAGCGTACGCAAGCGCCGTCTCGATACCAAACGTCGCCGCGGCACGTTGAAACGACACCGGGCACCTGCGGACCCGGAAGGCTAGACAGCCTCCCCATGCGCGACTGACTGCATGGCGGGCAGCAGGGACCTATACTTGAACGGATGCCTGAACGGAATCCAGCCAAGGAAGGAACCAATGTCATTCAGATCGATAGGATTCGTGTGCGTCTTCGCACTCGCGGCCCAGCCTGGAGTCGCGGCCGAGGACGAGGCAGTACGGCGTGCGCTGCAGGAGCGTGTCGAACACATGATGTTCGTGGACACCCTCGAGATCGAAGGTGAACCCCTGCTGGCCGGTGCGCTGATCGCGCAGGTGTACGGCGAGCGTGACTACCGACCGGCCTGGCGACGCGCCGACGCATTGGCCCAGTTGCGAGGCCTGGTCGCACTCGCCCAATCCGAAGGTTTACCTGCGGCAGACTATCCGTTGACCAATCTGCAGACCGTACAGGATCGCCTGGCCAGATCAGAATCGCCAGCCGACATCGCAAGTTTCGACCTGCTTGCCACGGAACTGCTGATTCGGGTCGCTTACCACATGCGCTTCGGCAAAGTCGATCCTGCCACGCAGAATCCGGCGTGGAACTTCAAGCGCGAACTTCGTCCCAGCCGCGATCCTGCTGAAACGCTCGAGCAACTGGCGGCCGAACCCAATGTTGCCGAGGCCGTCGCCCGCATGTTTCCACGCGGTTGGTTGTATGAACGTGCCAAGGAGACCCTGTCGCAGTATCGAGCGCTGCTGGCGGCGGGGGGTTGGCCCGCGATCAGCGACGGTCCCGTTCTGAACATTGGCGATCGCGGCCCGCGCGTTGCCGAACTGCGCGCCCGGCTTCGGGTGACAGGCGAGCTCGCCCGCACGAACGCGCCGGATCCGCAGCTGTTCGACGAAGCGCTGAGTACGGCGGTTGTCGAATTTCAGCGGCGTCACGGACTCGATGCGGATGGCGCGGTCGGCAAGCAGACCCTGGCGACCATGAACGTCAACGTGGGACATCGCGTCGGCCAACTTCGGCTGACCCTCGAACGTGGCCGCTGGGTGATGGACGAGTTGGATCAGCGCTTCGTGCTGGTGAACATTGCCGGGTTCTACGCCGCGCTGGTCGAGAATCGCAAGTACCTCTGGTATACGCCTGTTCAGGTCGGCACGCCGTTCCGCAAAACGCCCGTGTTCCGAGGCGAAATGGAATATCTGGTGTTCAATCCCACCTGGGTGGTGCCGCCGGGAATTCTGCGCAAAGACATTCTGCCGAGACTCGCGAAAGATCCCGGCTACCTTCAGGAGAAGAACTTCCGGGTACTTGATCGCAGCTGGAATCCGGTGGATGCATCCGCCATCGACTGGACCACCATGTCGTCGCGCGCATTCCCGTACATCCTCGAACAGGGTCCTGGCCCAACGAATGCGCTGGGACGCGTCAAGTTCATTTTCCCGAACTCGCATTTTGTGTTTCTACACGATACGCCGAGCCAGGCCCTGTTCGAGCGAGCCAGCCGCTCGTTCAGTTCCGGGTGTATCCGCGTGAAGGACCCGCTGGAACTGGCGCGTTTGCTGCTGGACGACGAGGATGCGTGGAGCGCGGAACAGATTCAGGCCACGCTCGATGCCGCAAGCACGCGCACGGTGCACCTGCGGGAGCCGCTACCCGTACTGCTCCTGTACTGGACCGCCGATTTTCATCCGGAAACGGGTGAGGTGCATTTTTACGACGACATCTACAGCCGCGACGCCGAGTTGCTGAACGCCCTGGATGGCGACGTCTCGATCAAGCTGGCGCTCTCCAATTGAAGGGAGGCCAATTGAAAGGTGCTCGGTGGCTGGTCGGTGTACTGCCCATCCTGCTTTGCGCAACCACTCTGGCCGATGCGCTGGAGGTGCGGTACAACGGCAGGCTCCTGCAAGGCCCGACCTTTGCCGTTTACGTACTGCCGAACACGACGTTTCGCCTCACCACGAACCGGCCAGTAGAAGTCGCGTTCGACGGTGTATGGCGTGCGGAAGGTCCCGCGGCATTCGAAGTAACCGTACCCGCAACGCCCGGTGAAACCATCCTGCGTCTGACCGACGCGGCTACCGGAACGAAATTCACCTTGAACACCTTGATCATGCATTCCATCGATCGCCTGGACGCGGGATTCCTCGATGGCTACCGAATTGGCGACTATCCGACCCACCCGTTGCGCAACAACCTGAACTATCTTCCACCCACCGGCTTCGTGCGCGTGACCCGGGAGAACCAGAACATCCACGTCTCCCCGAGTTTCACGCTCGGACAGTTCACCTCCAGGCAATCAACCCGTTTTCCCAGATACCTCACGCTTCGACCCGAATTGCTACTGAAGTTGGAACGTATCAAAGCGGCCGTCGAACGCGCGACCGGGCAAGACCAATCGATTGTCATCATGAGTGGCTACCGGACGCCCTACTACAACCGTGTCATCGGCAACGTACGGTACAGTCGCCACGTGTATGGCGATGCCGCGGACATCTATCTCGACAGCCGTCCCCGGGACGGCATCATGGATGACCTGGATGGGGACGGCCACACGACCAGGGCCGATGCCCGCTGGTTGTTCGAGCTGATCGACGGCATGCACGCGGCGGGCGAACTCGACGGGTATGTCGGCGGGTTGGGTCTGTACGGATCAACCCATGCGCACGGGCCTTTCGTACACGTGGACGTACGGGGTTACCGCGCGCGTTGGGGCACCTAGCAGGCGCCGGACGCCAGCCTAGAAGCGATCGCGCAGCATGGCCGTATAGCCACCAAGTTGGCGCCGGCGTTTCTTCCAGTCCGGCAACTCGGCATCCATGAGCGCATAGAACGCCGCGCCGTGGTGCAGATGCTGGAGGTGGCAGAGTTCATGCAGCAGAACGTAGTCCACCAGCACCAACGGTGCCTTCACCAGGTGCGTGTTCAAACTCAGTCGTCCCGCGGCGGAACAGGAACCCCATTGCGAAGTCATGTAGCGCTGCCGCCAGGGCGGTACCTCTGCAAGCCATTCCAGGCGCCCAACCAGCACTTCCAGCCGCTCTGCAAATACCGCATCCGCACGCTCGCGGTACCAGGATCGCAGCAACTCCATGAGCGCGTTCGTACCCCCGCCGCCGAGGGATACACGCAACACCTCTCCATCGAGCGTCACCGACGCCGGGGTGACTGCGTCCCGAACTTCAAGGTTGTACAGCCTTCCCAGATAGCGATGCGCCGCGCCCGCCACCAGTCCGGGTGACCGGTAACCCTCTTCGTGCTCCGCCCGGGTCAGTCGATAGGAGATCCAGCGTTCGTGCGCACGCACCGTTGCCTCGATCTCCGCGCGCCCGGTACCTGGGGGCGCATCGATTCTAAGCACGCCGGACGCCTCGAACGTCATGCCCAGACGATTGCGGCGTCGCGTGTTGCGGTGCACCTCGATACGCACTCGACGCTGATCCAGTTGCAGTGAAAACTCAATGAAGGATGCGGCGCGCAAACGACAACCAACGACGTGAAAGGCAGGTATTCTAACCGGATCATCGCGAATGGTGTGGGGCGATCGATTGCCCGGTTTGACTCGTACCAAGCGGCCGCTCGGTGCCGTCGGCTGCGGTCATCAGGTGACCGCAGACGCGGCGGCCGAGATCTTGCGCGACGGTGGCAATGCCTACGACGCTGCCATTGCGGCGCTGCTCACCGCCTGCGTGGCCGAACCGGTGTTGGCTTCACTCGCGGGAGGCGGCTACGCCCTGGTTCATTCGGAGGGCGTGGCGCCGCGAATATACGACTTCTTCGCGCAGACGCCGCAGCGCCCGGCAGATCCGCAACGCGACGACTTTCATCCCGTGCACGCCGATTTCGGCCAGGTCACCCAGGAATTTCACATCGGCGTAGGGGCCGCCGCGGTACCCGGTATGGTGCAGGGAATTTTCGCCATGTATGACGACTTGTGCACTCTGCCGCTGCACAGACTGGCCGAGCCCGCGCTGCGAGCCGCCCGACAAGGGGTTGCCATTCGTTCCTTTCACGCCTACCTGTTTCAGGTGGTTGCACCGATCTTCACCCTCACCGCGCCGGTTCGATCAGTCTTCGCGGCGAACGGGCACTTGCCCCAGAAAGGTCAGCAACTGGTTCAGGCAGACCTCGGCGACACCATCGAGGCACTCGTCGACGAGGGCCACGACCTCTTCTACCGCGGCGAGATCGGCAGACGTCTTGTTGCACTGTGCGATCAGGAAGGCGGCACCCTGACCCGGAACGACCTGGAAGACTACCGCGTCGGCCGTGCGACGCCGCTTACGGTCCGCTATCGAAACACGGTCCTGCACACCAATCCGCCACCGTCCTCCGGCGGCATATTGATCGCGTTCGGCCTGGGTCTGCTGGAGCAGGTGCCCATCCTGGGAGAATTCGGATCGCCCGAACACGTCGAGCTGTTCGCTGCCGTTATGGCGTTGACCCAGCGCAGCCGATTGGCAAACGCCAACGTGGAGCTCAATGCGCTGTTGAACCCGGAACTGCTCGACCATTACAGCGCCGAACTCAAAGATCGGCCGAGCTGTCTGCGCGGCACCACCCACATCAGCATCATTGATGGATCCGGCAATCTCGCGGCCCTGACCCTCAGCAACGGTGAGGGCTGCGGACATCTGATTCCCGGTACCGGGATCATGCTCAACAACATGCTCGGCGAAGCCGACATCAATCCGGACGGCTTCCAACGCTGGCCACTCGGCACGCGCATGACTTCGATGATGGCACCCAGCCTGCTGGAGTTCGACGACGACCGTCGCGTGGTCATGGGTTCGGGCGGTTCGAATCGGATTCGCACCGCCCTGATGCAGGTCATCAGCAACATCGTCGACTTCGACATGCGCATCGATGAGGCGATCGCCAGCCCGCGTCTGCACCTGGACGAAGCTACGCTCAGTCTGGAGCCGGGTCTCCGCGACCTTGAGGATTCGTGCGATCTCGTGATTGAACGCTGGCAGGAACTCAACCTGTTCTTCGGCGGCGTTCACTGCGTCGAGCAGCACGGCGGATCGCTGCGTGCTGTCGGGGATCCGCGGCGCGACGGCGTTGGGCTGGTGGTCCGCTGAATCAGTCGAACCGCAGCCCGCCGTCCACGTTCAGCGTCTGGCCGGTAATGTAGCTTGCGTCCGGACCAGCCAGAAATGCCACCACCGCGGCCTGCTCCTCCACGCGGCCCTGACGACCCCAGGGTATCTGGCTGACGATCGCCTTGCGGATGCCGTCCTCCGGAATCCCCGCCGCTTCGGCACTGCGATGAATCGTCCCGTCCATCATGTCAGTCGTTGTCGATCCGGGACAGGTACAGTTGACCCGTATGCGATGCGGCGCCAGCTCTATTGCAAGCTGCTGGGTCAGGCCGATCACGCCGAATTTGGTGGCGCAATACGCGCCGTAGTTTGCCAGCCCGACGCGGCCGGCCATCGAGGAGATGTTGATGATGCAACCCCCCTCCCCCCGATCACGCATGGCCCGGCCGCAGGCCTTGGTCATCCGGTACAGGCCATTGAGGTTGACGTCGACGGTCGTCAACCAGGTTTCATCGTCCATGTCGAGAATCGATGCAACTCCGGCGTCGCTGGGCAGTGCTGCGTTGTTTACCAGGATGTCGATATGCCCCAGCGTGTCGATCGTTTCGCGCACCACGGCGTCCACGTCGGACTGATCCGTGACATCGGCGATAATCCCCAACCCACGCCGCCCGAGCGCCGATATTTCCTCCGCAAGAGAGGCAACGCCCCGCCAACCCCTCTCCCGTTCATGCGCTGGAATCTCGGACGGATCACGCGCCAGGCCCGTGCCCACCACGTCCGCGCCATCCGCTGCCAGACGCAACGCAATCGCGCGACCGATGCCCCGATAGCGGGCAGCGCCGGTAACCACCGCCACCTTTCCATCAAGAACCCCATCCGGACCGCTGCCCAGCTTTCCCATCATCACCCCCTGTTTTCCGTTCCGCAGTAACTCAGGCAATTGCCCTGCTAAATAAACGTTGCGATTTGTTCGAGCGTTTTCTTGCCGATGTCCGGAACGGGCACGTCGGGCCGTTTCGGATAGCCCACCACCATCAGCAGATAGGGTCGCTCGCTGTTCGGACGGTCGAGAATTCGGTTGAGAAAGCGCATCGGCGAGGGCGTATGCGTCAATGACACCAGGCCGACGTTGTGCAACGCCGTGATCAGGAAGCCTGTGGCCAGGCCCACGCTTTCGCCCGAGTAATAGTGTTTGAAGCGAGTACCATCCGCACGGACCCCGTAGCGCTGGACCATGACGGCAATGAGCACCGGCGCCTCCTCGAGGAACGGTTTGTGCCAGTCGGTACCCAGTGGCGCCAGCGCCTCGAGCCACTCCTTGGGGGCACGCTGCTGGTAGAAAATCCGCTCTTCTTTTTCCGCGGCACCCCGGATCTGCCGCTTCACCTCAGCATCCCGAACGACGACGAAGTGCCAGGGCTGCAGGTTCGCGCCGCTAGGGGCTGTCCCCGCGGTAAGCAAGCAACGTTCCAGCACGCCCTCCGGAATGGTGCGGCCGGAAAAGTCGCGGACGGTTCTGCGCCGTCGCATCTGCTCGTGAAATTCGCGCGCGCGAACACCCATCTCGTCGGCCGGATACTCACGGTAGTCCTTCAAGGTTGTAAATCGTGCTGTTTCAGTCACGGGGCGCGACCGGCCTGTGGATCGGAAACCGTGTCTGGGTAGAAATGCTTTCGTGCAACGCTGCCATCGATGAAAACTCTGCGAGCGTCTGAAGCTGTAATCGGGTCACGGCCATCAACCCGAATTCATCGCTGCTGTTGCGAGCCAGCGCCTCGGCGGGAGAAATCCAGATGCTGCGGTCGGTCTCCTTGTCGTCGTGCTGACCGGTTTGGCCGAGGGGCGCCTCGGCGATGAAAAAGCGCGTATCGAATCGGCGCGGCCTACCCAGCGGCGTAACCCATCGATTGAAGTAGTGGATGCGATCGACCGCCAGGTGAAGACTCTCACGCTGACAAACTTCCCGGAGCGTGACCGACTTGCCGTGTACCGCATGCCTGTACTCGTCGAAGCGCGCCCGAATGGCTTCGTCAGCGTAGGCAAGCAGCTCGGTTTTCCTGCCATTCCCACGGTAGGCGAGCAGCAAGCCGGCCTCCTCAAAGGTCTCGCGAATTCCAGCAACCCAGTAGCCGCGCCACTCCGTCCCGAGCGCGCGCTGCTGAGCCTGTTGGTCGTCGCTCGGTCCCCGACGAATCGCATCATAGGCGTGCAGGTGGTCTTCCCCGTCGACCCGACCTCCTGGAAACACATACATGCCCCCGGCGAAGGCCGCGCTGGAGGTACGGCGCAGCATGAAAATCTCGAAGGGATCGCCGACATCACGGACGATGATCACCGTCGCTGCGGGTCGTATCGGCTGCACGGGGTGTACCGCTTGCGCCATCGGCCACTCCAATGGAAGGCGCCGGAGGGTAGCACGATGGACTCCATCGCCGAACGACCGCGCAGACCTCAGCGCAAATAGAAGTTCAGCGCGTTGGGACTGAATTCCCGGGCGTCCCCGTGGTTACTGAATCGGTAGGGTCGGTGACTATTGTCGAGGCCGTTCACCAGCACCCGCCCTTCCGACAGGGCGTGAAACACCTCGAGGGTGGTCCACACGGTCGGTACGGTGTAGTAGTTGATGATGTGCGCTTCGTTAACCCGCATCAGATTGCCTTCGAGGTCATAGGCGTCAGCGACGGCGATCTGCCAACTATCCTCGTCCAGGTAGAACACCCGTCGTCCGTACACATGCCGCGCGCCTTCTTTGAGCTTGCCGTCCACCACCCAGACCCGATGTAGCTCGTAGCGCGTGTGCTCGGGATTGATGTGTCCGGTCCGCACGATGTCGTCGGGTTTCAGGACCTCGCTGTGTATCCGGTAGGCGTTATAGGCAATGTAAATCTCCCGCTTGCCGATCAGCTGCCACTCGAAGCGATCCGGTGGACCATTGAACATCCCGAAGTCATCGACGGTTCGCAGGCCATCGGTGTTCGGCGCGGGCAGCTCGTAACCGAAGTATGGCGAGCGAACGACCCGCCGCAGACCGCGCAGATATTGCCAGGTCTTGCGCGCGCTGATGTTCTCGGTGATCGGTTCCCACACCAGGGTTCCGTCTCCCGCCACCTGGGCCGGTTGCAACACCTTCGCCTTCACGGCCAACATGACGTTCGGGTGCTTGCGCTTGAAGGCCGTGTCTCCTTCGGTCGCATAGGGGAAGCCCCAATCCTGGGACTGCAGCAGAATGCCGTAGCGCCCGGCCCGGGTCACGGCCGCGGACCCTTCGAACCGGTTCACCCGAACCCCCCGCCAGCGCAGGTTGTGGTTCCAGACCACCTCGACCCCACGGCCTGGTACCGGGAACGGCGAAGTTACGATGGCATCGGTCACCGCGCCGCGCCCCTCGGTGACCAGCTGAGCATTCGATGCGTTGGCAGCCAGCGCGTCGTATACGTACTGTGGATACGAGGCGCTGCGGCGCGTCCGGTAGACCGGCATGCGCCAGGTCTCCGGATACGCCTCCAGCAGTGCGATCTGCCCCGGCGTCAGATGATCGCGGTGGGCGTCGACGTTTGCCGCACTGATTTCGAACAGGACCTGATCGTCCGGAAACGGGTCAGTCTCATGGTGGCCGGTACGATAGCTGCCTGGAGGCGCCAGAATGCCACCCGTCCAGGCAGGTATCGTACCGTCCGCGTTACCGCTACGCTGCGCGCCAAGCACGGTCAGATCCTGCGCCGAAGCGGCCGCGGCGAACAACATCAGTGCCCAGGCCAGGGATGGCATCAGAAGGACATCAGAACGAGTAGGTCAGCTGAAAACGAAGGTAGTCGCGATCACGAATACTGTTGCGCCGGCCGCCGTGAAAGAAACTCACGTAGCTCAGATCTGCGCTGATGCGTTTGATGTAGGTTCCGCTGAGGCCGACGACCAACGACTTACGACCTTCGACGAACGTCGACAGCGGGGCGGGCGTGGAGCCATCAACGTCGTGCGTAAAGCCGATTCGGGGCGACAGATTGACCCCGCCCCCGACACCCGTGTATTGCGCGGCGATCAGCAGCCGGTAGCCCCAGGAGTTCGAATCCGATGTCGTCAGCGGCGCTTCTGACGCGCCAGGCATGTCGTCGACGTGCGTCCATCCCAGGTCCACCTTGACCAGCACCTGGTCCGCATACAGGCGGCCGCGAAAGATCTGCGCAACCTCGAGGGTCGCCTGGGTCCGGTCCAGGCGCACCACGCCGGACACCACTTCTGAGGGTCCAAAGTCTCCGAGCGCGGTGTTGCCAATGTCGGGATCGAACAGCACCGGATCGAATATCGCATCCAGAACCGGCGTGAGGGCAATCTGAAAGGGAAAGTCCTTGTGATAGGTGATCTCTCCGGAAAACAGGCTGCCCGTGCGCATGGTGGCCGTATTGAAACTGAACCCGAACGCGTCGATGTCCTCCGGATACTCAGCGAAGTAGGACACATCGTTGGCATATCCACTGACCGTGAGCTGCTCTGCCGCATCACGGGCCAGAACCGCTGCTGCAGCGCTGTCAAACCCTTCGGCTTCGTAGATCGCAGCCAGCGGCGCCGCCCGCGCATCGACCGCGGCGTCAGAGGTAGCCGCCACCGTGGTCAAATCCCCGGTGCGGCCACTGAGGATCGGCAGCCGGCTGTGGTAGCGAATGTAGTGGAGCCCGCCTTTGATCGCGTTGCGCCCGGGAAGAATCGCCGTCAGCGCCAGGCCGTACTGGCCCCCGTCATCCGGGGTCACCCGATGCGCACCAGGCATCCGCTGAAAGTCCGAATCGAAGCCGAGGGTGCCTTCCGGAAGCATGAACCGATCGTCGAGATCCGTGCCGAGATCGGAGATCGCACCGGCACCGAATGTTGCAGAGTTGAGGCCCGCACCGCCGAACAGGTCGAGGTTGGAGAACAGCGTCCCAACCGGAGGCAGCGCAAGTGGCTCCCACTCGTATTGGTAGTAGGCTTCGATGGAAAAAACTTCCGTGAGCCCCGCCGCCCCCCACAACATTCCTTGTGGCACTCGGAGATCATCGAGATCACTGGCCGGCTGAAAGGCGGTGACGGCATTCACCGGGTTGATCAACGCCAGCCCGCCGCGCAGAAAGGTGGTTTCACTCCAGCTGACCACCTGACGCCCGCCGCGAAACACCAGCGGCATTCCACCCGGCGCGAGGCTCAAGCTCAGATAGACTTCCGTCAATTCGGCATCCGAGCCGACCAGCTTCTTCTGACTACCCGTCAATTCCGTCCGGGCCCGGTGGTTGTGTTGGTTCTCGTAGTCGTAAAACGCGCTACCGCGTGCGTAAAACCCCCAGGCATTACGGAACATCGCCAGCTCGCCGCTGGCACGCACCATGTTCGACGCCAGACCCGATTGGTAGTTGAGATTTCCGTCGTCGATATCCGACGTGCGCGCCCGGCCGCCGCTGGCAATCGCGATCAGATCCGGATCGGCATCATCCAGGCGATAGAGCGCGCCATAGGACAATGTGAGGTCGATCAGTCCTTGCGTTTCACCGAACAGGAAACCCGCGCCAGACGAGACGGGGGCGAAGGCCACCAGCGCCACGCCGACGCAGAGTCGAAGAACCCGCATGTCCATGTTCGCGTGGCTTTCCCGATTCGAAGTGCGGTCGCCTGACGGTTCGTACCATACGTTATCATCGGTCGTCGGCTTTAACAGCGCGGCGAGGCCGCTCGTCCATCTGATCGAGGCAACGGGTGCCCAGACAACAACCGCCGCGCTGGTACAAGCTCACCTGGTTTCTGGGTCGCGCACCGGAGCTCACGCCGCGGCAATGGCGAATCCTCGGCCTGGTGGCCGCGGTGTCGTTCTTCGAGCAGTACGACATGTACCTGTTCTCCCTGAATCTCCTGCAGATCCAGGCTGACCTGGGCATCGCGGAAGCCGACCTCGGGCTGCTCGGGTCAGCGGTGCGCGCCGGCGCGCTTTTTTCGATACTGATCACCGTGGCGGCCGACCGGGTGGGACGGCGGCGCGTGCTGCTATTCACCGTGCTCGGCTACACCCTCTGCACCGGAGCAACCGCGCTGGCGCCGAACGCGGAGAGTTTTGTCGCGCTGCAATTTCTCGCCCGCGTGTTCGCTGCCGCCGAGACGCTGCTGGCCACCGTAGTCATCGTCGAGGAGTTCAACCCCGAGCACCGGGGCTGGGGCATCGGCGCCGCGGCCGCTATTCAGGCAAGTGGTGCGGGCTTCGCATCCCTCATGTTCGGGTTTGTCGAGATCCTGCCCTACGGTTGGCGATCGCTGTATGCGGTCGGTTTGATGCCGCTCGCCTTGATTGCCTATTGGCGCAGAACGCTCCCGGAAACTGAACGCTTCGAACGATTGCAGCAGGCTCGTGACACGGGCCACCGGCACACGTCATTGCTGCACGGCGTCGTCGCGCTTGTGAAGGATCACCCCCGACGCTTCACCGCCCTGGCGTTGGCCGTGTTCGTGTTCTCCATGGCGGCGAGCGCCGCCGGATTCTTCGCACCCAAGTTCCTGCAGGACGTCCACGGCTGGTCGCCCGCCCAGGTTGCCGTACTCACCTTCACCGGCGGTGCGTTCGCGATCATCGGTAACCCGGCGGCCGGATGGCTGAGTGATCGCTTCGGGCGGCGTCCGACCACCGCCCTGTTTTCGCTCGGCATGTGCATCGCCGCGGTCCTGTTCTACTCCAGTCTCGGGATTTTCCCGGCGCTGCTGTGGGTCGCATTGATCTTCACGCTCATGGGCTCTGACGTCACCCTGTCCACCTACGGCGCCGAACTCTTTCCAACCTCGCAACGTTCCACGGCAACGGGCGCGAGGGGATTTGTCGCGACGCTGGGAGGCATCATCGGATTGGCTACCGTATCTGCGTTGTTCGGGATCCTTGGTTCCAACTGGGCAGCCATCTCAGTCCTCGCTGGCTTGGTAGTGCTGGTGCCGGTGATCGTGCTGACCCTGTTCCCAGAGACCGCCGGGCGAGCGCTGGAAGAAATCGCCCCGGAGCGGGACGACCGTGTTTGACATCCGTCATGGGCGCCCCGAGCATGGCGCGACATCAATCTCGGCCGGACCCCGGCCTCACGAGTAAGCGTGTTTACCTACATCGATCCCGAAGTACGACGACGCCTGATCGCCGATGGCAAGCTCACGCGGATCAACGAGAAGGGCGAGAACATCGATCCCGTGGTGGCGCCGCCGCCGGGCAGTCACTCAATCAACATTCTCGGGCCCATTCCGCTTCCGGTCCAAATGCAGTCCGTGCAGACCACCGTTCAGTGGTATGCCACGGTTCGTTCCACCGAACTCAGCAAGGTGGAAGAACTGGCCTCCGAGCTGCGCAGCCAGGGCGGCCTGCGACTTTTTTCGCTGCTCGCATCATCGATGGCGGTCAACAGCGTCCTGATGATCGGCAATCACCGTTCCTTCGAGAATCCGCTGGTAAGGGTTCACTCGAGCTGTCTCACCGGCGAGGTGTTCGGTTCGCAACGCTGTGAGTGCGGCCCGCAGTTAGCCGCGGCCGTGTCGCGCATCAGCGAAGATCCCGCGGGCGGCATGGTGGTCTACATGTCCGGACACGAGGGACGGGGCATCGGCCTGTGGGCCAAGGCCGCCACCTATCTGCTGCAGGATGGCGGCCAGGACACTTACCAGGCCAACCGTTCGCTCGGGCTGCCCGATGACTCCCGCGATTTCAGCGACGCAGCGGCTTTGCTGCGTCACTTCGTCGGCGACCAGCCGTTCCGGCTGCTGACCAACAACCCCAAGAAGCTGTCCGATCTGCGCCAGCTGGGCATCACCGGGATCACGCCGGTGAAACACGTCATCGGCGTCGGTGACTGGAACCGTGGCTACCTCTCTGCCAAGCAAGCCTGGGGTCACCAACTCGACGACGACGACATCGGCTGATCGGGGCGCAGCGCTTCACAGTTCAGATGACGGTGTCGCCATTGTCGACCACCATCTGGCGTGCTGATCGCGCCCGGGTGGATCGAATTGCAGCGAATTCCGTACTTCTGTTCGCGACCGTGCACCGCAATGGATTTGGTTCGCCACTGCTCGGTGGTCGTCGACTCGATATCCGCAATAATCGCGTTGCCCGCGTTGTTGACCAGCACGTCGAGCTTGCCGTGGCGCTGCACGACACCCGGGATCAGGCTCTGCCAGCTTGCTTCGTCGGCCACGTCGTGGGCCACGAATTCCGCGCCGATCTCGGCGGCCAACGCTTCGCCTGCTTCCACATTGATGTCCGTCGCGATGACCGCCGCCCCCAAACCCGAAGCGGCGCCCGTCACGATCGCCACTTTCCCGTCCACACGCCCTGCCATGGAATTTCCCATCAACAAAACGCTCGACTTAACCACACCCCAGGCCAAGGGGCTGGAACACGCTAAACTCATCAGTACGAATCCGCAGGAATTGCTCGGTGTTGACGATCTACCACGTCCCCGGAACCCGCTCAGCGCGCATCATCTGGCTGTGTGAGGAACTCGATCACCCCTACCAGGTGGAAACCATAGATTTCTCGCCCGACTACCGCGCAAGCCCCGAATGGCGAGCGTTGAATCCCGTGGGCAAGGTCCCAGCGATGCGCGACGACGGTTTCTCGATGTTCGAATCCGGCGCGATGCTGCAATACATTCTGGAACGCTATGGTGACGGCCGGTTGCGTCCGCGGCCGGGAACCGCCGCGTCCGCCAAGTACCTGCAGTGGTGCTGGTTTGCCGAAGCGACTCTCGCCCGACCGCTGGGCGACATGGCTCACCACCTGTTCCTGAAGCCCGAACCGGAACGTATTCCCGCAGTGGTCGAGGACGCCCGGCGGCGCGCCGTTCTGTGCATCGAAGCCCTGGAAGATGCCTTGGCCAAGCGCCCCTATCTGCTCGGAGACGCGTTTAGCGCGGCCGACATCATGATGGGTTACTCGCTGGTTCTTGGCCGGCGCGTAGGCGCCCTGCAGCCGGAACATGAAACGGCGGTGAGCTACCTCGAGCACCTGGCCGAGCGGCCTGCATTTCGCAAGGCCTTCCCCAACTAAACTGCAATCCCCCTCTGGCCACGAATAGGCCCAGGAACAAGTCGCGATCAGGTCACGAACAGGTTCGCCTGAACCGCGGTGTCCAACAGGCGCGGCGCTTTCAACTGTGCGTCGCGGCCGTTGCGCATGGCGACGAACTGTTCTTCGCTGACGCCGTCACGAACGTGTTTGTTGGTGAGGCGTTCATCCGCAACACTCGTCACGCAACGATACACGCGGCCGCCCGGCGCATAGTCGTGGCCGACGAACAACCGCGTGTCCCCGGGTAGGGCCAGGAGGCGCTTGATCGAGCGATAGAGCTGGCGTGCAGAACCCCCGGGAAAGTCGCAGCGGCCGGTACCGAAGTCCGGCATGAACAGCGTATCACCCACAAACGCCATGTCATTGATACGATAGGTCACGCACGCTGGCGTGTGTCCCGGCGTGGCCAGGACCTGGAAGGCCTGGTCACCCAGTTGAATCTCGTCACCGTCCGCGAACAGCGCATCGAACTCGATCGCCGTCGGTCGACAGCTGTGGCTGCGCAGGTAATCGCGACGTACTTCATCGACGCCTTGGCCGATGCCAGCCCGAGCCTCGGGGAATCTCGTTCTCAGATAACCCGCTGCACTCAGATGATCCGCATGTACGTGCGTTTCCAGGATCCAGGCGATCTCGTACCGATGCACCTGGGCGAGCGCCACGAGGTCGTCGGCGGTTTGGGTACCGCTGATCGAACGTGCAGGATCGTAATTCAGCACCGGATCGATGACTGCGGCCTGGCGTGTCCGGGGATCTGCGACGAGATAGCTGTAGCTGCAGGTGTCGGGGTCGAAAAACGGATGGACGGACACCGCCATGAGAGCGCTCCAGACGTAGACGCAGCCAATGTACGCCAAAGTGTATGGAAATAGTTCTCAAACACTCCTATGCAAGGCACACTACATGGGATATTTTTTTAGAATTGGTGTCGACAATGGTAGAAATTGACCGTCGAGACCGACAGATCCTCAATCTATTGCAGGAGGATGCGTCGCTCTCGGTCGCCGAACTCGCCGAGCACGTTGGTTTGTCTCAGAACGCCTGTTGGCGGCGGGCTCGCCGGTTGCAGGATGACGGTGTGATCCGTCGTCGGGTTGCCTTGCTCGACCAGGACCTCCTGGACTTGAGCGTCACGGTCTATGTTTCGGTTAGAACCAGCGAACACAATGAAACCTGGTTGAAGCGCTTTTCGAAGGGCGTCGACGAAATTCCCGAGGTAGTGGAGTTCTATCGGATGAGCGGGGACACCGATTACCTGCTGAAGGTCATCGTCAGGGACATCGCCCACTATGACCGTGTGTACAAGAAGCTGGTCACCGTCGCGCCCTTGTACGACGTGTCCTCGTCGTTCGCCATGGAACGCATCAAGTACACGACGGCCTTGCCACTGCCAGATAGGTGATCACACTTCGCCGGGTTAACATGCGGACAACCGTGGAACGTCCTGGTTTTCTTGCGAGGCTTTGAATGTCTGACGATCTGAAGAACTACGAACAGGTGTCAATCTACCGGCTCGACGCGGCCGCCCAGAAGCAGTTGCTGAGCACCGTGCGCGAATGCGTGTTCAACTGGTGCACCAGGGACGAATGGCCAATGGGAGTCATCATGTCGTGCGTGTGGGCCAAGGACCGCCTCTGGCTGACGGCGGGTGCGCACCGGCACCGGATCTCGGCCATCCGGCGCAACCCGAAAGTCTCGGTGGTAGCGACCAGCACCGGCACCGAACTGGGCCCCGGCAAAACGGTCACCATCAAAGGCAAGGCGGTCGTTCACGAAGACCCCGAACTCAAAACCTGGTTCTACAAGATCTTCTCGGATCATCTGAACCCGACCGATCCAGCGGCGTCCGAAGCCTTTCAGCAGATGTTGGATTCGCCACTGCGCATCGTCATCGAGATCATCCCGGAGAAATACATCAGCTACGACGGCGCCAAGATGGCGGCGCACACCGCGGGAACCCTCGACGAAAGCGAACTCGCGGAGCCTCTGGAATCCGATACGGCGCGCCTCGAAGCGGAAATGAAGCGCCGCGGCATGAGCTGAGCAAGTCCTGGGGGGTGCTGCATGAATCTAGAGAAGGTCATTTTTGGCTTCTTCGTAGTACTTGCGTTGACGCTGAACGTCGCGTTCGTGATCGGCGAGATCGACGATCCGCAGCATCACAGCGTCTGGATTCTGTTCACCGCCATCGTCGTGAACCTGATCGCCACGGTGCTGAAAATCGGCGATCGCTCCCACATCGGTGCGTTGCTGCTGGCTACCGCGCTGGTTGCCGATCTACAACTGATTGCGTGCGCAAGCGTCTGGACCATCGCAAATCAGGTGTTGGGGGTTGTCTCCACGGAAGTCACGGTCGGCATCGTATCGCTGGCCGCCGGCGCGCTGGTGGCCAACGTCGTCTCGGTGACCATGGTGGTGACCGACTCGCTGATCTCCGGTCGCTGACGGGCACGCCGCATGGCCAAAGGGTCCGATCTCGACCGCGTCGCCTCCGTAGTGCTGCGCGAGATGCGCAACCCCATCCTGGTGTTGATCACGGTCCATGCGTTGGGCATCGGTGGGATGGTGCTCATACCGGGAGTGGACCCGGACGGCAACTCCGTCCACATGGGTTTTTTCCACGCCTTCTATTTCATGACGTACACCGCGACGACCACGGGTTTCGGAGAGTTGCCCTATGCATTCTCCGAAGCACAACGGATCTGGGCGTCGATCTGCCTGTACCTCAGCGTGGTTGCATGGATCTACGGGATTGGCTCGATCATCCGCCTGGTGCAGAACCCCCATTTCGCCCAGGCGGTCGCGCAACGCCGATTCGCCGTTGCCACGGCGCGGATCACGGAACCGTTCGTAATCATCTGCGGTTTTGGGGACACCGGCAGCCTCCTGACCCGGGGTCTGAGCGACCGCCGTATCCACGGCGTGGTGATTGACAACAACGTCGAGCGGATCAAAGCCCTCGCGCTGCGCGATTACGACCTCAAGATTCCGGGACTCTGTGGCGATGCAGGCGTGCCGAAGAACCTGCGCGATGCCGGGTTGGAACGCCCTGAGTGCCGAGCCGTGGTCCTGCTCACTGGCGATGACGACATCAACTTCAAGATCGCGGTCATGACCCGATTGATGAATTCACGCGCCGAGGTGATCTGCAGATCGACCGAGCGAATACACGAGGAGCAACTGAATTCCCTCGGCTCGGTGGTCATTGTCGATCCCTTCGAGACATTCGCGCGGGAACTCGTCCTCGCCTTGCGCGCACCGACTTTGCACACCCTCAATCAGTGGTTGCTCGGCGCGAAGGACGCGACGCTGGAGCGCACCGTCAGCTACCATCCCGGCACCTGGATTCTCTGCGGGTACGGACGCATGGGCCGCCGGTTGCAAGGCGCTCTGCAGGATCAACAGGTGCCCACCGTAGTGATCGATCCAAACGTGGAACCTTCGGAAGTTGAGCAGGCCGTCGTAGGCATGGCGACCAAAGCCAATCTGCTGGAGGCGGGCATGCACCACGCCGCCGGGTTGGTGACTGCGACCGACAGCGATTCGACGAACCTCGCGATTCTGCTGACCGCGCGATCGATCAACCCCAGCGCACATCTCGTGGTGCGCCAGAATCATCACGAAAATGAACTCGCGTTCAACGCGGCGTCGGCCGATCTGATCATGCAGCCAAGCCTGGTCACAGCCCGCAGGATTCTGCTGCGGCTGATCTCACCGTTGATCCAGGCGTTCCTCGAGCATCTCGAAGACAACCCGGAGTTGCTACGTGCGGAGGTTTATCCCAGCCTTCGCGCGAACCTCGGCACGAGTCGGCCGGTGCTGTTCACGTTGAACACGGACGCACGGTCTGCGCCTGCAGTGATCGCACTCATCGACGGTGGTTCCGTGCTGACCCTCGACGCGCTGCTGCGCGACCCGCGCAATCGGGACCAACGCCTGGGCTGCGTTGTCCTGGTGCTGCGCCGGGGCCAACAGCGGCACATGATGCCCGCGGCAAGCATGGCCCTGGAAGCCGACGATGAATTGTTGATCGTCGCAACCAGCGACGCGGAACGACGCATCCGCACGTCGTTGACCGACCAGTATCTACTCGAGTACCTCGCGACAGGCGTCGAGCGTTCCCGAAGTGTCCTCGACAACTGGCTGCGTGCTTAGGCAGGGCTAGGAAGAACCATCGATTGCGGCCTGGATCAGATCCATATGGCTGCCGAGGAATATCTCCGCAACCGCCCGTGTGCGGATGACCCGGTCCGGTCCGATCAGGAACGTCGCACGGCGTACCCCGAAACCCAGCGGACCGTTGACACCAAACGCATCGATCACTTTGCGCGATGGGTCCGACAGCAGCGCAAACGGCAGCTGGTAACTCTCGCGGAAGCGTCGGTGGCTTTCGCGACCCTGGGGGCTGACGCCCAGCACTCGAACCCCTACCTCGCGCAGGGCATCGTGTCGATCTCGCAATGCGCAGGCCTCGCGCGTGCACACGGGGCTGAAGTCCGCCGGGTAGAAGTACACCACCAGCGATTTCCCATCGAGCAATTCGGAAAGCGTCGTCTCCGGCCCATCGAATTCTTCGAGCGCGAAGTCCGGCGCCGTGTCACCCACTTTGAGCATCTGGCACCCTCGATGATCTGCGGTGCTGGTATTCTGCCAGGGTTGGTCTGGAACGACACGGTCGAATCCGTATCATCGGGCCGGGGAGGAAGTCCGAATGAACGATCTGCTCATCCGCAATGCGTCGATCATCGACGGGACCGGTCAAGCGCCCTTCGACGGTGACCTGCTGGTACGCGATGCGCGCATTGCCGCCGTCGGCTCGATTGGCGAGGAACCCGGCGTGCAGGTCATCGATGCCAGCGGCCTGACGCTCATGCCAGGCCTCATCGACGCGCACTGCCACATCACGTTCGACGAACCCTGCTCCAATGACGAACTGTTCTTCCATCGTCGCGCCGGACTCGCAGCGATAATCGCGGCGCGCAACGTCCAACGCCTGCTGCGGGCCGGCGTTACCGGCTTTCTGGACGCCGACTGCATCTACGATCTCGGCGTCGACCTGCGTGACGCGATCAACAGCGGCGTCATCGAGGGTCCGCGTATGGCGACCGGCGGCTATGCTCTGCTGACATCGGTCGGCGGCACCGCCGGCCAATTGATCCCCGACACCGGTACGCGCGGCTACGCAAAAATCGTGAGCAACCAGGCGGAGATCGTGGCCGAGGTACGCCGCCAGGTCAAAACAGGGGTCGACTGGATCAAGGTCCACGTTACCGGACTGGTCCCGCAACAACGGGACGCGGGCGAGATTCAAGCCTGGTCGCTGGATGAGCTACGCTGCGTCTGCGACGCCGCGCACGAACTTGGAGTGTCGGTCGTGGGGCACTGTCGTAATGCCACCAGCATACGCAACTCGGTGCGGGCAGGCATGGACATGATCCTGCACGCGACCTTCATGGATGAACCAGCACTCGAGGAGGTCATCGAGGCAAAGGTTCCGCTGGTGCCCACGTTCACGTTTCAGGCGAATCTCGCCGACTACGGCGACCGGGTCGGCGCAAACGAAGACCTGCGCGAGGTTTTCCGCCGCGAAATCGAGGATAGCGCTCAAACTCTGCGCCGCGCCTACGATGCGGGAGTTCCCCTGCTGTGCGGGAGCGAGAGCGGCTTTTCGCTGACCCCCTATGGCGACTGGCACTATCGGGAACTGCAGGTGTTCGTCGAGGCACTCGGGCTTACCCCGCTGCAGGCGATCAGCTGCGCGACACGTGAAGGAGCGCGGGCGTTAGGGCTTGAAGGTCAGGTAGGTGAACTCGCCGAGGGCCAATTCGCCGACCTGCTGCTGTTCGATGGCGACCCGGCCGCCGATGTGAAAATTCTCGGCGAGCGATCGAGAATCAAAGCAGTCTACGTCGGCGGCCACGCAATCGATCTGGAAGACCGGGAGCCGGCCCGCCGCCCCATACCGGGGTGGCGCGCCAGTGCCTACTCCGATGCCATCCTGCGCCGGCGGGACGTAATCTGCTAAGCACGCGGGTGCTCGACTCGGTGTATCGAATTCGCTAACTTGGACGGTTCAGCCGACCACTAAGAACAACTTGGGAGATACTGTGGCATACGATCTGACGGCCCCCAGCGATCCATCGCTGGCGCCCGGCGAGGCCCGTTGTCCAGGTCCGAGCACCCGCGACATCATCCTCGCGGATGCGGACGGGGCACCCGAGGCGCTCACCGCGGAGTCCTATCAGTTCCTGGGTGACGAGCCCATCCCGTTCGAACGCTATCATTCAAAAGCGTTCTTCGATCTCGAGATGGAGCGGCTCTGGACGCGAACCTGGCAATGGGCCTGTCGGGAAGAGCACATACCCAACGTGGGTGACTACATCGTCTACGACATCGGTCACTACTCGTTCGTCGTCATGCGCGCCGATGAGCTCACCATCAAAGCGTTCTACAATTCCTGCCCGCACCGTGGCATGCAGTTCTGCGAGCCAGGCAGCAAAGGCACCGGCAAGCAGTTCATACGTTGTCCGTTCCACGGCATGAGCTGGGAACTCGACGGGTCGTTGCGGGAAATCACCTGCCGCTGGGACTTTCCTCATCTTACGGAAGACAACTTCAGCCTGCCGGAGATCAACGTCGATACCTGGGGCGGCTTCGTGTTCATCAACATGGATCCCGAGGCGGTCCCGCTCGAAGAGTACCTCGGCGTGCTGCCCGAACACTTCAAGAGTTGGCCGCTGGAAGACCGCTACGTGTCGATCCACATCGAGAAGACGTTGCCCGCCAACTGGAAGATGGCCGAAGAGGCCTTCCTGGAAGCGTTCCACGTGCTGGCGACCCATCCCCAAGGATTGCAGACCGCGGGCGACGCCAACGCGCAGTACGACGTGTTTGGCGACCACGTGACGCGCTTCGTCCACACCATCGGCTACCCGAGCCCACACCTGCAGGATCCGCCCGACGAGAACGAGCTCTTGCGGCTGCTCGGCGGCTGGGACCTGGTGGACCCCGAGATCGGCGTGCCCCAAGGCCAGACGGCGCGCGGCATCTGGGCCGAAAATCTGCGCACGACTCTGGGAGCCGAGTTCGGCGTGGATCTGTCCGACGTGAGCACCAGCGAGATGCTCGATTCCATCGAATACCACCTGTTCCCCAACATGTGCCTATTCCCCGGTATTTCGCTGCCCATGATCTACCGCTTCCGTCCCAACGGCAGCGATCCCGACACCTGCATCCACGAAATCCTGTTCCTGACACCGGTGAAGCCAGGCGAGCCCCGACCGGCGCCGGCGCCCGTCTACAAGCTTGGCATCGACGACTCCTACACCACGGCGCCAGGGTTCAGCCCAGGCCTGGCACCGGTCTATGACCAGGACACGGGGAACCTGCGCAGGCAACGCGATGGCGCGAAAGCGTCGGGCGTGGGCGCGCAGCAGCTCGGCAACTATCAGGAGGTCCGGACCCGCAAGCTGCATCAGACCGTGGATGCCTATCTCGAGAAGGGACCCTTACGGGGACCCTTACGCGAACCCCAGCGATGAGCCAAGCACCCACGAACGAGGAGCGGCTCAATGAACTGCTGGATAAGCAGGAAATCGCTGAACTCAGCTACAACTACATGCGCGCCCTGGACCGGCTCGACCGTGATCTGATGTTGTCGGTGTTCCACCCCGATTCGACCACGGATTACGGCTTCTTCAAGGGCAGCGGTCCGGATTTCGTCGACTACGCCCAGAATGCCCTCAAAGACCACATTTCCAATCAACACATGATCGGTCAGACCCTCATTGAGCTGGAAGGCGACACCGCGTTCGGCGAGGTGTACTACCAGGCATTCCACCGCTTTCTGATCGACGATGTCGAAACGGATCTATTCGTGGCGGGACGCTACGTCGACCGCTACGAGCGTCGCGAAGGGACCTGGAAGTTTGCTTTCCGCAGCGAACTGGTGGACTGGGTCCGGCTCGAACCCGCAACCGGCGAAGGCACGATGCCCGGCGCGATCTGGGGCGCCCGCGGCGCGGACGATCTGTCCAGCCAGCGCGACCGGGTCCGCACCCTGTAACCAACACGCACCTCGAACAAGGAATACCCATGGCGGCAATCGAACCCTTCAGCATCTCCGCAACCACGGAACAACTGGACGACCTGAAGCGGCGCCTGAACAACGCGCGCTGGCCGGATAAGGAGACGCCGGACGACTGGACCCAGGGTATTCCCCTCGCCTACACCCAGGAGATCTGTCGATACTGGGCGAACGAATACGACTGGCCAGCCCGCGAGGCGCTCCTCAACGCGTTTGCGCAGTTTCGAACCGACGTCGATGGGCTCGGTATCCATTTCGTGCACGTCCAATCGCCGGAGCCCGGTGCGCTGCCGCTGATCATGACTCACGGCTGGCCAGGCTCAATCGTCGAGTTTCAGAAGGTCATCGGGCCACTGACCGATCCAAAAGCGCACGGCGGCGATCCGGCCGACGCATTTCATCTGGTCTGCCCCTCGCTGCCGGGATTCGGCTTCTCCGACAAACCCACCGAACCCGGTTGGGGGGTCGAAAAGATCGGCGCAGCCTGGACTCGACTCATGGCGATCCTTGGCTACGACCGCTACGTGGCCCAGGGCGGCGACTGGGGCTCGATGGTGACCACCCACGTGGGACTTCAGGATCCGGAACATTGCGCAGCCATTCACCTCAACATGGCTATCGTCACGCCAGACCCGGAAACCATGAGCGACCTCACCGAGAAAGAGCAGAGCGCCTTGGAGGGTATGCAGTTTTACCAAGATTGGGACTCGGGTTATTCCAAAGAGCAAAGCACCCGACCACAGACGGTCGGATATGCACTGGCCGACTCCGCGACCGGCCAGGCCGCCTGGATCATCGAGAAGATGTATGCCTGGACCGACTGCGATGGCCATCCGGAGAACGTGCTCACCAAGGACGAAATGCTCGACAACGTAATGATGTACTGGCTGCCGGAAACGGCGGCATCCTCGGCACGTCTGTACTGGGAGAGTTTCAATTCCGGAAATCTCGACGAAGTCGCCGTGCCGACCGGCATCAGCGTGTATCCGAAGGAAATCTTCCGCACATCACGCCGCTGGGCGGAGAAACGC
This sequence comes from Gammaproteobacteria bacterium, assembly GCA_004357385.1. Taxonomy (GTDB): domain Bacteria; phylum Pseudomonadota; class Gammaproteobacteria; order Pseudomonadales; family Azotimanducaceae; genus SMWF01. The sequence goes on along the minus strand of SMWF01000006.1, from coordinate 19,421 downwards.
TACACCAACATCATCCACTACAACGAGTTGGACAAGGGCGGGCACTTCGCCGCCTTCGAGCAGCCAGAGAGCTTCGTCAATGAAGTCCGGACCTGCTTCCGCCAGCTACGCTAACGGGATTCCAAAATGAAACTGTACACAGCGAAAGGGACACCCAACGGCCGCCGCGTCGAGATCTTCCTTGCCGAGAAACATGTCGATCTCCCCAGTGTTCAAGTCGATCTGCGCGGCGGTGAGAACATCACGCCTGAATTTCGACGCATGAACCCCATGGGGCGCATCCCGGTGCTCGAGATGGAGGACGGCTCGTTCATTTCCGAGTCGGTCGCCATCTGCCGCTACTTCGAGAGCCTGCATCCCGAACCCTGTCTGTTCGGGCGAGGCGCGGAACAACAGGCGATCATCGAAATGTGGGGCCGGCGCGCGGAACTGAACTTTCTGCTGAACGCCGCCACTGCATTCCGGAACCTGACCGGCTTCTTCAAGGATCGTGAGACGATCAACAAGGACTGGGGGCAGACGTCGCTCGAGGTTGCCCAGAACGCACTGCCGATCTTCGATGCGCACCTGGCGAGCGCGATGTATCTCGCGGGCGACGAGTTCAGCATTGCGGACATCACGTTCGGTGCCGGCCTGGATTTCACCCAGGCGGTGAAGCTCGACCTGCCTTTCGATCTGGTGAACCTGGTCAGCTACCGGGCCCGGCTCGCAGAGCGGCCGAGTTTCCAGAACTGAAAGGGGGCGCTTCAGCCGCCAAAGCTCAGTTCGTCCGCCTGCCGGACCCAGGCATCCCGTACGATTCGGCCTTTGAAACCCCTGAGGTTGTGGTCCACCCACTTGATATCGGCATCATTCAGCGCGGCAATCTGGCGCAACCGATAGATACCCAGTTCGTTGAGGGCCTTCTCCAGCGCAGCACCAATCCCACGAATTCGTTGCAGATTATCGCAGTCATCCGGTCGACATCCGAGCAGGAGACTCGGTGGCGCCGCATCGGCTGCGCCTTTCGCGCCGCTGTCAGACTCCAGCTCGGAAATGCGTGTGTCCCGGTCGGAAATTGTTTCTGACAAGCGGGTGTGGGTCTGGCGCGCATCTTCCAACTGCTGACTCAGCACCTGCATCGTCTGCTGCTGAAGTCCCTGCTCCCGCTCCAGCCGCGTGACCTGGCGCTTGCGCTGATCCAACTCCCGCAGCACGGCCTGCGGGTCCGGCGCACCACCCCGGTGCCCCGGAGCGTCGCCCTGAGGGTCGCCCTCGGGCGACGGACCGTCGTCCGATGAAGCGGGTCGGCCGTCGTCGAGCGACGCTGGCTCGCGCTGTCGTTGGAGATCGGCCACGAGTTCATTTCTGGCCGCCAACTCACCGGTCATTTCTTCGAGGCGTTTGTTCTGATTGGTAGCTTCGGTCTGCAGCACGTCTATTTGCGCAGCGCGTTCACCTGCCAGTTGCTGCAGTTCGGCAAGTTCCGCACCGATTTTCGATGTCGCATCGGCGGTCGCATGGGCGCCAGTTTCGAGGTCGTGAACCTGCTCGGTTAGCTGATCACGCTCCTCGGCGATGGACTCCAGGGCCCGCTCGAGTTCCGGAAGCCGGCCTTCGACCGACTCGAGCGCCACTCTGACGTCGGTCAGTTCAGTGACGCGTTGTTCTAGACCCGTTTCGCTGGCACGTGCGTGCGAGGACGCCTCATGCAACTGCGAGGCCAAGGATTCCACCTCACTCGACTGCTCGGCAAGCTGGCGCAGCAACTCCTCATGGTCCACCGCTGTCGAATTCAACTCCGCCACGGCGGAGTCACGTTCGCCCAGTTGATCTTCAAGTTCGGTCAGTCGTTCCCGGGTAGCATCCAATTCATCCTGACCCGCCTCCATGCCTTCGGCCTGGCCTCGATAATGAGACGCCTGTGCAATCAGCTTTTGCTCCAGGTCGTTCACCTTTCCGGTCAGTTCATCACGTTCGACAGCGTCCTCAGCGAGGGCTTCTATCCGCTGTTCGCCACCGCGCACCTCGCCGTGCAACGCGTCCAATTGATCCTGAAGCACCGCAAGTTCGCGCTGTAAGCGTTCGTTGTCGGCTGTGCGAATTCCAAGTTGAGCCTGTTGAGCACCCATGTCTTCGCGTCGCTCGTCCAGTTGGCGTTGCAGCGTTTTGCGCGCCTCGACATGCTCGCGGCAGGCATCTTCCAGCTTCGGAATCTGCTCCGCCGCGCTGCGATGTTCCCGTTCGAGTCGAGCGAACTCACGCAGGCGTTCCTCGGCCTCCGCATCCATGTCGGACACCCGGGCGCTCAACGTGGCGATCTGAAGGTCGCGTTCCGCAACCTGAGCCAGGCCCTGTTCATTCGCTGCGTCAGCGGACGCACGGGTCAAGGTGTCCACCCGCGCTGTGAGCGCGTCCACTTCCGAATCGCGTTCGGCAAGCCGGGCACCCGTCTGGTCCAACTGCTGCTGCAGCTCGTCGATTGTCCGTTGCCGATCGTCCACTATGCCGGCTTCCGGCAAGCGCCCGACCAGTTCGGCGTTCTCAGTCTGTAGCGCTTCGATGCGTAGCTCCAGCTCCGCGGTTGCGCCAATCGTCGTATCCGTGTCCTGGGTGCCTTTCGCCTCGAGCAGCGCGATGCGTTGCTCGCGTTCCGCGATACGTCCAAGCAGTTCCTCGATCTGTCGCTGCAGCGCAGATTCGTCAACGGTGCCGCGCTGCGGGTCATCGAATCCCTGCAGATCCGCATCCTCGAGCACCGCGAAATTTTCGCCTCCTGCGGAACCGTTGGCGACCGCGGAGCCCCGCAGCGAGGTGATCTCGTTGGTCAACTGCCGCAGGTTGCGTTCCCCCTCCGACACAGCTGCCTCACTATCACGGATGGTTTCTTCGAGCTCAGGAATCCGAGCCTGACTGTCTTGTAACTCGAGACTCAACCGGGTGACCTCCCGGTCGCGGTGACGAATCGTAGTTTCGAGTTGCGGAATCCGACTCTTGACTTCCATCGTACCGCGGTGCAGTTCCGACTCCCGACTCGCGCCGGTTTGCTGACGTAGCACCCAACCCACGCCGAAGCCGATGCCGGCTGCAACGATCAGGAACAACGCAATGTTCAACACCAGATATATCACGACCTAATTCCTGCAACTCGAATCTCGATGCGACGGTTCTGTTCGCGGCCTTCCGCGGTGGCATTGTCAGCAATCGGCCGTGATTCCCCATATCCGAGGGCTTCGACCCGATCATCGGGAACCCCGCTACGAACCAGATAGAGCTTCACTGACGCGGCACGTTTGCGGCTCAAGGCAATGTTCCGGCGGCGATCACCCTCACCATCGGTGTGACCAATAACCTGGATGTTCGCTTCACAGTTGCGCGCGATGGCAGCCAGCATCGCCAGCAGGCTGTAGCTGGAGGGTTCAATCACCGCGCTGCCGGTGGCGAACTCGATCTGTTGTGAAGCCAGAAAGTTGTCGAACTCCTGCTGACAGGTGCCAGATTCACCTACCAGGCGAATGTGGTTGTCGACGCGAGTCACGCCCGGGGTCCGCAACGCGAAGGCCGCCACGCGTTGCCGCGCAACATAGTCCGGCGCGGTACCGGTCAGCGTGATGTGTTGACCTTCGGCCACGACCTTGACCCAGAAAAAGTCGGCCTGGTCCTTTGCGTCGTTGACCTGACCACCCAGCTCCGCCTCGATGCGCGGCACGGAAAACGCCGCGCAGGCTACGATGAGCAGCAGCAGCGCTCCGGCGCCGGTAAGCAGGACCTGTAAGCGCGACATCTCTGAAATCCCTAAGTCGCGGCATACTCGCAGCAGCCGCGTGCGCTACCCGCGTCACACCTGGACACGGTCTTTCATAGGGAATTTTGCGTTGCCCGTCCCGAATAATCAGTTATTCAGTTCTCACCACACCCATCGAAGCGGTCATGCGGCCGAAGGTCGCCGACTCACGCAGTTCGAATGGTGATCTCCATCACGTTTGGTCCGCGCGCTAGATGATCGGATGCTCCTTACCGATCCACATGGCGGATCGAGCGAAATCGATGAACTTCGCTTCATCGTCAATCGCCCGCTGACCGGCGGCCGCCGCTTCGGGTCCCTGGCGCCGCAGGCCGCGGTCGAACCAGACCTCCGCGTGGCCCATGTAGGGCTCGACAATGGTACCGCGGGGTTCCCGAATCGCCGCTTCCAGCGGCGTCTCGAAACGATGCACCTGCATGTAGCGAAGCATGCTGAGCGCTTGCGCCTGGGAGCGAATCAACGGGCCATGTGAGGTGCGCCAGTAGAGCTGGGCATCGTTCAGGTCGCGGCCTTCGGGTTGTCGCAGCGGAAAGTACAGCTTCACCACAGTGCTGAGTGGCGTTGCGACAATGTTTTCCGGGGTCGGATTGACCTGGGGATACTCATAGTTGAAGTACAGCGGCGAGTTGGGCAGATCGATGAATCGCTGCTCATCTTCGAGCAGTTCCGCCATGGCGCGCTCTCCGTCCGCCGTGGCCATCGCCTCGCCCAACGATTCTTCGCTGTCCCACCACAGCTCGGCGACTCCATCGTAGCGCGGTTCCATGCCACCTCGGGCCGCAGCCATGGCATCGTTCATCGGATCGTCCAGCGCATGCACCTGCACGTAACGCAGGACATTCATGTGTCGTGCGTGGCTTGCCACCAGCGGAGCGTGCTCGTGACGCCAGTAGTTCTGAAATTCTTCCAGCGACATCCCCTGCTTGCGGCGCAGCAGAAAAACCAAACGAATCATCGCACCCCCTCTTCATTGTGTATCGGTTAACCTCGTCACTATATGGAGGTCCTCGACCAATTCAAACTGGACGGCCAGGTCGCCGTCGTGACCGGCGGCGGCAAGGGTATCGGGCGCGGCATCGTGCTGAGCCTTGCCCAGGCCGGCGCCGACGTCGCGGTAGCTGCGCGCAATGAAGCAGAAATCGCCGCGGTGGCCGCGGAGGTCGAGGCGCTGGGGCGCAGGGCGATTGCGGTGCCCACGGACGTAACCGAGGCGGATCAGCTGAGCCGGTTGGCCGAACGATGCGTTGCCGAGCTGGGCGCACTGACGATCTGGGTAAGCAATGCCGGGGGGCTGCCGGATGCTACGCCGCGTTATCTCACACGCACGCCCGCTGACCGATTCGACGCCCAGATCGCGCTGAACCTGACCTCGGTCTGGCAGGGAGCCGTCATCGCGACGGAGCACATGAGCGAGAACGGCGGCGTCATCATCAACATTTCTTCTCGCGCCGCGATGGGTCCGCAACTGAAGAACGGGCCCTACGGGGCCTCCAAAGCGGCAGTGAACAGTCTGACCAGCACCCTGGCGGTCGAACTGGCACCCGGCATCCGGGTCAACGCTGTCGCACCCGGACCGATCCCAACCGAAAATTTTATCGAATCCACGCATCTCGACCCGGCAGAGAACCCGCAGCTGGCGAAGCAGCTTGGCATCCCCCTGGGCCGTCTGGGCCGCGATGTCGACATTGGCGCAGCCGTGGTGTTCATGGCCTCGCCCGCGGCAAGCTGGATAACAGGACAGTGTCTCTACGTGACCGGTGGGCTCTAGGACACTAGGACACCAGTCGGAATTTGGGGATCGTCACCTCGTCACTCCAGACATCGAAATACACCTCGACGCTTCGCCCGGTGGCAATTTGCTCGATTTCGCAGTCCACCTGACTCATCAACTGCGGTCCTTCGGCGAGCCGGATCAACGCGACCACGTAGGGCACCTCCTCCGCATACGCCTCGGACACCGCCAACCTGACCACGGTGTACGAAACCACCTCGCCCTTACCGGACGCCGCGACCCAGTCGACGCTGCCCAGGCATTCCGCGCAGACACTGCGTGGATAGAATTGATGACGCTCGCACACCTGGCAATACTGAATGCGCAGCTCCCCGGCCCGACAGCCTTCCCAGTAGGGTGCCGTCAGTGGGGTCGGCACGGGCAGATTCTTCAGCATCGTCAACGCTCCGTTCCCAACACCAGCGTGCAATGGCTGGACATGATGCCGCCCTGCGCATGCACCAGACCGAACCGGGCATCGGGCACCTGACGGGCGCCCGCCGCGCCGCGCAACTGGCTGACCACTTCCGTGAGGTGGAACATCGAACCCGGGTTGCCGGGATGGCAATGGGACAACAGACCCCCATGGGTGTTGACGGGCAACGCCCCTCCAAGCGTGATGTTGCCGCCCTCGACAAAGGCGCCGCCCTCACCTTTTGCGCAAAACCCCAGATCCTCCAGCTCGATCAGCACCACCGGCGTGAAGCAGTCGTAGAGTCCCGCGACATCGATGTCCGCCGGGCCCAGACCTGCCATGGCGAACGCTGCCCGCCCCGATTCAACGGCCGCCGATGTGGTCAGGCTGCGAGCCTGACTGATGTGTTCGTGCCCGTGGCCCTCGCCCGCGCCCAGCAAATACACGGGCGGGTGGGGGAAATCGTCGGCCCGTTCGGCCGCGGTCAGGACGATCGCGGCGCCGCCATCGGACACCAGCGAGCAATCCAGCAGATTCAACGGGTCCGCAATCGGCCGCGATTCGAGCACATCCGCGACCGTGATCGGATCGCGCATCTGGGCGGCGGGATTCAGCGTCGCATGGGCCCGGCACGACACCGCAACCGCGGCCATCTGTTCCGCTGTGGTTCCGTATGCATCCATGTGAGCCCGGGCGATCAGCGCGTAGTACGCTGGCACCGGCAGTCCATAGGGCTGCTCGAACTGTTTGTGCCCCGTTGAGGACTGCATCACCTGCGCCTGGGCCCGGGTCAGGCCGGTGCGCAGACTATCCGCCATGCTGATCAGGACCGTTTTGCACATTCCCGTGGCGATCGCCGACGCCGCATGATGCAGAATGGCGAAGGCGGTGCCTCCCCCGGCACCGATCCCCATGCAGTAGTCCGGGAAAATCTGCAGATACTCGGCCATCGCTTCGGCGTGATACATGTAGGGTTCGGCCATCGAATCGCAGGTCACCAGCCCATCGATTTCATTCTTGTCGATCCCGGCGTCAGCGAGTGCCCCCAGCGCGGCGTCGATCCAGAGTTCGGTGGGGCCCATCTGCGGTACTTTGCCAACCACCGTATCCGCGGCACCCACGATTGCGACCGCTCCGCGCAAGGTGCTCATCGGCCCGTGTCGAACCGCACGCGCGCAGTACCTGGCGTGATGATCTCCTCCGCCTCGTTACGCACGGCCAGGTCGAGCTCCACCTCGCCGGTTGCCGTGTCCACCGCCGTTACGCTGCCACCCACGGTCAACGTTTCGCCAATGTAAGAGGCGAGCCGGTTGGAGTATTCGAAGCGCACGAGAGCGCCGTCCGCGTCCAGCCACTCGAGCACGCACTGGGTCAGCCAGTCACCCAACAGCGGTCCGGCAATGACCAATCCCGGATAACCCTCCACGTCCGTCGCGTACGGCAAGTCATAGTGGATGCGATGCGCGTTCCACAACACCGCGTTGTAGAAAAACAACTGGATGTTGTCGGGCGTGTATTCTCGCTCGGGCAGCGTCTGGCCGACGGAAACATCGACCAGACTCACCGCAGGATCCTCGTGGTCTTTTCGGTCAGCACCGCACGACCGTCTTCGCCGACCACTTCCATGACCACTTCATAGAAAATCAGTGGCCCGGAGCGGCCCTCCTTTTCGTAGATATCCGATAGCGTGCGATGTGCCGTCAGCCAGGATTCAGCGAGAATCGGCTGGTGGTAGTCGATTTTCAAGCCACCGGCCATCGCGCGTTCCAGCGGAAACTTCGGCAGCAACGCGTCGATCGAGACGCCGTCGGGGCTCAACTGATCCAACTCCACGACGTCCCAGAACAGCGCGACGTGATACATCGGCGGCGCTTCGTCACCCTCCAGGAACTTGCGCAACCGCTGGCCCGTGGCAATCGAATATTTGCGAATGTCCCGGCGGGTGGCCAGTTCCGTCCGCGGCGGCGCCTGCCTGCCGATGTTGGCGAGCAGCCCCTCCGAGAGGAGACCGCTCATACGTTCCGATCCTGGTTTTTCCAGTAAGGATCACGCAGTTCCCGTTTCAGTATCTTGCCCGTGGGCGCTTTCGGCAGGCTGTCGACAAAGTCGACGCTGCGCGGCTTCTGATAGGAGGCGAGGTGTTCCCGCGCGCAATCGATGATCTCCTGCTGGGTCGCCGTCATGCCGGGCTTCAACACCACCACCGCCTTGACCGCTTCGCCCCATTCCTCGTCGGGGACCCCGATGACCGCCGCTTCGAGCACGGCTTCGTGTTTGTGGATTGCCGCTTCGACCTGCGTGGAGTAGATGTTCTCGCCCCCGGAGATGATCATGTCCTTGGACCGATCGACGATGAAGATGTAGCCGTCTTCATCCCAGGTCGCAATGTCGCCGGTCCACATCCAACCGTCTCGAATGGTCTGTGCCGTCAGCTCGGGACGGCGCCAGTAGCCGACCATGTTGGCGTCGGACTGAACCACGATCTCACCGGTACTGTTGCCATCTTTGGGAACGGGCTCTCCGGTTTCATCAACCACCCGCACCGAGGTCACGAAACCTTCACGCCCGCACGAATTGAGGCGTTCGGGATGGTTGCCGTTCACCGCGTCGAAATGGTCCTCCTGGGACAGAAAACACATGGTCATCCCTTCGGTCTGGCCATAGCCCTGTATCAGCGTGCACGGAAATGCTTCCAGCGCCGCCTTCACCACGGTGGCCGGCATCGGTCCGCCGCCATACTGGATATTGCGCAGGCTGGAGAGGTCGTAGGACTCGAAGTCGTCCACTGCCATCATCCAGTTGAGCATCGTGGTAATGCCCAGAAACGCCGACACCCGCTCCCGCTGGATCACCTCGAGCGCCAGCTTCGCATCGAAGTTGATCAGCACCAGCGGACAGCCGTGCGCCATGTAATTCATCGCCAGAGCGATTGGAATGTGGAACATCTGCCCGGTCAGCATGTACACGTCGGTGGCGATGATCCGTTCCGCAACCGTCTGGTTGAGCATGCCCTGGTAGATGCTCTTGTGGGTGTGCAAGGCGCCCTTGGATTCGCCGGTGGTGCCCCCGGTGTAGAGGATCAGCACCGGATCGTCGTTGCCCACCTCGGCCGAAGCCGCAGGTTCCGCATCGGACGCGTGGGCAAGCAACGCCTCGTAACTGCCGTCACTGTCCGCCCCGTATTCCAGCCAATGGGGAACCTTGCACTGCTCGCGCAGGGCATCGCGTTGCTCGCGAAACTCCGTCCCGCTGACCACCACGGTCGGTTCCCCATCCGCAAGAATGCGGACCAGTTCCGGCACGCCCAGCCGCCAGTTCAGCGGTTGCGCAATGAACCCTGCGCGCGCGCAGGCGTAGTAGATCTCGAGAAATTCGATGCAATTGGTCGACAGGATTGCCACCCGGGCTTCGCGGGCCAGCTTCAGGTCATCGGTCAATCCATTGGCCAGGCGCCGCACCCGCTCGTCCAGTTCGCCATAATTGATGCGCCGGTCGTTCGGCACGTCGACCACGGCCGGTCGGGTCGGATCCAGGCTCGCCCATTTGGAAGGAATATTACCTATATTCATATAGTTACCACGAAAATCTAATCTATTTCCTCAATACCGGTGCGTGCCTCGTTCAGACAGATCACGCCACGTCTTCCGTCAGTTGCCGGGCGATGCCCAGACGCAAGACTTCGGATGCACCTTCATAGATCCGCATGGGGCGCGCCTGTCGGTAGAGTCGTTCAATCTTCGAGTCTCGCACCAATCCGAAGCGACCCATCATCTGCACGCAGCGATCCACCACCCGGGACGCCATCTCGCTGGCCGCCAGCTTCGCCATGGAGGAATGTTGCAGGGTCGCCCCTGGATCGGTGCGGGCCAGCGATGCGGCGCGGTAGGCGAGCAGGCGCGCCATTTCGATCTCGGTCCAGCAGTCTGCGAGCATCTGCGCCACAGGGCCCAGCCGGGCGAGGGGCCGCCCGAACTGAATACGGGTTCGCGTGTGCCGGACAGCCTCCTCCAGGGCGGCCTGGGCCAACCCGACCGCGGCCCCGGCGACCGACACCCGGAAGATCCCCAGGGTCGCGAGGACCAGCTCCATGCCAGCGCCCGGTTCCCCCAGGCGCGCGGCTTCCGGCAACCGCACGTCATCGAAGCGCACGTCTCCCAGCACGTGCGGGGCAATCAACTCCGGTGTGGGTGTCACAGATATTCCGGGGGCATCCGCTGGAACGAGCACCGTCGAAAATCCGGCGCCCTCCTTCGCAAACACCACGTAGAAACCGGCGCTACCCGCATTGGATATGAAGGCTTTCGTCCCACGTAGCACCAGTCCGTCCGCGGTCGCCACGAGTGACGTGGTAACAGCCTTCAAATCCGAACCGGCATCGGGCTCGGTCAGCGCCAGCGCGGGAAGTACCTCCACGGCTCGAACCCGAGGCAACCACTGGGCGCGCTGCTCGTCGGTGCCGCCCACCGTAATCGCGTAGCTACCAATACCCTGCAGCGCAAACAGCGAATCGAGATGCGACGAGCTTGCCATCAGCGCTTCTCGAACGACGCAGATCGCAAGCGGGTCGATCTTCTGGAACCGCCCGCCGTACTGCTCGGTCACCATGAGGTCGCCGAGATTGCTGGACCTCAGCGCGGCGAGAATGCCAGGATGAATGACGTTCGAGGCATCCGCCTCCGCAGCAATGGTTTCGACCGACGCCGCCAGCTCACGCGCCTCGGACTGAATCTCCAGATACTCGTCGTCCAGTTCGAAGCTCACGTTCGCGCCTCGCGCCCCTCGAATTGGGGGGTGCGTTTTTCCATGAACGCCTGCGCGCCTTCCAGCATGTCGTGCGAGCCGATGGCCTGAACCAGCATGCCCAGACCGCTGAGGTAGCTGTCCCGGCATTGATTCCACCAGACGTTCGAGCTGATCTTCGCGATCTCCAGGTACTTGGGGCTCATCTTCAGCAACTCGTTCGCCCAGGCGGTGACCTCGCTCTCGAGTTCGTCATCGGGAACCACGGCGTTGATCCAGCCCAGGTCGAGCGCTTCCGCAGCCGTGTACCGTCGGCACATGAAGGCAATTTCCTTGGCGCGCTTCTCACCCACCGTCATGGCGAGGAAATTCGTTCCGCCCAGTACCGGTGCGCTACCGATCTTCACCCCGGTCTGGCCGAGCTTGGCGCTTTGGGCGGCGATCGCCAGATCGCACGCAACCACCAACTCGTTGCCGCCCCCGGCCGCCGCACCGTTCACGGCAGCGATGACGGGCCTTGGGCTGATACGGATCGCTTCGTAGACCTGCAGCGAGCCGTAGAACATCCGTCGCAACGCAATGGGGTCGGGATCGCTCAAGTCTGCCAGATAGCCACCGGCACAGAATGCGCGGCCGCTTCCGGTGATGACAATGACCCCGCTGTCAGCCGCGTTCTGGATTGCATCGATCAACTCCTCTGCCATCGCCGCATCGTAGGCATTCATCCGGTCCGGCCGATTCAATCGAATCCACTCGACCTCTCCTTTGCGTTCCACTTCGATATCAGACATCTCGACCTCGGTTCTGGGCGCTGGTCCCCCATGCTAACAGTCCGGATTACGTTCAAGAAGATCGGGTGAGTTGACCCCCTGTCTCGGGGTAAAGTACCCGGCTACGATTGATCAGCGAGGAGCCCAGAACATGGCGGACAACGAAGCAACCACCCCGGTATTCGACCCCGAGAAGCTCGAACGGGTACAAGTCGCCACGGACTACCCCATGGAGCCCGACGAGTTCGACACCCTGTTCAATCACAACTGCTACTGCGAAATGGCGCACGTGAACAAGAAGGGCTATCCGATCGTGACCCCGATGTTCTACGTAATCATGGATGGCTTTCTGTACATGAGCAGCATCCAGAAGTACCGCAAGAAAGTTCACGATCTGGAAGCGAACCCGAAGATCTCCGTCAGCATTCACAACGACGGATCCAACGCCAATCGGCAGAAAGCCATCCTGCTGATCGGCAACGCCGAGGTCAGCACGGACGAAGACCTCAGGACGAAGGTCCACTGGGCGATCATCGACAAGTACTGGTGGGACTTGAAGGACGAGGAGATCCGCCAGGCCGCCTTCAAGGGTGTGCATACGCCGTTGCGCGCGATCATCAAGGTGATACCAGACAAAACCATTTCCTGGGACTTCGGCAAGATGGTCCAGTCCTATCAGAAAGGTGTGTGGTTCGGCGAGTCTTACGACATGGTCAAGGACCTGTAACGCGTCACCGCCCTGCGATCTAAGTCAACTAGGGGGAAACGGCCATGGGCCAATGGGATGACAAGTTCGACCGCGCAGCCGCCAAGTGGGAGTCGTGGCAGATGCACGACTACCCTCAGGATGAGCGGGTACTGCACAAGATAATCGAGGACAAAGCCCGGCAGAATCCGAATCACGTGGTGTTTCAGTTTCGCGACGATCCGATCACCCTGGGCGAGTTGAACGACGGCATCAACAGAGCCGCCAACGGCTACCTGGCACTCGGCCTCCAACCCGGCGACAAGGTGGCCATCATGCTGCCGAACTGTCCGGAGTTCCTGTACAGCTGGTTCGGGCTGAACAAGATCGGCGCCGTGGAAGTTCCCATCAACGTGGCGCTCAAGGGCGACGGGCTCACCTATCAAATCGTCCAGTCCGACTGTGTCGCCCTGCTGGCCGACGTCGAGTACCTGGACCGCCTCGAAGGAATCGCTTCAGACCTGAAAACGGTCCGCAACATCATCTTCACCGACAAATCAAACAGCGGTACCGCGTTTCCGGACTGGTCGGGCTTCGAGACACTGTCCTACCACGAGCTGAGCGATCGACCCGCCACCACGCCTGATGCGACCACGCACTTCAGCGACCTTGCGTCGATCCTCTACACCTCGGGTACCACCGGCGTGTCCAAGGGCGTGATGTTGAGCCATCACTACTGGTACGAGATCTGGGCCGAGTCCGTGAAGTACTCGCGCTATACGGAGGACGACATCCTCTACTCGGGACTGCCGTTCTTTCACGGCAATGCCCAGGGAATCACCATCGGGCCGGCCATTCTCGCCGACGCCAAGGCAGTGATCGTCGAGCGATTCTCGGCCAGCCAGCTGTGGGACGATTGCCGGCGCTGGAAGTGCACTGAAGCCAACTACATTGGCGGCATCATTCCGATCCTGCTGAAACAGGAGCCCCGCGACGACGACGCGGACAACCCCTTACGGCTGATGGTCGGGGCGGCCGCGCCAGCCGACGAGTGGCATGCCTTCCAGGAGCGATTCAACACCAAGCTGCTGGAAGTGTACGGCATGACCGAGTGCTATTGCTGTCTCGCCAGCCCGTTCGATGCGCCGCGCGCCGGTTCCTGCGGACAGGCCATCACCGGCTGGGATGTCAGGATCGTCGACGACAACGACAACGAGGTGGCGCCCGGGTCGCTGGGCGAATTCATCGCCCGTTCGCAACGGATGTTCGTCGGCTCCCCGGGTTACTACAACCAGCCCGAGGCCACCCTGGAACTGTTCAAGAACAACTGGATTCACACCGGCGATCTGGGCCGGATGGATGAAGAGGGCTACTTCTATTTCGTCGATCGCAAGAAACAAGCGATACGTCGCCGGGGCGAGAACATCTCTTCGTTTGAAGTGGAATCGGTGATCAGCTCGCACCCGGCCGTGTTGGAATCCGCCGTCGTCGGCGTCCCTTCGGATGTCGGCGAGGAGGAAGTCAAAGCCGTCGTGGTGCTCAAGGAGGGCCACAGTGCCACCGAAGAAGAACTGGTCCGGTGGTGCGAGCCGCGCATGGCGTATTTCGCCATTCCCCGCTACATCGCAATCCGCGCCGAGATGCCCAAGACGCCGAGCGAGCGGGTCGAGAAATTCAAGTTGAAGAACGAAGGCATCACGCAAGACTGCTGGGATCGGGAGGCGGCGGGCATCAAATTGCAACGCTGAAGAGGGCGCTTGTCCCCAAGCGCCGGAGGGCGGTAGGGCGCTTGTCCTCAAGCGCCGAAGGGCGTGTAGGGCGCTTGTCCTCAAGCGCCGGCGCTTGAGGACAAGCGCCCTAGAGCAGCGCGGCGCTCAGCATGTAGTAGAAGATCACCGACAGAAATGCGCCCACGGGCAAGGTCACCAGCCAGGACAGGAAGATGCCGCGGATGACGCGCATGTTGAGCGCGCCGATTCCCCGGGCCAGGCCAACGCCCAGCACCGCGCCCACCAGCGTGTGGGTCGTGGAAATCGGGAGCCCCGTGGCACTGGCGACTACCACCGTCGATGCGGCCGCAAGCTCGGCGGCGAAACCGCGACTGGGCGTAAGTTCGGTGATCTGGGTGCCCACCGTGGCAATCACCCGATAGCCGAAGGTTGCCAGCCCGACCACGATTCCCACACTCCCCAGCAGCAACACCCAGACGGGCACCACCGATTGCTGCAGCACCTCACCGCTGGTCACGATCGAAATCACCGCCGCCACCGGACCGATGGCGTTGGCCACATCGTTCGAGCCATGCGCGAACGCCATGGAGCAGGCGGTCACAACCATCAGCACCGCGAAGATGCGTTCGACGCGGGCAAAGTGAAAGCCGTCGACGTTGGATGACGCGGAATCGAAACTCAGTCGGCTGAGCGCAAACTTGGACGCCGCCATGATAAACGTCGCGAAGATCACCGAGTACAGCACGGCGGTGTCCAGGGAAATGTCCAGGCCCACGTGCTTCAAGCCCTTCATGAAGGTCACCAGACCAATCATCATTGCGGTCATGAACACGTACATTGGAACGTAACGCCGCGCATACTTTTCCGGATCATCGTGGGAAAAGATCAGCCGCTGCACGCTCATCACCAGCACGAAGGCGAGGGTCCCGGCCAAGAACGGTGAAACGATCCAGCTCGCGGCGATGGCCCCGACCTTGTCCCAATGAACGGATTCGACCCCGATGGTGATGGTGGCGAATCCGACGATCGCGCCGACGATGGAATGGGTGGTTGAAACCGGCCAGCCGGCGCGCGACGCGATCGTCAGCCAGACCGCCGCCGCCAGCAGCGACGCAAGCATGCCAAGCACCAGAACGTTCGGATCACCGCTCAGCATCCCGGCATCGATGATGCCTTTGCGAATGGTCGAGGTGACTTCGCCGCCGGCGAGAAACGCACCGAGAAACTCGAAAACGGCCGCGATCATGATCGCCTGGGGCACCGTCACTGCGCGCGCGCCAACGGATGTGGCCATCGCATTAGCGACATCGTTGGCCCCGATTCCCCAGGCCATGTACAGGCCAAACAGTCCAGCCAGACCCAGCAGAATGTACGTTAGGTCCACAGATCAACCCTCTTCGTGTGGATTACGTTTAGTTGATCGTAAGGACCAGGTGTTCGCTCAGCCGGCAAGCAACATCTCCAACCGATGACCGATGCGCTGGCCAATGTTGGCCAGATCCCCGATCCATTCGATGACGCGATACATAAACACAACGTCTATTGCCGGCAGGTCGTGTTCCAGCGCGAACAGTTCCGCGCGAACCTCGACTTCCTTGGCATCACAACCACGCTCCGCGAGATCGAGCTCGTGAATCATTGCCCGCACCCGCTTCACTTCTGCGCCCCTGAACCCCGTATCGAGCAATTCGTCCAGCTCGCCAATCAGTTCCTTGGCACGCTCGTCGACTGCAACGCAATGCTGCGCAAACTCGATGAGTCCCTTCTGCACCGGCTCGGGAAATCTGAGCTTTCGGCCGAGCAGCAGACCCGCAATGCCTTTGCCTTTGTTAGCCATCTGATCCTGCTGGGTCAGCAGGTCCAGCAAATCGCGCCGCGCCACCGGCAAAAAGAAGCCCTTGGGCAAGTGGGTGCGAATTTCACGCTTGATCTCGTCGGCATCGTGTTCCAGTTCCACCATGCGCACGCGCAGGTTCTGGACCTCGGACCAGTCACCGGCGTTGCTTGCTTGCAGGACAGGCACCACGAGTTCCGCGCACGCGTTACAGATGCCGATGTGGACTTGCAGCGGCTTGAACGGCGAGCGTCCGAATATTCGCGATGCATAACTGGTGACCGTCATCGGCTGATGTTTCCCTTGCCAGTAAGCCTGTTCATATGACTCGACCTCCTGTGCAGACGTGATGTGACCATAGCTATGTTACGTTATCGTGACAGCGGCGAGACCAGAGCAACAGGACGACACGATGAGCCGAATCGAAATACTGCAGCCGGAACAGTGGGACCCGGAACTGCGCGATCTGACCCACGCCGATAGCGCCACGCCCCTGGAGCAAGGCTTGATGCGCATGTTCGCGCACTGTCCCGGCCAGGCGAAGGGCCTGGCGGCATTCGGTGGCGCGCTGAAGATCAATCGAACACTGCCGGATCGGCTGGTCGAGTTGGTGCGGCTGCGCATTGCGTTCCACAACCAATGCAAGAGCTGCATGGCGATTCGCTATCAGGACGCCCTGGACGCCGGGCTGAACGAGGATCTGGTGTGCTCGCTGGAAAATCCACTCGAGGCCGACGATCTCAGCGCGGCGGAGAAGGCCGCGCTCGCCTACGGGGAAGCCTTCGCGACCAACCACCTGAGCATCGACGACGACACCTACGACGGATTGCGCGAGCACTTCAGCGAGGCGCAGCTCGTCGAACTGGGGATGACCGTGGCATTTTTCGTCGGCTTCGGCCGTCTGGCGGCGACCTGGAACATGATCGAAGAATTGCCCGAGTCGTTCCAGGATCCTCAGGCGGGCACCCTGACGCCCTGGAACCGGGAATCCATAGCGGTGCGCTGAGCCCGTTGTTCAGCGGGTGACCACAGGGGTCCGGTAGTGGTAGAACCAGCAACTACAAAACTCGTTGGCGCTCGAAGGTGCCATCTATCCGGGCAAAGCGACGCTTGATCGACTCCCGGCTTTCGGGATGCGGCAGGATATAGAGTTCGTTCGCCTCGATCGCTTCAATCACCATCGCAGCGACATCATCGACGTCGAGCACGCGTCCGGCCATGTCTTCGTTCGATTCGTCCTGATCGTCAACAACAGAGCTGTCCTCGCCGCCGCGGTAGGTTGCATCGCGATTGCGCTGCGAATCCCCGATGTTGGTTCCAACGCGCATGGGGCAGAGTACCGAAACACCGATTTCGGAACCGCGCAGTTCCTTCGCAAGCACCTCAGCCAGCGCCACCACGCCGTATTTCGCTACGCAGTACGGGCCCAGGCCCACGTTCGGTACCAGTCCGGCAAACGATGCCGTGAACAGGATGTGTCCGGGCTGGCCCTGGGCCTGGATGCGCGGCAGAAACGCATGCACGCCGTTGATCACGCCCCACAGATCCACATCGATGATCCAGCGCCAGTCGTCGTAACTCATGTCCGCGACCGGTCCGCCGACCGCAACGCCGGCGTTGTTGAACAGGATGTGGGCGCCGCCCATTTCAGCGAAGGCGAACTCGGCCAATGCGTCCACGTCGGCTTTGAGCGCGACGTTGCAGACCTGTTCTTCCACGCGAACCCCGTGCCGGGTGCGTAACGCGGCCGCCGCTTCCTGCAACGCGTCCGGCTCGATGTCGGCGAGCAGTAGATTTACGCCCCGTGCGCCGAGCTGGTTAGCCGTTGCGAAGCCGATGCCGCTCGCGCCGCCGGTAATCACCGCCACCTTGTGATCGAAGTCCTGCATCGAACTCTCCTATGCTGACGAACGGACGACCCTGGGCTTAATCGGCCGCCGCCAACTGGCGCCGGGTCTCCAACTCTTCCAAGATCTCGGTGTGCCGCTCACGCGTCAATCGATAACGGGCCATGAAGAACAACGACACCACGATAAGCAGGGTAGACCCCGGGCCAACCACCAGCCCGAGGCCGAATAGCGTCTCAGGCGGCACCGCCCCGGGCGCTGCCTGGGTTGGAAATGCGATCACATCCAAGGCGATGCCGGCAATGAAGCCACCCACGCCCGAGGTCGCCTTGATGACGAACGTGATAGCGGCCATGAACACCCCTTCCTGACGCCGGCCGTTGAGCAGTTCGTTCTCATCCACCGTGTCCGCGATCATCGACGCATAGACGATACCGATTGCTACCACCAGGGTAATGATCACGGTGGCGTGCGCGACGATGAGCGGCAACAGCATCGGCGCCCCGTTTTCTGGCATCACACCCACCAGCCGGCCGATCACCGGCAAGGGTCCCACCGCGATGGCGATGGCAGCCAGGGTGATCATCGTGCGTTTCTTGTCGAATCGCCGTGTGATCGCGGGCGTCAACGAGACGGCCAACAGGGGCGCGAGAAAAAGTGCCCAGACCAGCATGGCGAGCTGCTGGGTGGTGAACTCCCAGAAGTAGGTGTTGACGTATAACCCCATCACGTCGTTGAACCCGGCAGCCACAAAAATGAAGAACGACGCAATCATCAAATTCACGTAGGAGTGATTGTGAAGCACCTGGGATACGTCTGAAACGAATTGTGCCCAGGAAAACGGGGTTGGGTTGGGCTGAGTTTTCAAACGCGGAATGGTGTGGTGGGTGCCAACGCTGCAGACGATGATGGCGATAAAGATCAGCACCGCACACGCCGCGGCGAAACCGCCATAGGCCGATGGGTCGAGCAGACCATCGGCAAAGTTCTCGCTGGGCACGAAAAACACGAGGTACGCGAGTTGCGAGATACCCAGGCCGCCCATCCATCCGAACAGCGAACGAATGCTGACCAGGGTGGTCCGCTCATCGTAGTCGTTGGTCAGCTCGGCGATCAGCGCCGCGGTCGGAATGCTGAACAGGGTCATCGAGAACCGCACGCCGATCGCAAAACCGGCCATCCAGGCGAACAGCCCCCAGTGCCCCAGCCCTGCGGGCGGGTTGAACAACCAATAGAAGCACAGCGGCATGGGGATCGCGGCCGCGTACATGAACGGGTGCCGCCGACCGATCTTCGAGACGAAGTTGTCGGAGATGGAACCAATCAGCGGGTCGGTGACCGCGTCCACGCACAACGCCAGGAAGATAGCCCCACCCGCCAGCGTTCCGGGCAGACCGAGCACCTGAGAAAAGTAGAACAACAGGAACACGCTGAACGCCGTGTTCTTGATGCCCTCGGCCACGGAGCCGAACCCGTACACCAGTCGGGTGCCCCTGGGCACCTGGGGAGGTGCTCTGCGCCTCGATTTATCGGACACGCTATCGAATCATCGGGTCGAAGCTCGCCCGGGCGGGCACGGAGGCGAAAAAACACGAGTCATCACCCAGCATACCCCATCGGGCCAAACGCTCGCTCCACCGGGCGAGCGCTGGTGACTACCCCACGCTGAAGGCGGCCACGACCCGCTGGGCCGGTTTCAAGACGCCCTCACGGATGCCGATTCGGCGACCCGCCGCTATTTCCTGTCCGACAATTTTGCTGCCCTACTTCCGGACGCCCGGTAGGCGGCGATTCGCGCCGCACCGTGCCTCGCGCGGCGCAGGAATTTCTGCCTACCGCCGCCCG
>SMWF01000038.1 GCA_004357385.1 Gammaproteobacteria bacterium | reverse complement strand
ATTTCTGCAAACATCCGCCCAGGCAGTTCACCGATGATGAAGCCTTCCAGATGATGGAGCAGTTTATCCACGGCGAGTGAGACCGGCATGAAGTGCCTGATCATCGCCGCCGGTAAGGGTAGCCGGCTGCAACACCGGGGCGATAGCAAGCCCCTCATCCCCATCCTGGGCATGCCCCTGATTGAACGCGTCATCCGCGCGGCCATGGAGGCCGGTGCGGAGGAGTTCTACGTCGTCATCGGCTATCAGGGCGAGCGGGTCCGCCTTTTTCTCGAACGGCTGGCCGAACGTCTCGCGATTGGGATCGTGCCGCTGATGAATGACGATTGGGACAAGGACAACGGACTTTCAGTACTCAAGGCGCAAGGCGTTTTACACGAACCGTTTTTACTGCTCATGGCGGACCACCTTTTCGATCCGAACCTCGTTCGGCCACTGACAACACTGACCCTGGAGGACGGCGAAATCGCGCTGGTGGTGGATGGCAACACCCGCAATCCCCTCGTCGATATGGACGACGTCACCCGCGTCAAGGTGGAAGACGGAATGAGCAATGGAAAGATCCGCAATATCGGTAAGGGACTGGCCGACTTCACCGGGTTCGATACCGGTTGTTTCCTATGCTCCACCGGTATCTTCAAGGCGCTGGAGCAAAGCAACGAAAAGGATGGCGACACCACCCTGTCCGGGGCGGTACGGGTTCTGGCCGCCGAAGGGCATGTCAAAGCGATCCCAACGGACGATTTCTGGATCGATGTAGACGATCCTGCGGCATTCCGAAAAGCGGAGCAGGCCCTGCTGAATCGTCTGCGTGACAAGCCTAACGACGGGCCAGTGGCGCGTTACTTGAACCGCCCTATCTCCGTGCGCATTTCACGGCACTTGGTGAAATATAACGTAACGCCGAATCAGATCTCCGGGTTCTCGTTTCTGTGCTCCGTGCTGGGCGCCGGACTGTTTGCGGTTGGGGGGTATGTTGCGCTGCTCCTTGGCGGTGTCCTGGCCCAGTTCGCGTCGATCATCGATGGTTGTGACGGCGAAGTGGCGAGGCTCAAGTATCAAAGCAGCGACTTCGGCGGCTGGTTCGATGCGGTGCTTGACCGTTATGCCGACGCCTTCCTGCTGTTCGGTTTGACTTGGCACTTGCTGGCAGTCGACGCGAACGGTTGGGTCCTGTTCGCTGGTTTCATGGCTATCATTGGCTCGTTCATGCTGAGTTACACGGCAGACAAATACGATAATCTGATGCGCGACCGGGTGAGGGCCGGAAGCAAGGGCGGCTTGCGGATGGGGCGTGACGTGCGTGTGTTCCTGATCTTTCTCGGCGCAGCAGCCAATCTGGTGTTGCCGGTGTTGGTGGTGATCGCCGTGGTGATGAACGTTGAAACCGTGCGCCGTGTCAGGGTGGCGAGTGTTGACTAGCATCGAATCTGCGAAACAGGAAATCCGGCTGATCATTGCCGGCTCGCACGTGCCCGAAGATCCACGTCACGCCGACAACACCCTGGAGTGGCTTTTGCGCCTGCAACCGGATGCGGGTGACGCCTTGCAGTTGGCGGCGCTGGCCCATGACATCGACCGGGCAAATGAAGAGACCAAGGTGAGACGAGCGGATTTCGACGACTACGACGTCTTCAAGGCGACCCACGCCCGCCACGGCGCGGAACTGTTGCGCCCGATTCTAACCTCATGCGGCGTGGCACCGGACATTACGGACGAGGCCTGCCGCCTGGTGGAGGTCCATGAGGTGGGCGGAGATCCTAGCTCCGAACTGCTCAAGGATGCGGACAGCATTTCCTATTTCGATGTCAACTTGCCGCTCTACTTTCAGCGCGAGGGGTGGGACGAGACCAAACGGCGATCACTCTGGGGCTATCGGCGCCTCTCCGCACGAGCGAGACTGATTGTCGAGGGTATCAGCTACGGGGAGGAAGCGACGACCCGCCTACTGCGAGAGGTTGTCCAAGAAAGTTGAGGTACCATCCACTTGAAGCAAAGCCGAGTGGGAGGTAGGGAACGATGGCCACGCAATGGACCCCCGAGCATATGCGCTCGGTGTTCGAGTCGGTAAAGAACTGGGGCCGCTGGGGCGAGGACGACGAAGCGGGCGCCTTGAATCTGATCACCTCGGCCAAGCGGCTCGAGGCCGCACGCACCATCCGCGCGGGCGTTCCGGTGAGCTGCGCCCTGGAACTCGCCGTGCAACCGGCGGTTGATAATCCATTCCCGGCGCTGCACATGATGATCCGGGGCGGTGACGACTGCGTGCTGCCCGGCTTGGGAGTTGAAGCCACCATGGATTTCGTCGGGGTCGCCTTTCACGGGATGGCCACCACTCACATCGATGCGCTGTGTCACGTATTCGTGGACGGGCTGATGTACAACGGCTTCGAGGCCAGCGAGGTCAAGAGCACCGGCGCGCGCCGCGGCAGCATCATGTGCGCGAAGGATGGCATCGTGTCACGCGGCGTGCTGCTGGACATCCCCCGCTCGAAAGACCTGGCCTGGCTGGAACCGGGCACGCAGATCCGCGTGGCCGACCTGGAGGCGGCCGAACGGGCCCACGATGTGACGGTGGGCGAAGGCGACATCCTGATCGTCGCCACCGGGCGCGATGCGCGCCGGGCCGAGCATGGGCCCTGGGTACCGTTCCGTGACGGCATGGCGGGTCTGCATCCGGAGTGCGTCCCCTGGTTGCATGAGCGCAACATCGCGGTGCTGGGCTGCGATGGGGTCTCCGACGTGTTCCCCAGCGTGCCCATCGAGGGGTGGGCCATGCCCATCCACCAGTGCACGCTGGCCGCCATGGGGGTGCACCTGCTGGACAATCTGCGCCTGGATGACCTGTGCAACGCCTGCGCGGAACACGAGCAATACGCGTTTCAGTTCACCGTGGCGCCGCTGCGCGTGGAGGGGGGAACGGGGTCGCCTTGTAATCCGATCGCGGTGCTTTAGCGCGCCAGCGCGTCGGTGTTCTCACGGCCGTACACCGATACTGCAATTCTCTGGTTGCATTATAGGATCCGTGGCTCCAGCCGCCCCATCGAGCTTTCAACTCGAGTCCCGCCAATCGCGCCATGAGATCGAGCTCGCTCGGCCAGGCGTAGCGTTGCACCTCCGGGTCCAAGCGGGTGCCCGCCGGGGAGAGCGTGACGTGGCTTTGTTCGAGCGTTTGCGTTGCGAAGCCGCCACGAACGCTCCCAAACCGTGGCTTTCGTGTCAGGATTATTTACAGGTAATTCCGGGTTATCGATCCAAAGTGTCATCTTTTATTACACACCATCTATCGCGCGACAATAACCCCTTGATTTAAAAGGACATAATCGTTGGCCCGCAGATTGCGTAGATAATGGGGTTCGTTTGGAGATTGGTTTTGCTCAAGACGCTGTATAGCCTTACCGCTATTGTCTGTTTATTCGCGGCAACGCTGGCTCAGGCCACGGTCATTGGTGTGACTGTGGATGGGGTCAGCAGCATGACCGCAGTCGGCGAGACGGAAAATCGGGCCGCACTCGGCGGCGCGCTTGCGGTGAAGTACTACATTCCGCTGACCGACACTTCCGACTGTGTATACGGCGTCTCTTGTGGGACATCATCAGACTCAGGATCTGGTGGGACCCTGATGTCGATGTTTCTGATGTTTGATCCAATCTCGACACCCGCCGGCTATACGCTCGAAATCTTATTTGAAGATCTCGATCTGATCGATGTCAACGATCCAGTCGGCTTCCTGGAAACCCTGCAGGTGTGGAATTCTGTAGGTATCAGCCTGACCGGATTGATAACAGACATCGCAAGCAGCTACGTAGTCGGGAACCATCTCACCCAACAGTTGCTGACCTTGAATCTCGGTCCGATTGTTTCGTCACCGCTCTGGCTCGAGCTGACGTTCAGTGCGAGCTATGTCCACCGCGGGTGGAACACCCCGGAGTTCCTGATCGCGACCGTATCCTCCGTACCGGAGCCGGCGACATTGAGCCTGCTGGGCGCTGGTCTGTTAGGACTGGTATTCATACGGCGTAAACGAGCCCAATCAACGACGATCTAATCCTCGCCACCAGGCACCACCTTGCGCGCACCGCGTCTGCGCATCGCTCAATACGACAATATTTGGACGTCCATCATCTTTCGGGACACCCATGGGTGTCCTGAACTTTGATGGATGTCCAAATTCTGCATGCTCCCACGCTCGCGCGCGCGCCCGCACTGGTCGATACCGTCCTGGAGGCGATCGACCATCTCCAGAAGCCGAACGAAGTATCGGAGCAGGTGGCCGGCCTCATTACGACACCCCCTCTGAACGCTCCGGGCTGGTGGTCTCGTCGGATGCCTACTGTGCGATTGCAGTCGGATGAATGCCCTCGCCGTAAACGAAGCGCGACCCGACTGCGCCCACCACGGCGGTACTGCGGCTGAGATTCAATCCGGTTCGCAGACGTATCAGGGGTTCGATACCGGTGCAGTGACCCGCCATCAAATGCTGCACACCGATTTCACGCAGGCGATCCGACGTCCAGCCAAGTGTTTGATCGTCCGCCGCAAACAGATGCATGCCGCCCATCAGTGCATGGATGGAGTGGTCCTGAATGGACCGTCGGACCTGTCCGAGCAGGTTGACCGCGCCGGAGTGCCCACAACCCAACAGCACGATGGGTCCTTCGGGCGTCACGATGGCGAGACCCTGACTCTCCGGCACGTGGTCTACCACCCACTGCCCGTCAAGCTTCACCTGTACCGTCTGCCCGTAATTCTTCTCCGGGTGGATCCTTTCGACCGGGCCAGTGACCCAGACGGCCGGCGAAATCTCAGCCGGTTCCGCGTGCACGATGAACTCGACACCCGCGGCTTCGAGTTTCTTTCTCATCGCGATCATGAGATTGCCCTCTGCCCCGCCAGTCCCACTTGACCGGCGCGACAAGAAGAAACCTTCGGCCACGTGAATCCTGCGCAGGGCATCGGGGTTTCTCGCGCGCGTATCCTGAAGGATCGGCAACAGGCCCCCGTTGTGATCCGCGTGAAAATGACTCAGTACAACGTCCTGCACACAGGACAAATCCACACCAAGCGCCTGGGCGTTCCTGAGAACCGTGTCAGGGTAGTACCCTGCGTCGAAGAGAATGCAACGGCCGTCCACCTCCGCGAGGGCCGAAAAGCCCCACTCTCCGATCGTATCGCCGTTCGCGAGATTGGACGAGAGGATCGTGATGGTGACCGATCTCGCCATTTGAGCTGCGTTTGTCGCAACGCTGCACAGCGCCCCCGCAAGCACGACGATCAGCGTGACGGGCGCTACGTGGAAACGAGTCGGTCGCTTCATGCCTCTCTCCCCGTACGTGTGGCTCAAGGCTAACGCACTGTCGCGTCGTTCGGCCGGAATTATTGACAGGTCGGGGGGT
>SMWF01000037.1 GCA_004357385.1 Gammaproteobacteria bacterium | reverse complement strand
GGATACGATTTCCGCGTCGTCGCCAACGACCTCTACCCGGTAGCGTCCTGGCGTAAGGCCGTCGGCTCGATACAACCCGAACTGGTCGGTGTAGGTGGATACCCGGGTATTGCCGTCTTCATCGAGGATCCAGAGCTTCGAGCGAGCCACGAAACTGCCATCTTCTCGCGTCACCCGTCCGGCGACCCCGAATTGCAGCTCGGTCAGGAAGTTCACCTCGGTCACCGCGCCATGCGAGACGGGAACATGGACGTTCTCTGTCACAGCGATGGGCGTCGTCAGAGCCGGGGTATCGTCGACTCGCACGGTGTACTGCAGCGCGTTTACGTCACTGCCGTTGATGGCGTCGAAAGTGCCGGTACCGTTGGTGGACGCGATCGTGATTCGGTAATCACCGGTACCGCTATACACACAGAACGGTTCCAGGCCGACCAGGGGCGACGTCGGCGCGAGATAGGTCAACGCAATATCATTCAGATTGTTGATCAATACCTGTTCTTCGATGGTTACCGTTATGTTGAGGTCGCCTTGCGATGATCCGACGTCCAGGGAACCCTGGTTGGCCGCTCCGGCGAGGGTGGCATAACCGAGGCTTCATGTCGCGGCTGCGATCTGGTTGGCGTTATTTTGATTTGTGACCGGTGGTTGCGAGCAACGTGCGAACGGTCGCGTACCCGAAGGGCGACGGGCAATAGAAAGAGCGCAGGCGACGCGTCGCCGTCCATCGGTTGCCTCCCCCACCCCTATTGGCTAAGGTCGCCGCCGGTTTAGGAGGGTAAGCGTGGACAACCAATCCTGGCTCAGCCTGGCAACACGCGGCGATATTGTGAGCAGGGCTTCGCGGACGGCATTGGTCGTTGGGACCCTGTTGATTGCGATCAATTATGGTGACGCGCTGATCGGAGGGACGGTGTCGATGTGGCAAGGATTGAAAATGGCCTTGACGGTGTTCGTTCCGTATGGGGTCTCCACCTATTCGAGCGTTGGAGCGCTGCGTGCGATTGCTCGCTCTTAGCCTTCTGCTGGCCGGCGCGCTCGCGAAAGCCGCCGAACCGGTCGAAGAGATCCTGGTCACCGGTGATGCGTCGGTGGTTGAACGCCAACATGGCGTCGCCGCAGTTTCGGTCGTGGACGAAGAGGTGCTGGAACTGGTTCGGCAGAATCACATCTACGAAATCATGGTGCGCGTGCCTGGAGTCTGGATCTCGCGTGGTTCGGGCCAGGAGCACCTGACGGCGATTCGATCGCCGGTGCTTACCGGGGCGGGGGCCTGCGGCGAGTTCCTGTTTCTGGAGAACAGCGTGCCGATTCGTCCGGTGGGATTCTGCAACGTCAACAATCTGTTCGAACTGAACACCGAGCAGGCGGCCGCGCTGGAGGTGCTGCGGGGCCCCGGGGGGGCGTTGTTCGGCGGCAACGCGGTCCATGGGGTGATCAATGCCGTGACTCATCTGGATCACGCACCGTGGCGTATCTCCGTGGAGGGTGGTTCCTACGAGTATGGGCAGGTGCGTCTGTCCGGTGCTCAGGAAAGCGATCTTGGGCGCGTGGTGCTCGATGCGCATGCGACGCACACCGACGGCTATCGTCACGACACGGGCTACGATCAGCAGAAGCTCAACCTTGGCCTGATCGGGCCGATTGCGGGCTGGCAAGTGCACACCCTGGTGTCCGCAACGAACCTGGATCAGGACACCGGGGGCTTCGTGCCAGGCTTCCAGGCGTACAAGGATGGGCAACTGCGCAAAACCAACCCGAACCCCGAAGCGTTCCGCGATGCCTGGGCCGTGCGTCTGACCAGTGAGTGGTCGAAAGCCCTCTCGGAGGATCGGGAACTGGTGCTGACGCCGTATGTGCGTCGTTCGAAAATGAAGTTCCTGCAGCACTTTCTACCCGGCCAGCCGCTCGAAAAGAACGACCAGACCAGCGCAGGGCTGATCGGCACTCTCAGCGGCGCTAACGGCGCTTTGGATTGGCGCGCCGGTGGTCACCTCGAGTGGGCGGACGGTGGCCTGTCCCAGTTCCAGGACGGCCCTACCGAGGGTTCTGCATTCCTCCAGGAAACGCGGCCAGCCGGACTTCACTACGACTACGAGGTCCGCAGTCTGATGGCCGCCGCTTTCTACGATCTTGACTGGGGGATTACGCCCACCCTGGCGCTGGTCCACGGGCTGCGGCTGGAATGGCTGAACTACGACTATGAAAATCATGGCTTGGTTGGCAACACGCGAGACGACGGTACCGAATGCGGGTTTGGTGGTTGCCTCTACACCCGGCCAGCGGATCGCGAAGATGATTTCACCAACGTCGCGGGACGGCTTGGCCTCGAATGGACGGCCACGGAAGGAATGACGCTCTATGCTCAACTCGGCTCGGGATTCCGACCGCCCCAGGCGACCGAACTCTACCGGCTGCAGAGCGGGCAGAACGTTGCCGATCTGGACAGCGAGCGCGCCTGGTCGATC
Organism: Gammaproteobacteria bacterium; assembly: GCA_004357385.1. GTDB lineage: Bacteria > Pseudomonadota > Gammaproteobacteria > Pseudomonadales > Azotimanducaceae > SMWF01. Next base: position 23,272 of record SMWF01000037.1, on the reverse strand, counting down.
GAGCTCGGGGCGCGCCGGAATGGGTCGGCATTGGACCTCGAGCTCACGTTGTTTGCCGAGCGGAGTGACGATGTGATCCTGCGAGACGCGGAAGGTTTCAACATCAGTGATGGCAAGACGGAGTCGTACGGCACTGAGTTCAGCGTGGCCTGGGCCGTTTCGGAGGCGCACAGCTTTGATCTCGCCGGTACCTATGCCCGCCATCAGTATGCATTCGACAGGGATGCCGCGCGTGGGGAGCGAATCGAGGACGGTAACGATGTGGACACGGCCCCCCGCTGGATCGGTAGCGCACACTGGCGCTACGAAATTCGGCCGCAGCTGGTCAGCGAGCTGGAATGGGTGTACCTGGATGACTACTACCTGAATGCGGCCAATACGGCGAGTTACGATGGACACCAGGTGGTCAACTGGCGGGCTACCTGGCAGATCAACGCACGGCTGCGCACCTTTGCACGGGTATTGAACGTGTTCGATCGAAAATATGCGGATCGCGCCGATTTCGCCTTCGGCAGCTACCGCTACTTTCCGGCCATGCCGAGGCAGGTCTACCTCGGCTTCGAGTATTCGTATCAGGAGAACCCGTGAGATTGGTGGCGAAGATTCTGGGCGGCATCCTGGGCGGCATGGTTGCGCTGTTGGTGCTTGCCGTGGGTTATGTCTGGATGACCGTACCGCTGAATGTACCCTGGAAAGGCATGCTTCAGCAGATGAGCCTGCTGCCCGCATGGCTGGATCCGAACCCGGTGTCTGCCGATCAGGTCGGTCATCGGCTGGTCGTTCCTGATGGCTATGGCGTGTCGCTGTTCGCCAGAGGCATCTCGGATGCCCGCATGCTGCGCGTCACCTCGGCCGGCGATGTGCTGGTGGCTTCGCCCCGGGACGGACGGATCGTGCTGCTCGAGGCCGACCGCAACGGCGACGGCTCGGCGGATGGACAACGGGTGCTGCTCGAGGGCCTGAGACGCCCCAACGGGCTGGAACTCGCGGGCGGGTATCTCTATGTGGGCGAAGAAGACGGCATCGGGCGCATCACGTTCGATGCGCGCTCGGGGACCGTGGAGGGCAGCTATCAACGCATCGTCGATGGGTTGCCGAGCGGCGGAAATCATTGGAAGAAGACCATCAGGTTGGGTCCCGACGGGTTGCTGTACCTCACGATTGGCTCCAGCTGCAACGCCTGCGTTGACGGCGATGCTCGTCGTGCCGCCATGCTCCGCTACACGCTGGAAGGCGAGTTGGTGGATGTGTACGCGACGGGACTGCGCAACAGTGCCGGGTTCGACTGGTCGCCGTTGACGGGTGCGCTGTTCGCCACGGACAACGGCCGTGATCTGTTGGGCGACGACTTTCCACCTTGTGAACTGAATGAGATCGTCGAAGGTGGGTTCTATGGGTGGCCGTTCGCGAACGGGGCGAAGGTGCCGGATCCGGAGCTCGGCGCCGGCCACGCGACGGAGATCGACGCGTCGATCGCGCCTGTTCACGAGTTCAGAGCCCACAATGCGCCTCTGGGGATGACTTTTCTGCGCAGCGAAAGTCACCCGGCGGCCTATCAAAACGCGGCCATCGTTGCCTTGCACGGCTCCTGGAACAGGAGCGTCAAGGATGGTTACAAGGTCGTCTCGCTGCACTTCGCCCCGGATGGGACGATTACGGAACGCGACTTTCTCAGCGGTTTTCTGCACGACGATGAAGTGCTGGGTCGTCCGGCAGAAGTGGCTGAAGGGCCGGACGGCGCGGTGTATGTTTCGGACGATTACGGCGGCGCGGTGTACCGCGTGAGCCCTGGCGGGGCAGGCGCCGCGGCCGGTATCGAATACGTGGGTCCGCGCAGCGAAGGGTATGATCCAGGTGGGGTCGCAGATGCCGAACGCCAGGCCGCATTGCGGGTCGGCGCGACGCTGCTGGAAGCATCGGGTTGCCTGGTGTGCCATACGGGGCAAACGGGCGCGGATGCGGGGTTGCGCGTGCTCGACGAGCTCGCCCACCGCTACACGCTGGACGAACTGATGAGCTATCTCGCGATGCCCAATCCGCCAATGCCACCCTTCGTGGGCGAGGACGCCCAGCGTCGCGCACTTTCCGTCTACCTGCTGGAAACCTACTAGCAGGATCAGTCATGGACAGCGCTGGAACAGAAGTCGTCGACGCGCGCGTCACCCCACGGGGTAGCCTGGAATTGCTATCTCACAGCGAGGTGGAGGCGCTGCGGGTCGGTCCCGACGCACGGCTGCTCGAGTTGTTTCGACGCTGCGCCCTGGCCGTGCTCAACACCGGCAGCGAGTCGGACGACTCGGCTGCGATCTTCGCGCGCTACGCAGATTTCGAGATTGAGATCGAACAGCGCACCCGGGGCGTAAGACTCACGGTCTGCAACGCGCCGGCAAGCGCGTTCGTCGACGGCGAGATGATCGAGGGCATTCGCCACCACCTGTTTTCCGTGCTGCGCGACATCGTGTACCAGCGTACGGAGATCGAGAACAGCGAGCGCTTCGATCTAGCCCGCTCAGATGGAATCACCGAGGCGGTATTTCACATTCTCAAGCATGCCCGGGTGTTGCGACCGAATCGCCAGCCGAATCTCGTGGTGTGCTGGGGCGGCCACGCCATCTCTCGAACCGAGTACGAATACACCAAGGAAGTGGGCTACCATCTTGGCCTGCGTGGGCTGGACATCTGCACGGGCTGTGGCCCGGGAGCGATGAAGGGCCCGATGAAGGGTGCGGCGGTTGGCCACGCCAAGCAGCGCTCGTCGGCGCGCTACATCGGCCTCACGGAACCAGGCATCATCGCGGCGGAGCCGCCCAATCCCATGGTTTCCCGGCTGGTGGTTTTGCCGGATATGGAAAAACGACTGGAGGCATTCACGCGTCTGGGCCATGCGATCATCGTGTTTCCGGGCGGGGTTGGCACCGTGGAGGAACTCCTGTACCTCATCGGCCTCATGATGGACCCCGCCAATGCGGAGCTGACCCGTCCGATCATTCTCACCGGTCCGCCCCAGGCGCGGGACTATCTGCAACGTCTGGACGCGTTGCTGACCACGGTGTTCGGCGCGACGGTCGCCGCGCACTATGAAATGGTGGTAGGCGATGCGGCGGACGTAGCGCGCCGTGCGGAGAAGCGGGTGAAAGCGGTCCGCGCGCAGCGCCGCAGCACCGGGGACGCCTTTTACTTCAACTGGTTGCTCAACATCGGGCTCGACTACCAGTTGCCCTTCGAGGTAAACCACGCGAGCGTGGCGGCGCTTCAGATCAGCCGTGACCTGCCGCCGCATGAGCTGAGCGCCAACCTGCGGCGGGCGTTTTCTGCCATCGTCACGGGCAACATCAAGGCGCACGGTACGCGGATGATCGAGGAGCATGGGCCGTTTCTCCTGTCCGGCGATCCGGTCATCATGGACGCGCTGGATAGGATCCTGGGCGCATTCGTGGCCGAGGGACGGATGAAACTTGCCGGCGAAAGCTACCGGCCCTGTTACGTGCTGGAGGGTGGAGGAGGCTGAACTTGAGTACTCCCGCGTGGCTGAAGCAGGCGGTGTTCTATCAGGTCTATCCGCAGAGCTTCTTCGATAGCAATGCCGACGGAATTGGCGATCTCGAAGGAATCGTGACGAAACTCGATTATCTGACGGAACTCGGCGTCAACGCGCTGTGGATCAACCCCTGCTTCGAGTCACCGTTTCGGGACGCGGGTTATGACGTGTCGAATTACCTGAGCGTCGCGTCGCGCTACGGCGACAACGCGGCGTTGGAACGGCTCGTGGCCGAAGCCCACCGCCGGGACATCCGCGTGTGCCTCGATCTGGTAGCCGGCCATACCTCGGATCAACATCCCTGGTTCATCGAGTCGAGCCGCCCCGAGACAAACGAATACAGCGACCGTTACATCTGGACGCATTCGCCCTGGTTCACCGTCGATGGGGACCTGCGTTTCATCAGCGGCACCACGGACCGAACGGGTGCCTTTGCCATCAACTTTTTCGCCCATCAACCGGCATTGAATTACGGCTTCGGTGAGCCGAATCGCAGCTATCAGCAGGGCTATGACGAGCCGGGACCGTGTGCGACCCGCGCAGCGCTGAAGGAGGTCATGGCCTTCTGGCTGGATCGTGGCGTCGATGGTTTCCGGGTCGACATGGCTGCTTCCCTGGTCAAGCGTGATCCCCACGGCATCCACATCAGACGCCTGTGGCGGGACGTCAGGCAGTGGCTGGACGCGAACTACACCGAGCGCGTGCTGATTGCGGAGTGGGGCGAGCCGGAGCGGGCCATCGACGCCGGTTTCGATGTTGATTTCATGTTGCACTTCGGCGTCCCCGGGTACGACGCACTGTTTTTTGGCCCGGAGAGCCGCTTCCCGCCCGGGCGCACGGCCTGCTACTTCGACGCATCGGCGGAAGGGGACTTCCGCCGGTTCTGGGAGACGTTTTCGTTCCAGCACGAACGAATCCGGGGCAAAGGTTACCTCTCGATTCCAAGCGGCAACCACGACATTCAGCGGCCGAGCGTCGGCCGCGACAGGGCGGATCTGAAAGTCATCCAGACCTTCCTGCTGACCTGGCCGCAGGTGCCGTTCCTCTACTACGGCGACGAAATCGGGATGCGCTACCTGGCGGATCTTCCGAGCAAAGAGGGGGGCTACGAACGAACCGGATCACGGACGCCCATGCAATGGGACGATTCGGCACTGGCTGGATTTTCCGGCGCCCCCGAACAGCTCAGCCATCTGCCGATCGATCCGTCGCCGGAGCGACCGACGGTCGCGGCACAACGCGCCGACGAGGACTCGCTGTGGCATCACGTCGAACGGTTGATTTATCTCCGCCAGACCGAGCCGGACTTGCTGCCCGATGCGCCCATTGAATTGCTCAGCGAGGGTAACGGCTATCCTCTGGTGTACCGGCGTGGTGAGACGCTGTTGATCGCCATCAACCCCGGCAGCCATACTCACGAAGTTCGCCTCGAACGTACGGGTGATGCGGAACCGGTACTCGCGTACCACTGTCGCGTCGGCCACGAGGACAGCGGTTGGATTCTGCACATCGGCGCCCGCGGATACGGGATTTTCGGCATCCGTTGAAGTGATGCGCGAGTCCTCGCGGTGGTTGGCGATGCCCCTATAATGCGCACACTTTCGGCTACCCGGCGGACCCGTGCCCGAACCCTTACTGGTGGCGCGCAAGCTCACCTACGAACGCGATGGAGTGCCAGTTTTCAAGGCGGTGGACCTGGAACTGTGCCCGGGTGGAATTGTGGAGGTACTGGGCCCGAACGGCAGTGGCAAAACCACCTTGCTGCGTTGTCTGGCCCGTTTGAACGTCGATTTTCGTGGCGAGTTGCAATGCCGCGTCGAGGTTGCCTATACGGCCCATCGCAGTGGTTTGAACCCGGCGCTGACGGCGATCGAGAATCTCGCCTGGTACGCCGCGCTATCTACCGTGGATACTGCAGCCGAGGGCGTCGCGGACCAGTTGCACGATGCATTGTCCCGCGTCGGGGTCGACCGCGGGGCTGACGCGCCCTGCGGGCAACTCTCAGCAGGTCAGCAGCGGCGGGTAATGCTGGCGCGTCTGCTGGTCGACCCGGCCCCTCTCTGGTTGCTCGATGAACCGCTGACGGCGCTCGACCGTGCCGGGCGGGCATTGGTGGGCGAACTCATCGACGGGCACCGCGCCGCTGGCGGCGCCGTGGTCTGTGCAACGCACCAGCCGCTCGGTCGCGATGATGTCGAGACTCTGGTGCTGACCCCGGGGGAAGAGTTGCAGTGACGGGGGCGCTTGACCAGTTCGGCGGCCAGCTGCGTCGCGACCTGTTGGTTGCCTTCCGCAGCCCCGGCGAATTGATGAATCCGCTGATGTTCTACCTGATGGCCGTCGCGCTGTTTCCACTGGGTCTGGGCCCTGCACCGGATACGTTGCGTGAAGTCGCCCCCGGAATCCTCTGGTCGCTGGCGCTGTTGTCCACCTTGCTGTCGCTGGACGGTCTGTTCAGGCGGGACTTCGAGGACGGTACGCTGGAGCTGTTCGTACTCAAGGTGGAACCATTGTTTCTTGGCGTGGTCGCAAAGGTGGTTGCGCATTGGCTGGTCACGGGATTGCCGCTGACCCTGCTTGCGCCGGTGGTGGGACTCATGCTGTTCGTTCCTGGTGATGCCATTGGTGTGTTGATAGCATCGCTGCTGCTCGGCACGCCGGTGCTGAGCCTGATCGGCGCGATTGGCGCGGGGTTGACGGTCGGCTTACGACGTGGCGGATTGCTGTTGACGCTGATCATTCTGCCGCTCTATGTGCCGGTGCTGATCCTCGGTGCGGGCGCGATCACCGCGGTGATGGACGGCGTGGAAGCACACGGGCAGTTGCTTTGGCTGGCTGCGATGCTTGCCGCGGCGTTGACCTTGGCACCCTTTGGCGCGGCGCTGGCTCTGCGGGTCGGCATGGAGCAGTGAATTGAAGCAGCGCTTGAAGGAACTCTGGCATCAGCTCGGATCGCCGCGCTGGTTTTACCAGATCAGCGGCCGGTGGCCGGTGTGGCTGCTCGCCCTCGGGTTGATTCTGATCGCTGCGGGATGGGTCTGGGGCCTGGCGTATGCGCCGCCCGACTATCAGCAGGGCAACAGCTTCAGGATCATGTACGTGCACGTGCCGGCGTCGATGCTGGCACAGTCCTGCTACATATTATTGGGCGTCGCGGGTGCGGTGCTGCTCATCTGGCGCATGAAGCTCGCCGACATGGTGGTGGCGGTGGCAGCGCCCATCGGGGTTGGGTTCGTGGCGTTGTCGCTGGTCACGGGCGTTCTCTGGGGCAAGCCGACCTGGCTCCAGGCGTCCGACCGGTGGTGGGTGTGGGATGCGCGCACGACGTCGATGTTGGTGCTGTTATTTCTTTACTTCGGCATCATTGCCCTGCGCCAGGCGATCGCGCGCCCGGAGTCCGCGGGGCGGGCCTGTGCGGTGCTTGCGGTCGTTGGCTTGATCAACATTCCGATCATCAAGTATTCCGTGGATTGGTGGCTGACGCTGCATCAGCCGGCCTCGTTCACGCTGACTGAAAAACCGGCAATGCCTGCCGAGATGTGGCTGCCGCTGCTGGTCAGCGCGCTCGGCTTTTACGTTTTCTTTGCCGGCGCGATGACCGTTGCCTTGCGTACCGAGATTCTGCGTCGCGAGCAACGCACGCAATGGGTGCGCGACCTCGCCGGTGTGCTGACACGATGAGCTTCGATAGTTTCCAGGCATTTCTCGAGATGGGCGGTCATGGCGCATACGTCTGGTGGTCCTACGCCGCCGGGTTGGGCGTGTTGGGCTATAACCTGTTCCGGCCGCTGCGTGCGCGGCGTCGCGTACTCGACGCGCTGCGGCGTTCCGCGGCACAGATTCTCAGAGAGGAGCGTTGATGCGCCTTATACTTGCGCATTCTGTGGGCTCTGAATCTCACGAATCAATCAGACAGGACACTAAATGCATCCAGTGCGACGCAAACGGCTGATCGTGATCGTCTTCATTCTGGCCGGCGCCGCGGTGACTGCCACGTTGGTCCTGTCCGCCCTGGAGGAGAACATCAATCTGTTCTACCCGCCCGAACAGGTCGCCGGCGGTGAGGCGCCGGTAGGTAAACGAATCCGAGTGGGCGGGATGGTCCTGGAGGGTAGTGTCCAGCGGGCCAGCGACAGTCTGGAAGTTGGTTTCGTGCTGACCGACCGGCGCGGTTCCGACGTTGGCGTGCGCTACTCGGGGATTCTTCCGGACCTGTTCCGGGAGGGCCAGGGGATACTGGTGACCGGAGAACTGGACCAGGCGGGTGTGTTTCAGGCCGACGAAGTGCTTGCCAAACATGACGAGAACTACATGCCCCCTGAACTGATACAGGCCGATATCCGTTGATTGTCGAACTAGGCCATCTGGCGCTCATTCTGGCTCTGGCGCTGGCTATCGTGCTGGGTACCCTCCCGCTGGTGGGTGCCGCGCTGGGCCGCGAGCAGTGGATGCGCTCGGCATACTCGCTGACTCCGGGTTTGTTCGTGCTCGTCGCACTCAGTTTCGGCTGTCTTGCGTATGCGTTTCTGACGGATGACTTTTCCGTGAGTTACGTGGCCCGAAACTCCAACTCGCTGCTCCCGGATCGCTACAAGTTCAGCGCGTTGTGGGGCGCCCATGAGGGATCGTTTCTGCTGTGGATTCTGATCATGGCGGCCTGGACGCTGGGTGTGGCGTGGTTCGGTCGGCGCCTGCCGCTGGAGTTCTCCTCCCGGGTGCTCGCCGTGATGGGCTTGTTGTCCGTCGGGTTTATTGCCTTTGCCTTGCTGACGAGCAATCCCTTCGAACGAACCCTACCCCTGGCGCCGGCGGAAGGGTCCGATCTGAACCCGGTGCTGCAGGATTTCGGATTGATCGTGCACCCGCCCATTCTCTACGCCGGCTATGTCGGCTTTTCAGTCGCGTTCTCCTTTGCCATCGTCGCGCTGATGAGTGGCCGGCTCGATGCAGCCTGGGCGCGTTGGAGCCGACCGTGGACCAATGCCGCCTGGGCATTCCTGACGGTGGGGATCGCGCTGGGCAGCTGGTGGGCGTACTACGAACTCGGTTGGGGGGGTTGGTGGTTCTGGGACCCGGTGGAGAATGCGTCCTTCATGCCGTGGCTGGTCGGGACTGCGCTCGTGCATTCGCTGGCGGTGACTGAAAAGCGTGGGGTCTTCAAGAGTTGGACGGTGCTGCTGGCAATCGCCGCGTTTTCCTTTTCGCTGTTGGGCGCCTTCATCGTTCGCTCGGGCGTGTTGACGTCGGTTCATGCGTTTGCGGTTGACCCGTTGCGCGGCGTGTTCATTCTCGCGTTTCTGCTGCTCGTGGTAGGCGGTTCGCTGGCGCTGTACGCGGTGCGCGCGCCGATGATCCGCAGCCGGGCCGGCTTTTCGGGTTTGTCGCGCGAGGTGGTGCTGCTGATCAACAATCTGGTGCTGGTTGTTGCTCTGGCAGTCGTTCTCCTGGGCACCCTCTACCCGTTGGCGTACGAGGCGGTCACGGGCGGCGCCAAGATTTCGGTCGGTCCCCCGTACTTCAATTCCATGTTCGTGCCGTTGATGGCGCTGTTGGCCCTGGTGCTGGGGTTGGCCCCGGTCGCACGCTGGAAGCGCACGGGGCTGCGGCTCTATCTGAGCCGGTTGAGTTGGGTGTTTCTGGCGAGTGTGGTCCTGGGTGTGGTGTTGCCGCTGTTGTTCGGCGGCGAGTTGCGTCTGTCAGTGACGGTTGCGGCGGCGCTCGCGCTGTGGATCGTAATCAGCCACCTCACGGATGCGTGGCGTCGCGCGGGCAGTCTGGCTGGGCTCTTCGGGCTGCCGGTCGCGTATGTCGGAATGTTGATGGCGCACCTCGGTTTTGCCATGTGCCTGCTTGGCGTGACGGTTACCAGCCAGCTCTCGGTGGAACGTGATCAGCGCGTTGTGCCGGGTGATGAAATCACCCTCGGACCTCTGCAACTGACATTTGTCGGCGTATCCCAGTCCCAGGGGCCAAACTACGTCGCCGACGTGGGGCGCGTTCGAGTGGTGGGTGATGGCGAGGCTTACGAGTTACGACCGGAAAGGCGCCGCTACCAGTCGGGCGGTAACGTCATGACCGAAGCGGCGATTGCGGGTGGCTTCTTCAAAGACGTGTTCGTGGCCCTCGGTGAGCCCCTGGGCGATGGGGCCTGGGCGCTCAGAACTCAGTACAAACCGTTGGTCCGTTGGGTCTGGTTTGGTGCGCTGCTGATGGGCATGGGCGGGGTCTGCGCGGTATTGGACCCCCGTTATCGGCGATTGCGCGAACGGCGCCGCGTCGTCGCGAGCGATGTCGCAGAGGTGCCGGTATGAATCGGGCGGGATTGTTCGTTCCGTTGGGGGTGTTCGTCATCATTGCCGGGTTTCTGTATGCCGGTTTCAGTCTTGAAGACCCCCATCGTCTGCCGTCGGCGCTGGTGGGACAGCCGTTCCCTGAGTTCGATCTGCCGCTCCTGGCCAATGCCGACGAGCGGGCGACCACACAACGGCTGGCGGGGCGTACCGTGCTGGTGAACGTGTGGGCAACGTGGTGCCCGACGTGCAGGGCCGAGCATCACGAGTTGTTGCGTATCAGCGACGAAGCCGGTTTGCCGATCATCGGCATCAACTACAAGGACAATCCCGCGGCGGCCCGGGAGTGGTTGACCCGTTACGGCAATCCGTACGAATTCAACATAATCGATGCGGATGGCCGGTTGGGTGTCGACCTCGGCGTCTATGGCGCGCCGGAAAGCTTCATCGTGGATGGTGATGGGACGATCGTTTACAAGCGCGTGGGGGAGGTGAACCGACGTGTCTGGAACAACGAGATGAAACCGCTTCTAGCTCGGCTGGAGGCGCTCGACGATGGTTGAGCGCTGGTTTGCCATGTTGCTTCTTGGGGTTGTGGCTACTGCATGGGGCCAGGGCGCAATCGATGCATACGAGTTCGACGATGCGCTGCAGGAAACACGCTATAGAGACCTGATCGCCGAGTTTCGTTGCCCGAAGTGTCTGAACACCAATCTTGCCGGATCTGATGCACCGATCGCCCGGGATCTGCGCCGAGCCGTGCACCGGCTCGTGCTCGAGGGGCTCGACGACCCGGCAATCCGTGCGCACCTGCAGGCCCGCTACGGGGACTTCGTGCTGTACGACCCACCGGTGCGAACCGACACGCTGCTGTTGTGGCTGGCACCGATCGCTCTGCTGATCGGTGCCGCGGCCGCGATTGCGCACATGGCTCGGCGCCGGGCGGTTACGCGCCTCGATGCGGACGACCTCGCCCGGGTCGAGCGATTGCTCGATGAGCGCGCCGGCTCTGAGTCGCCCCTGGGTTCAGAGTCGCCCCCGCGGCCACGGTCGGCCCCGGGGCCACGGTCGGCCCCCTGATGACCCAATTTCTGATACTCGGGGCGCTGCTGATCGCGGCGGCGGTCGGTTGCGTCCTCTGGCCGTTTCGCCGTGGCGGAGTGTCCATCGATCAGGCTCGGCGCAAGCGAGACAATCTCGGGGTCTATCACCAGCGGGTTGCTGAACTACGCCGCGATCACCAGGACGGCAACATCGATCCGGACGACCTTCAAAGCCTGATCGAAGAACTGTCCGCGGCACTCCTGGACGATGTGCCGGAAGAACGCGAGGGTGAGCCGTCCGGCACGAGCTCGCAGCCGTCATTCGAAGGGCCGCTTCGTCGTGTGCTGTTGCCGGCCGCATTGGCAGGCCTGGTGCCGATCTTCGCGGTGCTTCTGTACATCGAGCTGGGCGCCGGCGCGGATCTTGAACTGGCGGGCGCGGCTGGGCTGTTACGCAGCAACGTCGATCGCCCGGTTGCACTGGCAGAGCTGGTCGTCCGGCTGGAGCGGCGCCTTGATGCGCATCCGGATGATTTCGACAGCCTATATGTTCTGGGCCATGTACGGATGCGGGAGCGCGACTTCGCCGCAGCCGCATCGAGCTTCACGCGGGCGGTTGCGCTCAACCGGTTCGACCCGGACACCCTGGTATCGCTGATCCAGGCAAACTTCCTGGCTGAACGCGGACGGATCAGCGAGATCAATCGCGGGTATGTCGATCGCTTGCTGGCGATTGATCCGGGGCAGCCGCTGGTGTTGGAGATGCTGGCGAGCGACGCAACAGCGTCTGCTGACTACGTCGGTGCGGCCGGTTACCTGGAGCGGGCGCTCAGCGGTGGTGTTGCGGGGCCGAACGCTGCGGCGCTGCGCGCGGAGCTGGAGCGGGTGCGGGGACTTGCCGGTATCGGACCGGGACCGGCCATCGACGTCACGATAACCGGGTTGGCTGGAATCGACGGTTTGACGCCTCAGGCGGTGCTGTATGTCATTGCCAGGCGTCGGGGCGAACGGATGCCCCGAATGGTCGTGCGTCGCGATGTCGACGAAGACCCGCTGACGGTGCGCCTTGACCATGCGGCGCTGATGGGGCAGCAAGACCCTCTGCGTGAAGGAGAAATCCTGGAGGTCATTGCCCGATTGTCCCGGACAGGCGATGTTCGCGCGGGTCCCGATGCGGTGGAGGTGATCAGCCGTCCGGTAACGCTAGCCAAGCAGCCGATCGCGGTACGACTCAGCCTGGGTGCAGTGAGTGAGTCTCAAGGATCGGCTTCGGTCGCCGCCGCGCCCACGCTTGATACGGCCGCGATGGTCAGGATCGAACTCGAGGCCGGCAACGATGTACATGCCGATCCGGATACGCGGGTGTTCGTCATCGTTCGGGCTTTGGCCGGACCGCCGATGCCGTTGGCGGTCCGCGCGTTGACCTTTGCGGAGCTGCCCGCGGTTATCCAGCTCACCGACGCCGATGCGATGCAGCCCGGGCGCCTGCTGAGCCGGTTCGAAGAAGTGGCTGTTCTGGCGCGTCTGTCGCGCTCAGGCTCCCCCACGCTCCGACCAGGAGATGTCGAATCGGAGATCGCACAGGTTCGACCCCGGGATCGCCCGACGGTGACGCTATTACTGAACTAGTGTCGAGCGTTGATACTTTTTGACACTCCTTTGCAACATTCGTCGGCAGCGGTGGTCCAAGCAGGCATCGATTGGGAGCCAGGCGTAGGAACCAGTATGGCGTTCAAACCCGCTGTGAGTCTGACTGAACAGATCGCGGATCATCTCAGCAATGAGATCATCACGGGTCGATTGGCACCGACGGAGCGCATTCAGGAGCTTAGGATTGCGAAAGACCTCGGCGTTTCCCGCGGCTCGGTACGTGAGGCGCTGCTGATCCTCGAGGGGCGTCATCTAATCGATATCATTCCGCGCCGCGGCGCGGTGGTCAGCACGCTCGACCCCGACGGGATGGAAGGGCTGCTCGAACTCGCCTCGGATCTGGTCACACTGCTGTTCCAGCGCGTCGCGCGGCGCACCGCCGGCGCCGAGAACGGCGTCATGGAACCGCTGAGTGCTTCACTCGACTGCCTGACTCGATCGTTGGACGAAGACGATGAACACTTTGTGAGTGCCAAGTTCGAGTTCGTCCAAGCGGCGTTCCCACTCGCCGAAAACCCTTACCTTGCGACGGTGCTCGAGCACCTGCTGCCGGCGGTTCACCGGGTAACACAGCAGGCCAGCGCACATCCGTCGTACGACCGTGGGGACACCCTGCGGTTTGCCAAAGGACTGCTGGAGGCAATCCGCGAGCAGCAGTCCGAGCGTATCGAAGAACTGGTTCACGGGCACTTCCGCCGCGAGCGCCGGCTGGCTTTGGACGCTATCGTGCATTGAAGCCCGGCTCACCGGAATCTCCACGATTCAGGTGATAGTGATCGGTGTTCGATTTCTATACACTACCCCCGGCCCGCATGGCACGGGCTGTAGCGGCGCGTGAGTGATGCCGGGTCTGGACATTGCGGGTTTGGACAGGATGGTGGCTTGCGCGGCAGGTAACGGCGGACGACCGCCATCGGGGATGTCGAACTAGCACTACATGCGACTCAAGCAGATTAAGCTTGCCGGGTTCAAATCATTTGTCGATCCGACAACGGTAAGCTTCCCCGGAAATCGGTGTGCCGTGGTGGGTCCCAACGGCTGCGGGAAATCCAACATCATCGACGCCGTACGTTGGGTGATGGGTGAAAGTTCCGCGCGCCAACTGCGTGGTGAATCTCCGACCGATGTCATCTTCAACGGATCCAGTACGCGCAAACCCACCGCCCAGGCAACCATCGAACTCGTGTTCGACAACAGCGACGGCCGAATCGGCAACGAATACGCGAACTTTGCTGAGATTGCAATCCGCCGGCAGGTAACCCGGGACGCCCAATCGAACTACTATCTGAACGGCACCAAGTGTCGGCGACGCGACATCATGGACCTGTTTCTGGGTACAGGGTTCGGCCCGCGTAGCTACTCGATCATCGAACAGGGCATGATCGGCCAACTGGTCGAAGCCAAACCGGAAGATCTGCGGATGTATCTCGAGGAAGCGGCCGGCATCTCGAAGTACAAAGAGCGGCGCCGGGAGACCGAGACACGGATTCGCCACACGAGAGAAAACCTCGACCGCCTGGACGACATTCGCGACGAGTTGGAGCGGCAACTCAATCACCTCAAGCGCCAGTCCCGAGCGGCTGAGCGCTATCGCGGACTGATGGATGAACAACGCCTCGCTACCGCTGAACTGTATACCGTGCAGCTGATCGACCAGCAGCGACTGCTCGATGATCGGGAGAAGGCGATTCGTGATTTCGAGGTTGAACTCGAACGTGCGGTTGCCGGGCAACGGGCGGTGGATACCGAGATCGAAACACAACGGGCCGAATACGCCGAGCAAGGCAACATCTTCAATGGCATCCAGGGGCGCTTCTACCAGCTTGGCGCAGACATCGCACGCGTCGAAGAGGCGATTGCCTACAACGAACAGCGCGTGAAGCAACTCGAGCTCGATCTCGATGCGGTGTCTCAGCGCGGTGCGGAAACGGAACGGCAGCTGGCGATGGATGCGACCGAAATTAAGACGCTGAGCGCAAGTCTCGCGACCTTGGACCCGCGCCTCGAAGCGGCGCGCGCCACGGAACAGGCCTCGGCCGGCGCGCTCGACCTGCTGGAGGGGCAACTGCGCCAGTCCCAGGCCGCTTGGGACGATCTCGCTGAACGCAGGGGTGCCAATCAGCGGGAAGCGGATGTGCAGGGTTCCCGGTTGGAGCATGTCGAGCAGGTGTTGCAACGTCTACGCGCGCGCTTGAGTCAGCTGGACGACGAGTACGAAGGTTCGCTGGGTGCCGATGTCAGCGGTGACATTCGCGAGCTCGCCGGGGAGATCGAAGCGGCCGATGGCGCGCTGCGCGAAGCCGAGACGGATGTAGAACGTTGCCTGAATGCTCTGGCCGCCGCCCGCGATACCCAGGGCGAAAGGGAACATGCGCTGGAGGAAGGGCGTCTGGCGGTCCAGAACCTGCGTCATGAACTCGCGTCGCTACATGCGGTTCAGCAAGCGGCGCTGGGTCGGGATGCTGGCAGTTCAGACGACTGGTTGCACCTTTCCGGACTGGCGGATGCGCCGCGGATCGGCGAAGCGATGACGGTGCAGCCGGGCTGGGAACGGGCCGTTGAGACTGTGCTGGGGGATCGTCTGCAGGCCATCGGTGTCGCGCGCCTGGATGAGTTCCTCGAGACGCTACCCGACCTCGATCACGGCGTTGTGACGCTGGTTGAGGGCGAAGCGGCAGATGCTCCCGAGGAAGCGGATGGAGAACTTGCCGCGCTGGCCGGATACGTGAGCACATCGCTGGGCCTGGGGTCGTTTTTGCAGGGCATCTATGCGGCTGAATCGTTGGCAGCAGCGCGCGGTCACCGCAATCGGCTGGGGCCCGGTGAAAGCGTGATTACCCGCGACGGAATCTGGCTGGGCCGAGATTGGGCGCGGGTCGATCGTGCCGAAGCGAGCGCCGATGGAATCATTCAGCGTGGCCATGAGCTCGAATTGTTGCGTGCGCGGGTCGAGGCAGTGGAATCGCAGCAGGCAGAAGTGCAACAGAGTGTTCGCGCGGCACGCGACCGGGTAGAGGCATTGGATCAGGAGCGAACGGATCTGCATGGCCGTATTGCGCAACTCGGGCAGGCGCTCGGTCAACTGCGTGCGGATCATGGCGTGCACCAGGTGCGCATGGAAGAAGCGGGCGCCCGCCGCGATCGGGTCGACCGGGAGCGGGCGGAAATTTCGACGCAGATCGATCAGGAGAGCGAGCGCCTCAAGGAGGCTCGCGAACGGCTCGTGACGGCGGAACTGCAACGAGAGCGGCTCACCGAGGAACGTGACGCAATGACCGGTCGTCGCGAACAGGACGTGTCCGCGGTGGCGGCAGCACGAGTTCAGACGCGGGAAGATCGGGATCTGTTCCATGCGCTGGACGCCGAACGGCAAACCATCGATTCGCGATTGATGGCCACGAAGACTGCGCGGGAGCGTCTGGAACGCCAGCAGCTCGAGCTGGGTGAGCGCCGCAGCAAGCTCTCGGAAGGCATCGGGGAGAGCCGTACGCCGTTGCCGGAACTGAAGCAGAATCTGGAGTCACGGCTGGCCGAGCGACTGGCGGTCGAACAACAACTGGGTGACGCGCGGCGTAATCTGGAAACGGCCGAGCATCAGGTCCGGGAACTCGAAGGCACGCGCGGTGAGCATGAAGGAATAGTGAGCGGGATACGCGACCGCCTCGAGGTCATCCGGGTAGAGCGTGAGGGCGTGGCCGTGCGCGTCGAGACGCTTGCGGAACAGTTGCGCGGCACCGGTTTCGAGTACGCGGCCCTCAAGGCGGAATTGCCCGAAGATGCCCACGAACAGTCATTTGCCGAGCGGTTGGAGAAACTAAGCAATCGAATTCACCGGCTTGGCCCGATCAACCTTGCGGCGATCGACGAGTATCAGTCGCAATCCGAACGTAAGAAATATCTGGATGAGCAGCACGGCGACCTCAGCGAGGCGTTGGATACGCTGCAAAATGCCATTAGAAGGATTGATAGGGAGACCCGGTCGCGATTCAAAGAAACCTTCGACGAGGTCAACGCGCATCTGGGCCAACTGTTCCCCAAGGTATTTGGGGGCGGCACTGCATATCTGGAACTCACCGGGGAAGACCTGCTGGATACCGGGGTCTCGCTGATGGCGAGACCGCCCGGTAAACGCAATTCGAGTATCCACCTACTGTCGGGGGGCGAAAAAGCGCTGACCGCGGTGGCGTTGATCTTCGCGATCTTTCAACTCAATCCGAGCCCGGTCTGCCTGCTTGATGAGGTCGATGCGTCGCTCGATGATTCGAATGTCGTTCGTTTTGCGGATCTCATTCATGACATGTCCGAGGATGTTCAGTTCATTGTCATTACGCACAATAAGCTGACCATGGAAATGGCTGATCACCTGATGGGGGTTACCATGGTGGAAGCCGGCGTGTCGAGGCTGGTCTCGGTAGACGTAGAGGAAGCAGCCGCGATGGCTGCGGTCTGAGCAGTTACTCATGGATTTTAAAGATTGGATACTGATTGGTGGCGGCATCCTGCTCGTGGGAGTAATCGCGCACGGGTTCTGGCTGGCATGGCGCAATCGACAGGACACGCTGCGGATGGCGATTGACCCGAACATTCCGCACGAGGAGGTCGACGAACTGATCCTGCTGCGAGGTGAGTTGCCCAATGGAGGGGCTCGGCTCGCGGAAGACCCGGCGCAGGGTGATCTGGATCTGGCGACCGAGGCACCGGTGTTGATGGAGCAAACCGGGTCGCGACGCACCGTCGAACCGACCATAGGTTCTGAGGCGTTTCGGTTGGAACCTGATGAAGTTCAGTCCCAACCGTTGGCGGCGCCCGAGGCGCTGAGCCCGGTCGAGGAACCGTCTCGGCAACGCGCGCGCAAAGCGGGCCGCCCGAGAAAGGCGAGTGTCAGGGACGACGAAGCCGAGGCGTCGCCGGGTGAAATCATCGTGATCAACGTGCTGGCCCGCGGCGGTGCGACGTTTCCCGGCGACAAGATCATGGAGGTGTTCCTGCGCAATGAACTGAGATTCGGCGACATGAACATCTTCCATCGCATCGACCGGGCAGATAAAACGGTGCAGTTCAGCGTTGCCAGCGCCGTGGAACCGGGCACTTTTGATCTGAGCGCCATGGCTGAATTCAGCACCTTGGGGATCACCATGTTCCTGCGTCTACCCGGACTGGACGAACCGCTGCCAGTATTCGATGACATGCTCTGTGTTGCACGTGACATTGCCAGCAGCCTCGGTGGCGACCTGAAGGACGAACAACTCAGCGTAATGACGGGCCAGACTTCCGAGCATTGCCGGCAGCGCATCGCCGAGTTCAGTCGCAAACGGATGTCACAGCGAGCCTGAGACGCGTCTCGTATGGAGGTGCACTGCCTTGGCCAGTGCTGCTGATCCCCGCGATGAGGTGAGTGCGCTGCGTGAGACGCTGCGCCATCACAATCATCGCTATCACGTTCTGGACGATCCGGAGATCTCGGACGCGGATTATGACGTCCTGTTCGATCGCCTGGTGGCGCTGGAACGCAACCACCCCGAGCTGATCGATGCGAACTCGCCTACCCAGCGAGTGGGTGCCGAACCGCTGCCGGAATTCGCCAGCGTCACCCACTTTCAGCCGATGTTGTCACTCGACAAATGTGTCAGCGCCGAGGAGCTCGGAGACTGGGATGCACGCTGCCGGAACCGCTTGGAACGCGATCGGGATCTGGAATTTACCTGTGAGCCGAAATTCGACGGTGTGGCCGTCAGTCTGCAGTATCGCAAGGGTGAGTTGGTGCAGGCGGCCACCCGGGGCGACGGTCAGACCGGCGAAGACATCACCGCTAACGTTCGCACCATCGGGGCAGTGCCGTTGGAACTGCGCGGCGACGCGCCGGACCTCGTCGAGGTGCGCGGTGAAATCTACATGCCGATCACTGGGTTTCATGCGTTCAACCAGGCCGCACTCGAACGGGGCGAAAAGCCCCTGATCAACCCGCGCAATGGCGCCGCGGGCAGCCTTCGACAACTCGACCCGAAAATCACCGCAGGGCGTCCCTTGAGCATGTTTGCCTATAGCGTCGGACGAATTGAAGGCGCTGGGGTTCCAGCGCGCCACTGCGATGTGCTCGCCTGGCTCGCCGAGTTCGGGTTGCGGGTCAACCCGCTGGTCGAACGGGTCAGCGGCGTTGCGGCCTGCATAACCTACGTCGAGTCGTTGCTGGCGCGGCGCGCGGAACTCGATTACGAGATCGACGGCGTGGTGATCAAAGTCAACGATCTGGAACTGCAGCAGCAGCTTGGCGCGGTGACGCGCAAACCCCGCTGGGCGATTGCGTTCAAGTATCCTGCCGAGGAAGCGACCACGGTCCTGAAGGCTGTCGAATTTCAGGTCGGACGTACCGGTGCAGTAACCCCCGTCGCCCGGCTCGAGCCGGTGTTTGTCGGTGGCGTTACCGTCAGCAATGCGACGCTGCATAACATGGATGAGATTGAGCGGCTGGATCTGCGTGTGGGTGACACGGTACTGGTCCACCGGGCCGGCGATGTCATTCCCAAGGTGGTCAGAGTAGTCGCAGGAAAACGCCCCAAGGGCGCGCGCCGCATTCGGCGGCCCACCGTCTGTCCGGTTTGTGCCACGCCGATCGTTGCGATCGAGGACGAGGCGATCGAACGTTGTCCGGCGGGATTGAGCTGCCCCGCGCAACGCAAGGAAGCGATCAAGCACTTCGCGTCGCGGTTGGCGATGGACATCGAGGGCCTCGGCGACAAACTGGTGGACCAACTGGTCGAAGCCGGCTTGATAGACACCGTGGCGGATCTGTATCGGTTAGGCGTCGAGGCGCTGGCCGGGCTCGAGCGGATGGGCGAGAAGTCCGCCGCCAATCTCGTTGCGGCGCTGCAACGCAGCCGCGAGACGACCCTGGCACGCTTCGTTTACGCACTGGGAATCCGTGAGGTGGGCGAATCCACGGCGCTCCAGCTGGCGCGCTATTTCGGCGACCTGGATCCACTGATGAAGGCAGACACAGACCAGCTGCTGGCCGTGAATGATGTGGGCCCGGTCGTCGCGGAGCGGATTCGGGCGTTCTTTGCCGCCCCCCACAACCGGGAGGTGGTAGCGGGACTACGTACGGCGGGCGTCTGTTGGGAACGGCACGAGCCGACGATCGAGGCGCGCGCGCCACTGGGGGGCGAGACCTGGGTGCTGACAGGTACGCTCGAACAGATGGCGCGTAGCGAGGCGAAGGCGGCCCTGCAACGGCTGGGCGCGAAAGTCGCGGGGTCGGTGTCTGCAAAGACGACCTGTGTAGTCGCCGGTCCCGGCGCGGGCAGCAAACTGGCCAAGGCGGAACAGCTCGGGATTCGGGTGATTGACGAGGCGGCGCTGCAGGCGCTGTTGGGTGAGCATGATGCGGGCTGATCGGCTTCACCTTGTGTGGCCGAAACTCATACTGGGCCTGTTGGCCCTGCTCGCCGGCTGTGCGACGCCGCCGCCGCAGAATCCGGGTGATCTGTGCTCGGTGTTCCAGGAAAACCGGGATTGGTATTTCGATGCGGCGAAAGCCCGGAAGCGCTGGGGCATTCCGATCAGCGTCAGCATGTCGTTCACCGCGCGGGAATCCAGTTATGTCCACGACGCGAAGCCGCCGCGTACCAAGCTGCTGTGGGTCGTTCCGTGGCGCCGCCCTTCGAGTGCCTACGGGTATGCCCAGGCGACCGATGCAACCTGGAAGGACTACGTGAAGTCTACGGGTCGTTGGACCGCGGACCGTGACGACTTCGGTGATGCGCTCGACTTTATCGGCTGGTACAACTACACGAGCTACAAACGACTCGGCATCCCGCGCAACGATCCCTATCGGCTCTATCTGGCCTATCACGAAGGCCACGGCGGGTATTCGCGTGGCAGTTACCGGAAGAAGACTCACGTTCAGCAGTATGCCCGCAAGGTGTCGGACCGCGCGGCGCGATATTCCCAGCAGCTGACCCGCTGTGAGGCGCGCCTGAAAAAACGCCGACGCTGGTATTGGCCGTTTTCCAGGATTTGAGTGCGTCGCTGATGATTCACTGTTGCGAGGACTTGTATCGGCGTGCTTCGATGCCCTCACGATGACCGCCACCCTGCTCGACACGGAACTGAAATCCCGAATTCAGGGCGCCTATAGCCGCTGGCTCGAGGCGCGTGGGTTTCGCCCGCGCCGTGGCCAACGCGAGATGATTGCGACGATTGCGCGAGTGCTCACAGCGCCCGAGGCGCCACGCATCGCCGTAGTCGAGGCGGGCACGGGGACCGGCAAGACCGCGGCCTACGCGCTTGCCGCCATTCCGATCGCGCAGCAGCTCGACAAACGCCTGGTCATTGCAACCGCGACCATCGCGTTGCAGGAGCAGATCCTGTTCAAGGACCTGCCCGACCTCGCCGAAGTTTCGGGCCTCGAGTTCAGTTTCGCCCTGGCCAAAGGACGGCAACGCTATGTGTGCCTGAAACGGCTCGATGATCGTCTGCGCGGCGATGCGCAGACCGACCTGCCGATGTTCGAGTTCCTGGAGGACGACACGCGTGCATTGTTTCAGCAGTTGCTGGACGCGTTCGCGACCCGGAAATGGGACGGTGAGCTGGATAGCTGGGCCGATGGGATCGATGCCGATGCATGGCGGATGATCACCACGGATCATCGCGGTTGTACCAATCATCGCTGTGGTTTCTTCAAGCAATGTCCGTTTTTCAAGGCGCGTAACGGCCTGGAGAAAGCCGACGTGGTGGTTGCCAATCTCGATCTCCTGCTCGCGGATCTGGCGCTCGGTGGTGGTGCTGTGTTGCCGGAACCGGAAGAGACGATCTATATACTCGATGAAGCGCATCATCTGCCCGACAAGACCCAGCAGCACTTCACGGTTCAGACCCGGCTGCGTGCCACCCTGCAGTGGCTCGATCAGGTGGGTGGAAATGTCGGCAGCATGGCCCAGCGATTTGGCCGTCCGGCGGAGCTGGTCGTACTGGCCCAGCAGATCACAGAACTGACAGAAGCCGGGAGTGCACCGCTGGTGGAACTCATGGGTTTGGTTCCGCAGCTCGAGTTCGAGGCCCGTGACGACAGCCGGGCGATTCATCGGTTCCCGATGGGCAGGGTGCCGGTCGAGCTGGCGCAAGCGGCGGGTGCCGCGGCTCTGGTACTGCGCGAGTTGGCCCAGCGTCTGGAATTGGCGCATGAAATGCTGCAGGAAGTCCTGGATGGTACACGCCGCTGGGATCCCGCTCATGAGGCCGAGGACTGGCTGCCGGCGATCGGTCAGCAGGTGGCGCGGGCTCTGGCCGTCACGCAGTTGCTGGAGGATTACCACCAGGGCGCGGAAACTGCCAAAGCCGACCGCGCCCGGTGGATCAGTCAACTCAGTTTCGAATCCGCGGAAGACTACGAACTGACGAGCGCGCCGATCGAAACCGGTTCGTTGCTCAAATCAGCGCTGTGGAGTCGCGGTTACGCAATGGTGTGCACCTCGGCGACCTTGGCGGCTTTGAGTCGGTTCGATCGATTTCTCGAGCGGGCCGGACTGGAGGATGTAACCACCGTGCGTATCGCCAGTCCGTTTCGCTACCCGGAGATCGCCAGTCTACATGTGCCGAACATGCAATCCGACCCGCGCGATCCGGTGGCGCATACGGACGAGATTGCCCGCATGCTGCCGGATCTGCTGGCAACCGAACGCAGCGCGCTGGTGCTGTTCACGTCCTGGCGCCAGCTCAACGATGTGGTCGAACGATTACCCGAACGGTTGGCGCCGCTGCTCAGGGTTCAGGGGCACGGGTCGCGAACTGCACTGCTTGATGCCCATCGTCAGGCCATCGATGCCGGCGAGCAAAGCTACCTCATCGGGGTTGCGAGTTTTGCCGAAGGTGTCGATCTTCCGGACGATTACTGCCGTCACGTCATCATCGCCAAACTGCCGTTCGCAGTGCCTGATGACCCGCTCGGCCAGACGGTTGCGGAGTGGCTGGAGCATGACGGCCGTAATCCGTTCTTCGAAATCACACTGCCCGATGCGTCCATGCGCCTGATCCAGGCTTGCGGCCGTCTGATTCGCCACGAAGAGGACTTCGGGCGAGTGACCTTGCTGGATCGTCGCGTGGTAACGCAGCGTTATGGGGCGTCGCTGCTGGATTCGTTGCCGCCGTTTCGACGCGAGTTGGACTGATAGTTCCCGCCGGTTGGATCCTGGTCGCTGATTGCACCGAACAGCGTTCCTTGCACGTGTCCGTCAAAGCGCCCCGGACTGTAAATCACCAGACGGCTATTTTCGGCACGATCGCGCAGCTCGTCGAAAAAATCCAGGTAAGCGGGCTTTTCAATCCTTGCGACCGCCTCTGCAATCCGTGTCCTGGTATCGAATCCGGTCAGGCCGAACTCGAGATCGTTCCAGTAACGGCTGCGGCGCTGGGCGAGGTTCTGGTCTCGCTCCAGCAACCGTGTGATCAGACCTTGTTTGTTGGCTTCGAAGTCCGTGTCGGACATGGTCGCCAGGGTATCGCGGAACGACGCGAGAAACGCTTCGGTTTTCTCGACCAGCTGCTCCGGCCCGGCTACCGGCGACTGCACGATAAACGAGATACCAGGCCTGCGTCGAAGCAGCACATTGCCCGCGTTTACCGCGTAGCCGAGTTGTTGCTCCGTGCGTAGATCCGTGAAGTAGGGTGCTCGCAACAGCTGTCCGGACAAGCCGTACAGCGCGCGTTCTGCGATGCTGTCGGATTGTCCCTGCACGTACAGGACCATCGCGGCGTCG
>SMWF01000036.1 GCA_004357385.1 Gammaproteobacteria bacterium | reverse complement strand
TGGGACGCGTCGATTGACGCCGCCATCATCGGTACGGAACCGGTCCTCAATCTTGTAGAGCTGGGTTTTCGTGATCGCCGGCATTGCTATCGGCGTGGGGGTAAAGGACTACTTCTTACCTCTGTTTTCCCACCAGTACTTTATATTTTCACGCTTCCAGTATGCTAGTGCACCTGCAATTATTAATATAAGTATCCAATCCATTATTATCTCCTTGTCAGTTCAATCGTGGAGAGAGGCGCACCGGTGGGGTCCGTCTGTCGTGCGAATCGATAATGCACCCGGATGGGCGATTCGGTAGGATTGCTTCAGCCATGCTGACCTCCTTGTTAGGTTGTCATGGTTAGGAGCGGAGCGGGCCTGAATCACCCGGTTCGTTCCGCTTTCAAGTACTACGCCGATTTCCCGGCATTACAAGCGATTTTATAGGGCCGGTACCCCCAGTAGGTCAAAAGTAGGTCAATCCTCTCCGCCGTTAGCGGTATCTTGCCCGTCCTTGCCCATCCATATACCGCATAATCATTGGCCTGTAGGGTCGGGTAAGTCTGTGAAATGGCCCATATATCGGTCAATGAGACCAGCGCTCCCGTGTGGCTGGCCGGGTACAGCTTCGGCAGTTGGATCGGCTGGCGTGTCGCCGCCACGGCGCCGGCAACCATCGAGCGAATCATCATGATCGCACCGCCGATCGGAATGCTCGACTACCCCGATCGGCAGTATCCCAACGTCCACGTGCAGATAATCTGCGGCGGGTCAGACGATTTCGTCAACGTGGCCACGCTGCGCGATTGGGCCGAGCGTAACGCGACCGACGCGCCGGTCGAGATCGCCGGTGCCGACCATTTCTTCCGCAATCATTCACACGCGCTGCGCGACGCCCTGGATGCAGCGATCGCTTGAGCACCTCGTCCTAGAACAGTGGCACACCTGACAGCCATTCGTGCCCCCACAACACCAGCCCGTATCCGACCAGGCCGACGAGCACAGGAACCACCAACTCGCTCGCCACCAACCGGTTGCGTCCCGTGGCAACCGCCGCGAAGGGCAGGTTCGACGTGGCCGCCGCGTATCGAGCCCAATCCTCGCCCAGCGTTGCCGCCTTCTTGCGATCCATCAGGAAGGACCCGAGCAACGAAACCGTGCCGAGGGAGCCAAACAACACGAACGAACGCAGATCGCCATTGGCCAACACGTGCACGATTGCCCAGAGCACAAAGCTCCACTGCAGCGGGTGCCGGGTGATGCGCGTCATGCCAACACCGTCACCAACGCTGGTGAGCTTGCCTTCCATTCCAACCCCGGTCGGGTTCGGCGCAAGGAATCCACCGAGCATAAAGATCATCGCGAATGGCATCAGCACCAATGCGGTCCACCGCAGTCCCTGGCTCGGCACCCAGAGCAACTCGGCAGGCGGCGCGCCATTGTATGCAAGTACTAGAAACCCAAGTGTGATCGCGGCAATCAACGAATAGAGACCAAGGTACGCGCCCCGCCCGACGCGGTCGACCAGCCAGCCGCGCAGTGCTGTCGAGCTGATCCCAAGGTGGGTCACCACGAACAGCAAGCCCGCCAGAACCAACGTACCCATTGCAGATCTCCCACGATACCTTCTACGTCGCGGGCATTGTCGTCAATTCGGAGTCGTCAGGCGAGGCCCGGTTGCCTGCGGACCAACGCCGTGCACGCCGCAGACCCCACCGCAGTGAACGCTGAAGAACACGCCAGCAAACCAGCCACCAACGGTTGCCCGGGCGATCATCTTGACCAATATGTACACCCCGAGAATGACGTTCTCGGACCAGTAGAGCATGACGATCGAGCCGACATCCCAGTCCCAGAACAGAACCCCGGCCAGCGGTACCAGATTGCTGACCACCAGCAGAATCGCGGCAGCGGGGTTGGCAAACCACTTCTCCATGCGTCGCATTGTCCGCCCCTTGACCGATCCCGGCCGTGAAGCAATAGTCCATGACTCATCCAGCCAGTGCTCAAAGGAATGCTAATGCAGCGACTCGTCGGCAAATCCGCGCTGATCACCGGCGCCGCGCGGGGCCTCGGCGCCGCGATCGCACGCCGTTTCGTCGATGAAGGCGCGACCGTGATCATCAACGACCTGAACCTGGACGCGGCCCAAGCGACCGCGGAGGACCTGGGCGGCCACGGCGTCGCGGCGGACGTTTCGGATCCCGATTCGGTTGCCAACATGTTCGCTCAGGTGCGCGAAATTGCACCCAACCTCGACATCCTCGTAAACAACGCCGGCATCAGCGGAATGGAAGGTCGCAACGACGTTGCACAACGCGTCGAGCAGATGGTCGAACGGGCACACAAGGCCGCCACGGGGGAACTCACCGACGAGGACTACGACGACGCCACGGTCCAGACGACCAACGACGAGTGGCGGCGCATGCTCGGCGTGCACGTGGACGGTACGTTTTATTGCGCTCGTGAAGCATTGAAGATCATGAACGCCCAGAAGCACGGCGCAATCCTGAACATGAGCAGCATTATCGGCACCTTCGGGCGCGGCGGCGGCACCGCCTATGCGGCGGCGAAGGCAGCGATCCTCGGCTTTACGCGATCGCTTGCCCACGAAGTGGTCAGCCGCAACATCCGCGTCAACGCGATCGCCCCCGGTTGGATCGAAACCGACATGACGGCGCCGCTCGGCCCGATGCAGTCGCTCATCGCGAGCCAGGTTCCCATGAACCGATTCGGCGAACCCGACGATATCGCCTGGGCCGCCGTCTATCTTTGCAGCGACGAAGCGAAGTACATGACCGGCCAGGTGATCTCACCGAACGGCGGCTGGTACATGAGCCAATGAATTGCGGTTGGGCTCCCGATTCAGAGGCCAACCACTAGACAATGGTTATCAGGGCGTCGAGCACCTGATTAGGTTTTTCCGACAACATCGAATGACCGCAGGCGAGTCGGACCACGCGTGCATCGGGCAAATGTGCCGCGACGTCGAGCCCACTCGGCGCGGGCGTCATCTGATCCGACTCACCGACCATGACCAGCGTTTCCGCGACAATCGTGCGGTCCGCGTCTGGCCGAAACGAATCGCAAGCCACAAAGCCCGCATGGTAAACGCCGCGCGCCGACCGCTCGACGAGCCGTTGTCCGACTCCCAGCATCCAGACGCCCGGATTGTCGTTGGCCCCCATCTTGCCGCGCGAACTGTGGCTCCAGGCATTGGCCATGTCGATGGCGGCATGATCATCATCCTTCGCCGCGTCCAGCAACGCATCGTTCACAGCCATCGGCACCGACACGCCCAGCAACACGAGCTTGCGCGTGCGTTCCGGGAAACGGGAGGCGAACACATACGCCACCAGCGATCCCATGCTGTGGCCGACCACGGCGGCTTCCGGCACGGCCACGGCGTCGAGAAACGCCTCGAGCCAATCCGCCATCGCATCGATGGAATCCAGCGCGGGTCCTTCCGATCGGCCATGCCCTGGCAGGTCCGGCGCAAACACCCGATATCCGTGCCGCGCGAAATACCGACTGGGCATCACCCAGACACTGTGGTCCAAGCCGGCTCCGTGCAGGAACACCACAGCGGGTCCATCGGCGTCGGGATGCCCATTTCCCGTGGACGCAAAGACGACCTGTCCCGCTACGCTCACTCGCATCGGTCAGCCTTGCACCTTGGCGGCGCGGCGTAACCCGTGCCTGAGATCGTCGATCAGATCCCGTGGATCTTCCAGTCCCACCGACAGTCTGATCAACCCTTCGCCTATTCCTGCATCTCGCAGCGCCTCGGCATCCATTCGATGATGCGTGGTGCTCGCCGGGTGAATGACCAACGACTTGGCATCGCCCACGTTCGCCAGGTGCGAAAACAGGTCCAACGCTTCAATGAAGGCGCGACCCGCCTCACGTCCCCCGTCAACCTCGAAACTGAATACCGCCCCGCAGCCCCTGGGCAGCAATCGTCGGGCAATTTCATGGTCCGGATGATCTGCAAGCTCCGGATAGCTCACCGAAACAACCTGTTCGTGGGTGTCGAGGAACTCGACGACCGCGCGGGTGTTCTCGACGTGTCGTAGCATGCGCAGTGGCAACGTCTCGATGCCCTGCAGCACCAGAAAGGCCGTCATCGGCTCCATGCAGGCGCCAAAGTCACGCAGGCCTTCCTTGCGCGCCCGGGTAATGAAGGCCTGAGGTCCGAATTCCTCGGCAAAGTTGAGATCGTGGAAGCCGGCGTATGGCTCTGACAACGTCGGGAAGCGCCCCGAGGCTTCCCAATCGAAGGTCCCACCATCGACCAGCAGCCCGCCGATGATCACGCCATGGCCACTCAAAAACTTCGTCGCCGAATGGATGATCAGATCGGCTCCGTGCTCGAAGGGTCGCATGAGGTATGGGGTGGTAAACGTCGAATCGATCAGCAGCGGCACCCCGGCCTGGTGGGCGATGTTCGCAACGGCCGGAACGTCCAGTACTTCAAGCCCAGGGTTGCCCAGCGTTTCGCCGAACAGCAGTTTAGTGTTGTCACGAATCGCCGCCGCGAACGCCTCCGGATCGCGCGGGTTCACGAACGTGGTCTCGATGCCAAACCGCGGCAGTGTGTACTCCAACAGGTTGTGCGTTCCACCGTACAGCGACCGCGACGACACCAGATGATCGCCCGCAGAGCAGAGCGTGACTACCGCAAGATGCATTGCCGCCTGGCCGCTGGAGGTGGCAATCCCCCCGACCCCACCTTCCAGCGCCGCGATGCGTTCTTCGAGCACCGCGTTGGTCGGGTTGGAGAGTCGCGAGTACACGTGTCCGGCACGCTCGATGTTGAACAGGCCGGCCGCAAAATCGCTGTCGGGGAACACGAACGAAGCGCTCTGATAAATCGGCGTGGCGCGCGCTCCGGTGGTCGGGTCGGGACGTTGCCCCGCATGCAGCGACAGCGTGTCGAAACCAGTCGGCCGCGGGCTTCGATGAGTTCGGTCGTTCATGATCGACGTCCTCGAATGGACCCCGATGCTAGCATGGCATGCGCGCAGGTCCGCGCAGTCGAATGCTAGTGTCCTGTCGAGCTAGGTCGCACCGGCGGCACGGTCGTCAACGCCGACGAACGCGGCCGAAACGTACTAGACTCGAACGCTAGCTGAGAATCAAACGGGGCATCGTCCATGACGTTGCGCTATCCAGATGATCTGCCATTGCGGGACGATCTGCATGAAGGTCATGCCGCCGCATGGGCCGACATGCCCAGCCAGGCGTATCCTGGACGGGGGCGGAACGCGTGGCGATCCTGGCCGAAGCCCGCGCCGCGCTCGATTGCGAACTGTGCAACGCCCGTATATCCGCGCTGTCTCCGAACGCGGTCCAGGGCGTCCACGACGCCGCGTCTGCCCTTCCAGCAGCGGTCGTCGACGGCATCCACCGGCTGCGTACGGACCCGCAACGCCTGACCCGTGCCTGGTTCGATTCTCTGGTGGAAGATCAACTCTCGCTCGCGGCGTATGCCGAACTGGTCAGTCTGGTGTGCACGTCCGTTATCATCGATACCCAGCACAATGTCCCGGGACTGCCCGTCGCCCCCTTGCCGGACCCGGTCGACGGCGAGCCGAGCGGCGATGTGCTCGACGATACGGTCGACATCGGCGCCTGGCTTCCGGTCATGAAGGCCGAGGCCGATCTTACCGATACCGGGTTGCCCAGCGTGCCCAATATCGCCCGCGCCATGAGTCTGGTCCCCCGTGCGGCTGCATTGTTTTCGGCGCGTTCCGGCCACACTACCGGCTGCAGCAGATTCCCTTCGCGATCAGCCAGGCGCAGACCGAGTTCATCGCCTCCCGGGTGTCCGCGCTGAACGAGTGCTTCTACTGAACCACCTCGCACACCATGCTGCTCCGGGCGAGCGGCGAGCAAACTGGCACAGAGTACGATCTCAATGCGGTCACCAACGATACCGGCGATGTCGGCGTGGAACATGAGTCGCTGCTGCGTGAGCTGACCGAAGCGGCCATCAGGAACCGTTGGGACGATCTCGAGGGCGTTCGGTTGTGCGCGATGCAGGCCATGGGTGAGCAGGAAACCGTCGATGCATTGACCGTTGCGGCGGCCTTCAACGGCATCACACGCGTGGCAGACGCAACCGGAATTCCACTGGACGAGCAGACCGCGGCGACCACGGTCGAAATGCGCGACGTCACCGGCATCGACCGGTTCGATTACGCACAGAAGAGCGCGCGCTACTCGACCGCTGACGGGAGCTGGTGAACGTCGTTGTGGTCGCTGGACGGACGTCAGTCGAGAAAACGCCCCCGCAACTGGTCGCGCATCCGCGGATCAACGCCGAGGGCTTCATCAAGGTAGCGGTCGATACCGCCATGGACCTCGTCCACCGTATCGAGTGCGGCGTGGATGTACTCCTCGCGGACCCCGCTGATCGCGCGAACATCGTCTAGGCTGATCTGGTTGCCGTAGCGAGCCCGCACCTTGGGCAGCAGGAATGTTTCGAAATCGATCACCTCGTTGGTCAGCAGGTAGTCCTCGATCACCAGCGCGCGCGGCACACCCAGTGCCAACTGGATGATCGCCACCCCGAATCCGGTGCGGTCTTTACCGGCCGTGCAATGGACCAGGAACGCGGCCTCGTCGAGCGTCAGCAGGGCTTCGAACATGCGCCGGTATTCCGCCGCATGATCCCGTGCCAGCTCGACATTGATCCCGAGCATGAACGCGACGCGTTGATCATGATCCAGCCGGGGATTGGCGGTGGTGTCGCGCATCCGCACCGCGCTGCCCGGATCGATGGGGAGGTGCAACTGAAGATGCTCCGGAAACGGGGTCGGATCGTCGTTACGCTCGTCTTGACGTCGCAGATCACAGATTAAACCAATGCCCAGTTCCAGGAACGCCTCCCTACCCGCATCGGTCAGGCCACTCATGGCGCCGCAGCGAAACAGGCAGCCGCGTTTCAGCCGCTCACCATCGCTGGTTTCATAACCCCCAAAGTCCCGAAAGTTCACCGCTCCTTCGAGATTCACAACGCGGTCCAGCATCAATCCTGCTCCGTCGAGTTACGTTCGGCTCGTATCGTAACGCCGAGCAGGTGGCCGCCAAAGCCTCGACACGTCAGGCGACCGACAGGCTGTGTCTGACGAAATACGCGGCTGCGTGGAACTATCGGTAGGCATTTCCATATTTGTGTGTAAAATACACATATATGGAATTGAAATCCGTTGCCACTTCGGCACTCGGAGTGCTACTTCGCCCTGTCGTTCGGCTCATGCTGGAGTTGGGCGTGAGCGTGAAAGACTTCAACGAGATCACAAAGCAGGTATACGTCCGTGTGGCATCGTCCGAATACGGCATACGCAATCGCCCGACCAACGCAACGCGGGTCGCCATCCTCACCGGGCTGAGTCGTCGTGAGGTTGCCCGCGTGCGCGACAGCCTCGAGAGCGACACGCCCGGGTTCTCCGATGAATCCACGATTCTGGGACGAGTCCTGTCGGGCTGGCATCAGGACGACGCGTTCGGCACGAACGGTGTGCCGGACAGGCTGCCCGCCGACGGCTCCGGTTCCATCAGCGCCCTCCTCGAGCGTTACGCCCCTGATGTCCCACCGACCGCCGTGCTGAAGGAACTGAGTCGAGTGGGCGCCATAGAGGTCGGTAAGGACGGATCGGCGCGTGCGCTGATGCGCTACTACATGCCCCTCGAACTCGATGCAGCGTCCATCGAACGCTACGGCAGCGTCCTCAACGACCTGGCGTCGACGATCAATCACAACGTTCTCGAGACTGAAGTTCGCAAGCGCCGCTTTGAAGGTCGCGCCGTGAATCCCCGGTTGAGCAACGCCGGACTGGACGCGTTTCGTGACTGGCTGGAGGAACGGGGCCAGTCGTTTCTGGAAGAAGTCGATGCCTGGCTCACCACGCACGAGCTAGAGCACGACGCAACCGAACCCGCCCTGCGCATCGGCGCCGGTCTTTATCTCATTGCCAACGACACGTCACCGAGGATCCCGAAGGTCCCGAAGGTCCCGAAGGTCCCGAAGGTTTAAGAGGTCATTTATCATGGATATCAAAGCTTTCACCATCGTCTCGCTGGCCGTCGCGCTGCTTAACGCCACGGGTTGCGGAGACGGATCAGGTGGCATCGGCGGCGGTTCGGGCACAAGCAACCCTTCGGGCATCGATCGGAGCGGCAATTCGGTCGGGGCCATCGACGCCTTCGGATCGGTGATCGTCAACGGCGTGGAGTGGGAAACTGGAAGCTCCACGGTGTTCACGGTGGAAGACGACGACAGCCGCTCCCAGGATGACCTCGCCGTAGGGGATATCGTCGTGATCAAAGGCACCATCGACGGCGGCACGGGCATTGCCACAGCAACAAGCGTCGAAGCCGATGACCTCATCGAAGGACCCATCGGCACGATCGATACAACTAACGAAACCTTCGTGGTGCTAGGAACGACCGTTCGAACCGATCTGGACACGATCTACGACGACTCGCTGGGCGGATCGAGCTTTGCCGCGCTGACGCTGAACGCGAGCGTCGAAGTGCACGGGTTTATCCGGGCAGACGGCAGCGTCCTGGCGACCCGCATCGAAGCCAGCGCCCCGACGGAAGAGTTCGAGGTCACCGGCATCGTCGCCAATCTCACGGAAACCACTTTCGACATCAATGACCTTTCGGTCGACTTCAGCAGCGCAGACTTTGACGACTTCGATGGCAAACCGATCGAAGAAGGCGATCCGGTCGAGGTGAAAGGATCCTCCACCCTGGGCCCGTTAGGCGAGCTGGTCGCCACAAAAGTCGAGTTCAAAGGCGCAGGTCCGTTCGGCAACGCTGCGGATGAAGATTTCGAGATAGAGGGACTGGTTACCGCAATCGGTTCCAACTCGATCGCGGTGGGCGGTCTGACCATCCAGACCGGCGGTCTGGACCTGTCGGGCCTGGTGATCAACATGAAGGTCGAGGTCGAAGGGAATATCGACGTCGACGGGGTTCTGCAGGCGAGGAGCATCGAAATCCGAGCGACTACGAACCTGCGCGTCACCGCCAACGTCGATGCCGGTAGTATCGACCCCGTCGCCGGCTCGTTCGAAATGCTGGGTATCACGATCCTGACCGACCAACGCACCCAGCTCGAGGACAAATCGGATCTGGACACGCCTGCGTTCGGGGTCGATGACTTGGCGGACGGCGACTACCTGGAAGTGCGCGGTTCAGTAGCTTCGAGCAGTTCGACGGTCATCCTTGCATCACGGGTGGAACGAGAAGATCCCGATGTTCGAATCGACCTGCGCGGCTTCGTCCAGGCAGAGGATGGTATGACGATCACGGTCCTGGGGGTAACCATCATGACGGGTAGCGCCACGCAATACCGTGACGCCAACGATGCGCCAATCAGCGCGGACGAGTTTTTCGCCGCAGTCGACATCGATACGCTCGTCGACGCTCAAGGCGTCGCCACCGGCGCAACCACGATCCTGGCCGAAGAGTTGGAGCTCGAAGACTGATCGCGCGAACCCGGGCGTTTCAGCAAGCCTACGAGGGCGGAGTCTCGTCGGTGAAATAGGCCGTGGCGGTCATCGTCTCGTCGTAGACGGGCTCCGCGCGGTCGATTCGGTACTTGGTGGTTTCCGCACCGAGCAGGCCGAATCCGGCCAGCGTGTCGCGCATATTGAAGTAGGGCGGTGCGACGAGATGGGCCGCGAGGTCCTCCTGGGTCGCCCACTCTTCGTAGACATAGATGCGCCCGGGCGTCAGATAGTCGGGGCTCCACACGTAGTGGATACAGCCTTTCTCCGCGCGCGCCGCTTCGACGTGCGGGATGCCGGCCTGCAGTGCCTCTTCGCGGACTTCGGGTGGGAAATCCACCGTTCCAGCGATGATGATCGTCATTCGTCCTCCTGTGACTTGCATGGCCTCTCGAAGGGACGGTAACGTACCAGGGAAGTTCTGGAGGCGCTACGCACAATGTCTACTTCGATCAGCGAAGCCATCGCATCCGCCCGGAGGCAGTCATGAATCCCTTTGACTCACCCCGCCGCGTCGCCACCAACGGCATCGAGCTGACCGTTTACGAAGATGGGCCCGAGGCCGGCAGACCGATCATTTTGTGTCACGGTTTTCCCGAGATCGCCTACTCGTGGCGTCATCAGATGAAACCCCTCGCAGACGCTGGCTACCGGGTGATCGCACCGGACCAGCGAGGCTACAACACGTCCGACCAGCCAGCCTCGGTCGAGGCCTACGACATCACCCAGCTGTGCGCCGACCTCGCGGGGTTGCTGGACGAGACGGGCCACGATCAGGCCGTATTCGCCGGCCACGACTGGGGGGCAATCATCGTCTGGGGCATGGCCCTGCTGCACCCCGAGCGCGTCGCCGGGGTCATCAACCTGAGCGTTCCGTTCATGATTCGCGGCGACGAAGAGTGGGTCGGGCTCTGGGAGAAGTTGCTGGGCCCGGACTTTTACATCGTCCACTTCAACCGTCAGCCAGGGATTGCCGATGCGGCGTTCGCACGAGACCCCGGCAATCTACTGCGCAATCTTTACCGCACCGGTCAGTGGAACGATGCGCCAAGAGAACCCCCAGAAGGCCCCGAAGGTCCAGAAGGCATGGCGATGATGACGCTGGTGGAAGCCACGCAACCGCCCGGCGAGTTGATGATGAGTGAGGCGGAGCTCGAGGTATTCACCCGCGCGTTCGAGACCAGCGGGTTCACCGGACCGATCAACTACTACCGCAACTTCACCAGGAACTGGCACATCCTCGGCGAGGTCGAACAGAAGGTGTCTCAACCCACCCTGATGATTCATGGTGAACACGACATGGTTAAGGCGCAGCCGGAAATGGCAACCTACGTGCCGAACCTGGAGATCCACACCCTGGACTGCGGCCATTGGATTCAGCAGGAACGGCCGATAGAAACCAACGCGCTGATGCTCGACTGGTTGAGCCGCCACTATCCTGGTTCGGACCCCGAATCGGATCCCGCATAGCCTCGCTTCAAGGGGATAAATATGACCGACATCAAGAAGCTCCACCACAGCGCCTACCGCTGCCGGGATTCCGAGGAAACCCGAGCATTCTACGAGGACTTTCTGGGGCTGCCGTTGATCAATGCCTTCGAAATCAACACCACCCACACCGGCCGTGAAACCCGGGTGCTGCACAGCTTCTTCGCCATGGCCGACGGCGCGTGTCTGGCATTCTTCGAGGCGCCGGACCAGGATTTCGACTTCAAGGAGCAGCAGGATTTCGACCTGCACATCGCGCTGGAGGTCGACTACCCGACCCTGGAGAAGATGTTCGCAGCGGGACCGGAACATGGAATCGACACCCGTGGCATCTCAGACCACGGTTTCATCCACTCGATCTATTTCCGGGATCCCAACGGCTACGTCGTGGAGCTGGCTGCGCCCGTCGGCGAGTCAGCCGGTGCCCCGGATCAGGTAGCCGCGCGCGTCTCGCTGGATGCCTGGCAGGTTTCGAAACCAGGCGCCTGAGGGCTTCTGAGGGCTAAAACACCTTCAGCAACGCCCCGACGATTGCGCCCAGCACCAGCACCTGAGCCGAGATGAAGGTGATCAGGACTCCTACGGGTCGACTGGCCGGGTCCGCCACGTAGGCCCGGGCGTAGATCGCGCGACCGATCATGAATACGACCCCGATACCGGTGGCCCAAAGCGGGCTGACAAAGTACGCAAAGGCGTAGATTCCCGGCAGGAAGGTGATCAGCTGTTCGAGCGTGTTCTGATGGACCCGAAACACCCTGTCAAAGATCTCGTGCCCGGATGTTGCCGGCGCCTCGACGTCGTACTTACCGCGCGCCTGACCGACCTTGAAGCTGAAGAACGAGTACTGCACCAGCGCGAGCATCGCGATTATCGTGACGTAGGCCATTTCCAATTTTTTGTCTCCCCTGTTTCCGAACGGCAGGTCGCCGGTCGCTCGTTACGCGTATCTTACAGGCTCGGACTCAGGCTGGCGCAAGCATGAACCGACCGGTCGCTTCTGCGACCACCGAGTTCGAATCGACCCGTAACACCTTACCTTCAAGAACCGCCAGGCGCCCCTTCCGCTTCAGCAAACGGCCCTCCAGCGTAACCGGCGTGCCCACCGGCAATGGCTCCCGATAGCGGATCTCGGCCCGCGCGGTTAAACACTGCTGGCCCTGAAGCCAGAGCCAATTCGCCATCACGTCATCGAGCAGGCTGAATACGATGCCACCATGGGTGACGCCGTCGTAACCCATGTGCCGCGCCGCCGGGGTGAACTGCGCACGACACACGTCATCGTCCATGCGGAACCGAACCTGCAAACCGTCGCCGTTCGCCGGGCCGCAAACGAAACATCGATTCGCGCGCTCCATGTTGGATTCCGTGCGGTCCATGCCAAGCTCCGATAGCTGCGTTAATTTACCGCTATCATCGGTGTTTTGCCGGTCACACGCAGCTTCGTGTTCAGCATCGACTCGATCCAGGCGGGACTCGCCCGGCATGTGCCGACGACCTACCAGGTCGGGCGCGACACGCGCCAGGCGGCCGTTGCGTTGATCCTGCGGCCCCGTCCCACTGGCAGTGGCGGGGAAACCGACATTCTGTTCATCCGCCGCGCGGAAAAAGACGGCGATCCCTGGTCCGGGCATATGGCTTTTCCGGGCGGTCATCTCGATACCGATGATGAATCGCTGATTGAAGCCGCGACGCGCGAAACACAAGAGGAGATCGGGTTGGATCTGTCGAATACGGCAATGCGGGTGGGCGGGCTCGATCAGCAACGCGCAATGCCACGGGATCGCACGCTCAACATGTTGATCGCGCCGTTCGTGTTCGCGTTGCACCACGAACCGGCTTTCCGCCCGAACCATGAGGTGGCCGAAGTGGTCTGGACCCCGCTGGAACCCATGGCATACGGCACGAACCACACCCATGAAGAACGGATCATCAGCGGCACCCCGACCCGCTTCGGTGGCTACCGGATAAACGGCGGACACTTCGTCTGGGGGCTCACCTATCGGGTCATGCAAACCCTGTTCGAAGCCCTGGACGACTCCTGGGTCGCCCCCTGAAGCGACGTCATCAGGCGTGTTGGTAGCTGTAGTAGTCCGCGATCGCCAGGCCTGCAGCGACGGAAGTAAACGGATCATGATCGACCACGCGGCCCGAAAAACGCTCCTCGAGAATGTCCTTGACCGCCGGGATCAGTGACGAACCGCCGGTACGCAACACCAGGTCCACCGAATTGTCCGCCACTCCGGCACGCTCCAGGGTATCCGTGATTCCCCGGCGCACCTGTTCGAGCAGATCCGCAATCAGGTGTTCGAACTCGCGTCGAGTCAACGGAATTTCGACATCAATTTCCGGGATGTCGAGCACCGCCGACTCGGCAGTGGAAAGTTCCGCCTTGAAATCCTTGATCGCCTGGAACAACAAGTAGCTGTGGTTCTGTTTGATCAGCTCGCGTAGGCGCCTGAACTTCACCGCGGCCGGACCGTTCTGCTCGATGCAATCCATCACCGGGGTGGTGTATCTGTTCTGGTTGAGCAGGTAGGTTACCGCCCAGTTCACCAGCAGCTCTTCGTAATCTTCGAACGGAAATCGGGTTTCGATTTCTTCCTTGTCGAAGCCGCGCCGTCGCCACATTTCACCTTTGCCGAGCGCCGGGAACAACAGTTCCCTATACAGACGCTGATCGATGTGATCGCCCCCGAGTGCCACCCCGTGGGTCGCCACCACCCGAAAACCCGTCCCACTGCGACGCAACACGCAGAAGTCGAGCGTCCCGCCACCGAAGTCCACGGTCAGCACGAGATCGCCAACATCGGGTCGGTCGTGCACGTAACTCATGGTCGCCGCAACCGGCTCCGGATAGAACTGGTGCTGCTTGACGCCCGCGTGCCGATACGCTTCACCCAGGCGTCTCAACGCCAACTGGTTACGCCGCGCATGCCGCCCCTCGAAGTTCACCGGATGGCCTGTGTAACCATGCCCTGATTCTGTAACGGCCGCCGCGATCGCGTTCTGAATGCGCATGAGGATCGGCGTGAGCAGCGCCACCAGCCGGAACGGATGGTCGAATACCATCAGGCGGCGCACGTTCGGATCACCCAACAGACGCTTGGTGCCGCGGAACAGACGCCCTTTCAGGCCGCAGTCTTTCATCGCCTGGCCGTACACGAGTTTGCTCAGGGTTTCTGGCGGCTCCCGGCTTGCCGCACCGCCGCCACCCACGGCCAACGTCGCGGTGCCAATGACCTCGGACACCAACTCCACCGTCCTACCGGTGTTGACCTCGATGTACTCGTCGATCGCGCGCTGCCCGGTCAACGTCTGCAGATCCGCATCGATGTACATCGCGGAGGGCATGATCGGGTCGTCACCCTCGAGCTGGACCATGGTGATCTGCTCGCCGTCGTAGAACGCCGCCGCGGAGTTGGTCGTCCCGAAGTCGATGCCGATACCCACCCGTCCCACGTTGTCCCCCTTCTTCTATGCCTGGTAGCTCACGAACCCTTCCCGAAACCTGCGATGTAGTCGGGGACGTTCAGGTTTGTACAACCCTCACCGGCAATCGGTGCTCCCGGTACTACGGCCAGGGGGATCACTCCCGACCAGATGTCCAGGTCCGCATCCGCCGGGTCGTCGATGGGCCCGCCGGTACGGACTTTCGCAACCGCCTCGTCGATCGGGATACGAAGCAGCGTGGTCGCATTCAGCTCCTGAGCCGTCGCCCTGCGAACCGCCGCACCGTGGCCTGGAATCAGCTGGTCCACGAAGGCCCCCAACAGCGCCTCCTTGTCGTCCTCAGCCACCGTCTCCGCGTGACCATATAGCACCGCGGAACGGTAATTCATGGAGCAATGAAACCCGGAGCGCGCAGCGACCAGTCCATCGACATGAGTGACGCAGATGGCAGCCAGGGCACCCTGCTGCAGGGCCCGAATCATCGCGCTCTGTCGATTGCCATGCAAGTACACGTGGTCCCCACGCCGCATGATTGCAGTCGGCACCATGCGCGGTTCGCCGTCGAGAACGTAGGCAACCTGGCACACCACCGCCGCGTCCAGCACCGCATGCACGGTTGCCCGGTCGTAGTTGGCGCGATCTGGCGCGCGACGGATGTGAACTCGGGCTCCAGGGACGTCACTCACCCACCGTCCTCCACTGCAGGTTGGCGAGCTTCAAGTTCGAGCGCTATCACCTGGCGTTTCGCGTAGCGTCCCGTCAGGCGGCTGCCCAGGTCGGTGAGGTACATCTGCCAGCCATATTTTCGGCGCAGTGCTCGATACGCCTGTTGTATCTCGGTCTCATCGTCCACCAGCCTTGCCGCGGCATCGAACCACTCGCCGGTTATCCCACCGCGCGCATCACAACTGACGACCCTGGCCCGGCCATTGGCCCGGATACGTTTGACCTTGCCTGCTTCACCTGCACTGAACAGGTAGTACCGCGCGCCCGAGCCGGCGAACCAGACCGGAGTTCTGACCTCCTGGCCGTTGCGGCGATAGGTCGCCAGATTGAGGTACTTTGCCCGGTCCATCGTCACGCCGCCGCTCATCAAAAAAAGGGTTTCATCTTAAACCCCCCCAGCGGAGCGAGGCCAGAGAAGCGCACCATTGTCGCGCGGTTACAATAGGATTGTGCTGAACGAATTTCCCGCGTGACCGATGAGCAACGTCGTCCGCTTCAAAAAACCATCGCCGAAGGAACGCGCCAGGGGCAGGACGCTGTGCGGGCGTGGGTTCCACAAATGGACGATCGACCAGCGCAAGCAGTTCGACGTCAAGCGCGGAAAACTAGTGACGCTGCACCGCTGCAGCCGTTGCGGCAAGAAAAAGACAACCCTCAGCTGAGAGTGCTCGGTGCGAGACAGACTCCGGTACCCCCCAGCCCGCAGTAGCCGTTCGGCACCTTCGCCAGGTACTGCTGATGGTAGTCCTCGGCATAGTAGAACTCCGGGGCGGGGCAGATTTCCGTAGTGACGGTGCCGAATCCGGCGGCGCTCAGCCCTTCCTGAAACGCTTGCTTCGAGAGCGTTGCCCGCTGCAGCTGGGCTGCGGTGGTGGTGTAGAGGGCCGATCGGTACTGGGTACCTACGTCATTACCCTGACGCATGCCCTGGGTCGGGTCGTGGGATTCCCAGAACACCTTGAGCAGCGCCTCGAAGCTGACTGCGGCCGGATCGAAAACCACCAGAACGACTTCGGAGTGCCCGGTCAGCCCCGAACAGACTTCCTCGTAGCTGGGGTTCTTCGTACTTCCGCCGGCATAACCAACGGCGGTGGTGAATACGCCCGGCGTCTGCCAGAAAAATCGCTCGGCCCCCCAGAAACAGCCCATCCCGACGAGGGCCTGCTCGAAACCATCCGGAAACGGTGGTTTCAGTGGCGCACCGTTGACGAAGTGTAGTTCCGGCACGGGCATCGCTGCATCGCGCCCCGGCAAGACCTGTTCTGGACTCGGAATCTGGGGCTTTGAAAAGGAAACCATAGCGGTAAATCCACCGGTGCCGGAACCCCAATGTTACCCCGAACGTGAACCCCAGGGCCAAACCGTGGTCCGTTCAGGCCTGGCACCGATCGATGCGTTCACAATGCAATCACACCGCGCCCACAGGCCCGCACCGAGTCGAACTTCATAAGCATCCGGGTATGCTATACGCTGCGGCGATGGTCCACCGAACGGTCTCCATGAAGTGCCCGCTCGCCAGCTTCGCCCGCATGCTGACGCTCGCCGCGATGCTGTTCGTCAGCGCCTGTCAGTCCATTGACCCGGCCGATGAAT
Source organism: Gammaproteobacteria bacterium (assembly GCA_004357385.1). Lineage (GTDB taxonomy): Bacteria > Pseudomonadota > Gammaproteobacteria > Pseudomonadales > Azotimanducaceae > SMWF01. The sequence goes on along the minus strand of SMWF01000036.1, from coordinate 62,920 downwards.
ACGGGCCCCTGGCGGCCGCCGCCGCCGCCGGCAACGAGGTTGCCGTAGCCGACCTGCGTCGCGCATTTCTGGCCGACCCCGAATTCAACGAGCGCATGCAACGGCTCGCGCCGCTGGAGCGCCAGGCGATGCAGCTGCTGGCCGATGAGCCGCTCAAACTGGGCGCGATCGGCAGTGCCATTCTAGACATCTACTACGGCAGCGTGGCTGGCCATTACGCCCTGCTGAAGTTCTACGAACACGTCGAGGTGGACGATGGCGCGGCCGAGCACCGCGTCTGGCTCGAGCGCATCGACGCGGCGATCCGGGAGCGTGCCGACGGCACCCGCGCAGGTCCGTATCACGTGGTTTCCGCATCCGAAGCACTGGCCTTTCTGCGGGTCAACGAGCTGACCCCGGTTGGATCCATGTATCACAGCACCGATGAGGTGCCCTTCCTGATGCTCGTTATCGCGCGACCCCAGGAGGGTCGCCTCGACAACGTCTACTTCGATCTGACCGAAGCCTACCGCGCCGTCGAGGTTAGCATTGATCACGCCGATGCAGATGAAACGTTCAGCCCGGGCGTGCTGATCGGCTACCTCGCGCAACGCGACGATTCAGCGGCCCAGGCATCGATCGGGGCGTATCTGTTTGCCCGCGACCAGTACGACGCCGCCGCAGACTGGCTCACCGCCGCAACCCGTACCGGCAATATCCTGGCCAATCTCCTGCTGGCACGCGTCTATCAGACGCGCGCGGACACCCTCGAGGGCAAACCGCATGGGGACGCGATGGACTTCGCACTGGAACACTACCTGCACGCCGTCGTGGTCGGCTCGGATGAAGCGATGTTTGCACTTGGCGGACTGTACCTGGACGGTGACTACGGAGCCGACAACGTCGCTTCGGGTGCTGCGCTGCTTAAGCAGGCCGCGGGTCTGGAAAATACCGATGCCATGGTCTGGCTTGCACATCTGCACAGCGTCGGCACCCACGTCGATCTGGATCTCGATGCTGCGGCCGACTATTACCGACGGGCATGTTCCCTGGGCGACACCCGTGCCCGGCTGCAATATGCCAGGTTCCTGCTGATTCATTCGGAGCAGCGCGAGTTCGATCCCGATGCGGTCGAATGGCTGAAGCAGGACGCGAAGCTCGACGAACCCGAAGCGATGCTGTTGCTCGGCAATCTCTACGCCAGAGGCGTCGGGGTGTCGACGAGCTATCGCCGGTCGTTGCGCTGGTTCAAGGACGCGGTCAGTAACGCGCCGGATGACGCCAACATCGTCAACGAAGTCGCCTGGGCGCTCACCGTCACCAACCTCGACCGGTTGCGCAACCCCGACTACGCACTGAGGATCATGGAACGGATCATGACCACGGATGGCCAGGCTCGTCAGAATCCAGCCTACCTGGACACCTGGGCTGCTGCGTACGCAGCCAACGGGAAATTCGAGCGCGCCATCACCGTCCAAGTAGAGGCGGTGAGCGCCGCGGAGGCGCTGGAACAGGTCGAAGTCATCGAAATCCTGCGCGAACACCTTGACGCCTTCGAGAACGGGCAGACCATTATTGATGCGGTCCCCTGATTGTCATCGCGCGGTGCTCTCCAGCGGGGTTCCACTGGTCGACGTTCGCGCGCCCGTGGAGTTTGCGCGAGGGGCATTTCCGGGCGCCGTGAATCTGCCCCTCCTGGATGATGAACAGCGCGCCGCCGTCGGCAAGTGTTATCGAAGCGAAGGGCGAAACGCCGCCGTGGCATTGGGTGAACGGCTGGTCAGCGGCTCAATTCGCGAACACCGGTTGGCCGAGTGGTGCGATGCCGCAGCGCGCCGTCCGGACAGTCTGTTCTACTGCTGGCGCGGTGGGTTGCGCTCGCAGACAGTGCAACGCTGGCTTAACGAATCCGGAGTGTCCGTCGCTCTGATCGACGGCGGATTCAAGGCGCTGCGTGCTACTTGCCTGACGGTTCTCGAAGAGTTTACCGACGCCTCCAGGCTGCTCGTGCTGGGGGGCAGAACCGGGTCCGGCAAAACAGAACTACTGAACTCGCTGCCTCGGTCGCTGGACCTCGAAGGTCTCGCGAATCACCGGGGCTCTGCGTTCGGTGCCAACCCGACACCCCAGCCAACGCCGATCGACTTCGAAAATGCCCTGGCCGTCGGTTTCTTGAAGCACACTCGGGCCACCCCGGTTCTGGTCGAGGACGAAGGCCGAAGCATCGGCAGACTCGCGGTTCCCGAGCACCTGCACGCGGCAATGCAGCAGGCCCCGCTGATCATCATGGAAGTTGAACTTGCCGAGCGAGGTGCCCACATCTGGCGGGAGTACATCCATGCGCCGCTGGTCGCCGGCCGCGACCCGGCAGAACTCGCCGGTCGCTACCTCGCATCCAGCGACAGGATCAAGCGCAGGCTGGGCGGGCTGCGACATGCCGAGCTGCGCCGCCTCATGAATGCTGCGTTCGCAACCGACAATGATCAGCACGCCCATCGGCGATGGATTGAAGCGCTGCTCAGCGATTACTACGACCCGATGTACGACTATCAGCTCGCCAAAAAGCAGGCCCGGATTGTGTTCAACGGTGACCGGGATGCGGTTCGCGATTACCTGGTTACGCGTTGCTGAGGAAGATGCCTCCGCCGTGGGCGATCAGCCGATCCGGCTGCATTCGCAGCACCACCCGGACCGGTCCCAGTCCGGTGATGGATGATTGCACTTCGCCTAGATATTTCTGCTGGATACGGCGCCCCCAGGCACCATCCTCGTCCGGGAACACTTCGATCCGACCGACGGCCTTGACCTGTCGGTTGGCCCGCTTGAGCGGCGTTACCTCGGTCACTTCAACGCAGATCGATGCGCGCCCATCGGCCTGCAGGCGGCGTACGTGGAACTTATCCGCGACGCTGGTGATGTAGAAGGCACCCTCATACCACAGGAACCAGCACGGCAACTGTCGCGGATACCCCTTCGCGTCGACGAAGGCCAGGCAGGCAGAGACGTCCGAACCGAGCACCTGCTCCGTCTGCTGCGCGGACAAATCCACGAGTTCCGCCCGCGCAATCTGCTTCACGGAAGCCTCGTTGCTCACCGGTCGAGGGCGCCGTGCGCCTCGGCATTTTCGAGAATTCTGCTCAGCAGCAAAAACGCCAACGGCTCCTTCTCGTCCTCACCGATTTCCTGGCTGAGCGAATCGATCCCAGGGATTCGCGCGATCATCAGGTTTCCGGATACTGAATAGATTCCGCCGTAGGATTTTCCGTTGTGTTCCACCGAGAGTTGAATGGGATGGTTAGCCACGCGTTGCCCGTCCGATTGATTCGATCCTGTTAACTGTCACGCAAACGCCCATCCCTGACAAGGCTCAAACGGTGAGGAGCTTAGTGATCGTGGCCGTGCGGCCGCGCCTCGATTGCGTCCACCTGGGCGCGAAGCTCGCCCTCCGCCACCATGCCCCGTTTGACCAGCAACGTCTCGAGCGCCTGCAGGAACCGATCGTAGTAGTGGTAAACACGGGCATCTTCGGACTGCGCATCCCATGCGCCGATGACCGCGATCAGCTCCACACGAAAGTCATCCCAGGTGATGGCTCCCTGGTCGGCCAATGCCCTGGCCATACCAAACACTCGCCCCTGCCAGGGCGCGTCGAACAGGAGCTCGCCGTTGGCCAGCGGCGGCGCGATCGGTCCTTCCAGCTCGAGCTCCTCGTTCACGGCGCTTCACTCACAAGAGGGCAACCCCGATCATTGAGTCGCGCGTTACCAACGCCGGCAGATCCGCTTCGTCCAAGCCGATACTCGAGGTCGGTCGCTGGGGTAACACCAGATAGCGTACCTCGGCACTGGAGTCCCAGACTTGAACGGACGTCGATTCGGCCAGCGACACGCCGAACTCTTCGAGGACGGCACGGGGTTCGCGCACGATCCGGGATCGATACGCCGGATCCTTGTACCAGCGCGGCGGCAGGCCGAGCAGGGACCACGGATAGCAGGAGCACAAAGTGCACACCACAACGTTGTGCACCGCCTCGGTATTCTCGACCACCACGAGCTTGTCAACTTGACCACCCTCGAAGTCGTACTCCGCCACAGCGGCGCTACCATCCGCCAAAAGACGCGTTTTGAATTCCGGATCCGTCCAGGCCCGAACTACGACGCGGGCTCCGTTCATGGGCCCGACCCGCTCGTTGAAGCGCACGATCACGTCATCGATGACCGACTCGCTCAGCAGACCACGTTCGATCAGCAGTATCTCGATTGCCTCCGCGCGAATGCTCTGGGGCGTCGAGGCGGGATGCGGCCGGTGCTCAGCCATCGTCAGGCTCCAGGTAGGGTTCAAACAGATCGATGTTCAAGGTGACTCCGGGCTCGGCATCCGCACCCCACAATTGGGTCCCATCAAAGGCCACGGTGTAGAGATGCTCGGGCGCTTCGCCTTCGCCGTGGGCGTTGCTGTCGGGATAGATCCAACCGCCGTGCGTGGCGACGATCGTGCCCGTCCGATCACGGGCGTACGCCGGCAGCCGCGTGTGCCCCGCGACCCCATGCGCACGGGTGCGCACGCGGTCACCTACGTCAAAGCGTGGTTCAACACTTACCGCTCGCTGCGCGCCCGCCGCACGTGGTGCGTAGTCGACCGTTCCGGCAGAGCTGCGTGGTCGCGCCGCAACCAGATCGTCTGCTTCCGCCCCCAGTCGCCGCGCACGCGCATTGATTTCCGTCGTCGCTAGAACGCCCGCTTCAACGAACAATTCTTCGAGAGCGCCCAGCCAGCGTCCATAGTAGCCATGAGTCAGATAGGCTCGCGGCTCGATGCATTCAATCGCATGGCGAAACTGGTCGATATTCCGAACGACGCCCGCCGTCTGAGCCACCGCACTCATCCCAAACACGGCCGCCTCCCAGCGCTCGTGGAACACCGGCTCGTCGATCTCCCGGTCCACTCGACCGAAACCCTGCTTGCCCCCCAGGTCGTGAATACCGTCCATCAGCCAGCCTTCGACGCAGGCTTGGTTACCTCCTGCAGCACCGGGATTCCATCTTCGACCGATGAGATCAGGGGCACCCGGAAGTCGTGTCGCCCGGCGGCGACCTCGTGAACCGTGTCATCTGGCAGTATCACCGTCGCCCGGCAGTTCGGGGGCACGAGCACGTCCAGAGTGAACTCGGCGCCGGTCAGCTGCCATGCGACCTCGTAGCGACCATACAGCGTCTCCAGGCTGCCCTGGGCTCTTCGAATCGGCGGCTCACCGTCGAACCGTTCCCCGATGGGCGGCCGGGGTTGTATTCGGGCTGAACGGTAGGCGTTGCGGGTGGGCGCCAGATCCGGATCGACATCCAGCCCCAGCAACACGCTGTACAACCACTCGCCCACTGCGCCGAGGGCATAGTGGTTGAAGCTGTTCATGGCCGGATCCTGGAATCCATCGCGGCGCGTCCAGCCGTCCCAACGTTCCCAGATGCTGGTCGCGCCTTGAGTGATCGGATACAACCAGCCTGGCGCGTCGGTTCGAAGCAACAGATCGTAGGCGAGGTCAAGGCGGCCGTTCTGCGTCAACGCATGCAGCAGGTACGGCGTGCCGACAAAACCGGTAGACAGCGCGCCGCCCCGATCCTCGATGTTCCTGACCAACGCATCCAGCGCCACGGGCCGTTCCGCCGCGTCGAGCAGACCGAAGTGCAGTGCCAATACGTAGCCGGTCTGAGTTTCGCCTGCCACCCGGCCATCCTGGGTGACAAAACGGCGTCGAAATGCAGTTCGAATCCGTTGCGCGAGTTCTTCGTAGCGCTCCAGATCACTCAGGTTTCCAAGTACCCCGGCGATCCGTGCCAGCAACTTTGCGGTGTAGCAGAAGAACGCAGTGCCAATCAGGTCTCGAGGTGTTCCACCGGCGCGCGAATCGTCCCGATGGGTACCGTCCAGGGCGAGCCAGTCGCCAAAACCATGCCAGGATTCCCGACCAGGCTGCCCGCGGATGAGGTCTGGAAAACGCTCCTCCAGATTCGCGATGAAAGCCGCCATGGCAGCATAGTTGCGCTCCAGAATGCGGCGATCGCCGCAGCAGCGATAAACCGTCCAGGGGCAGATCACGATGGCATCGGACCAGGCGGGACCCCCATCGATGTGCAATTGAAGAAGCTCCGGCGGCAACGGCGCAACCGGGGGCACCACTCCAGCATCGGTCTGGGCATCCCGTATGTCATCGAGCCATTTGGCAAAGAACGCGGACACATCCAGATTGAATGCCGCGGTCCGAGCAAATATCTGCGCGTCGCCTGTCCAGCCCAGCCGCTCGTCGCGCTGTGGACAATCCGTTGGGATGTCCAGAAAGTTGCCACGCTGACTACGTGCGATGTTGCGTTGCAGCTGGTTGACCAACTGCTGATCACAGGAGAATTCGCCAATCCGCGGCAACGCAGAGGACAGCACGACACCGGTCAGCTGCTCGATAGCACCATCACGCAGCCGGCCCGACACCTCCACGTACTGAAACCCGTGAACGGTGAACCGTGGTTCGAACACTTCACCCTGCTCATCGCCCGCGCAGGTATAGAAGTCCGTGGCCCGTGCACCGCGCAGATTCTCCGTGTACAGATCGTCGTTGGCCTGGAGCCGTTCGGCATAGCGCACCGTCAACGCAGTGCCGCGCTGCGCTTTGATGGACAGGCGAATCCGCCCGACGATGTTTTCACCCAGATCGTACAACCAACGTTGCGTGCCGAGTTCGCCGGGCGCGCTACGCACCAGCGATCCCTCTATCTCCTCCAGCACGCGGATCCGCGGACCCGCGTCCGCTTCCAGACGCGGTACGTCCGCGTTGACCAATTCGACGGGTAGCCAGCCCGACGAATCGAACCCCCGTGTGGTAAATCCTTCCTGACGCTGGCGGGCGTCGACACTCTCCCCGTCGATCAGATCGGCGTAGAGAAGCTCGGATTGCTGCCAGTGCCAGTCGCCGTCCGTTGCGATCACCAGCGGCGTGCCATCCGCGAGAATGACTTCCAGCTGGGCCAGAAGGGCCGGCCGTTCGCCATACTGCTGCCGCTCGGAGGGGCCGAGGAAACCGCAGTACCAGCCGTCTCCCAGCCACACCCCGATGACGTTCTCACCCACCCGCAGTCGTTCGGTCACGTCGTAGCTCTGGTAGCGAACCCGCTTACGGAAATCCGTCCAGCCCGGGGGGAGTTCGGCATCAATTGCACGCTGGCCATTGATCTCGACGTCGTAAACGCCGAGCGCAGTGATGTACAACCGGGCGCGCTCGATGCGCTGCGGGAGCTCGAAGCTGCGGCGCAACAGTGGTACCCGAGCCGGCGTGCCCTTACTGCCCATCAGCGGCGTACCAATCCAGTGCGCTCGCCAGTCCCGCACATCGAGGAGACCCATCTCGAAACAGGCCGGCGCGCTCCATTCGGACGCGACGCCATCGCTGTCATAGGACCGCACTTTCCACCAGACGCGCTGCATGGAAACCAACGGGCCGCCGCCGAACGCGATCTGTGCGGTCTCCGACGAGGGCACTCGGCCACTGTCCCAGACATCCGCCTGGTCGTCCTCCAGTTGCCGTGGAGCCGAAGCCGCCAACACATGGTAGGCGGTCTGCACCTCTGCCGCTCGATCGTCGTTCAACCACCAGGACAGAATCGGTTGCGTCTCGCCGAGCCCGATGGGATTCTCGAGATACTCGCAGCGCAGTCGCGTCGGCGCCCCAGCCATCGAGTTCCCTTGAGTCATAATCGCGCCACCCAGTGTCCCCTGTCAGCTCAGACGCGGCAAGCCCGCTCGATCATAGGTCCAGAAACGGACCTACCTGAGCCATGAACTCGTCCAGTTTATCGTGGTGCGTCCAATGTCCGGCGCCCTCGATGTCTATCACCTGGCAATCGCCAAAGTACGCATCGGTCCCATCCTGGCCAATCCGGTGATCGTAACCGTCACTGGAATTCAACAGCAGCACCGGGCAATCGATGCGTTGCCAGAGGGCAATGCTGTCCTGCGCATCGACATCGAACAACGGCCAGGCATGAGTGTAGTTGTCGAACTTCCAGCTGTAACTGCCGTCCTCGTTCTGATGACTGCCGTGGATGGTCAGATGCAGCGCCAGGTCCGGGGACAAATGAGGATTGGTCTGCTGCATGCGCCGATAGGCCTCCGCAACCGACGCATAGCGCCTGGGTGCCCGGCCCGCCAAGGAGCGGACCTCGTCCACCCAGCCGCGTATTCGCTCGTGTACCGGAGGAACATCCGTCCAGCGCTCCCACAGACCGATGCCTTCCACTACCACCAGACGCTCGACCAGCTCGGGAAACGCACCGGCAAACAGGCAGGCGAGCGTGCCACCCAGGGAGTGGGCGATGAGGGTCACCGGCGCGAGTTCCTGCTGCCGGACCAACTGCGCGATGTCGTAAACGAAGTCCAGATTGCCGTACGCGCTGCCTTGCTGCCAGGCGGAGTCGCCATGGCCTCGAAGGTCCGGCGCAATGACGTGGTAGTGATCTCGAAGTCGCTGCGCCACTGCATCCCATGTCCGGCAATGGTCGCGAATGCCATGGATCAGTATCAGGCTCGACGCGGACTCGTTGCCCCAGTCGAGATAGTGGAGTCGCAAACGCTGCGAGAAGTAGCTGTGCGACGTCGGATTCAGTGGTTCGCTCACCGCGCCATGATTCCCAAGATTGTGCAACCGATCAAGGGGAACACCCGTCCCGGTCGAGGAGACTCGTCAGGCGACTCCGGTCCGCATGGAACGGCCCTGCTCCGACCGGCCCAATCCCAACAAAGCGCCGCGCTGGCGAGCCAACGCTTCGGTGAGATGCGTCATCACGGCGCGGACCCGCGCGGCATTGCGCAGATCCGGGTGGGTCAGCAGCCAGATCTCGCCACCGTCCATGGGTGCCGAAGCAGCCAACCGGCATAGCTCGTCGTGAGGGTCCGCCAACGCGCAAGGCAGCACCGCAACCCCCGCTGCCGCCCGCACGACCGCCAGCCGGAGCAGAGGGCTGATGCAGCGCATGAGCACCGGGGCACCCGGGCAGAACTGGTCATGCCAGCCCGCATCGACGAGATCCCCTGCGCCGGCACCGATCCAACCATAGGGACCGCTCGCCAACCGATTCACATAGGGAGCCACCGCAAACCGGCCAAGCGATCGTCCGACAAGGTGCTCGGGTGGCCGGTTGGTCACCCGAACCGCGACATCCGCATCCCGTTCGCCTATGTCCAGGGCTTCGTGGGTTGGAACGAGCTCCAGGGTGATCTGCGGATGCTGGACACTGAATCGCGCCAGATCCGTCATCAGCCGGTGGCTCGCCACGACTTCAGGCAGCGCCAGCCGGACCCGGCCTTCGAGGCGTTGATCAAGGCCCAGCAGGTTGCGCTCCAGATTCTCTACCTCGCCCGCAACCCGTCGGGCATGCGCCACCACCGACAAGCCATGCTCGTTGAGTTGCAGCCCCGTCGGAGCGCGATCGAACAGCACGAGTCCAAGGCGCTTCTCGAACTGATCCAGACGCCGCGTCACTGTCGTATGGTGCTTTCCCAGCACCGCGGCGGCACGCCGCACCGATCCTTCAACCGAGATTGCCATCACCACCTTCAGATCATCCCAATCGAGCCCCTGCATCTCGTCTCCAACGCCAGCCGGCGGCCGCTTCCGATTCGTGGTGCGTTTCCGCACCGCCCGAGTGCAGCAATGCGTGTTGCACCTTCCGCTCTCACACGTATTATGTTACCGAAAGTAACACCTAACGGTACCAAACGAAACACTCAGGAGTCAGGACATGCGCACATCGGTACTCGGGCTGGCAACGCTGGTCGCCACGCTTGCAATCACGCTGGGCAGCGCAGGCGCGTTTGCCAACAGCTACACGGCATCCATCGAAGGCTGCAAGCAGGCCATCGGCGAGCGGCTGGGACTAAGCAACACGCCAACGAACTACAACATCGATAAGGTCAAATCTCGAAACCAGTATCGGGATCTCAACTTTTCGGTATCGGTCTACGACCGGACGAATCCTATTCAAGGTGTCGACGCCTCCTGTCGCGTGACGCGCAGTGGCGACGTGCTGGCGATTGAATTCGACGAAAGCACCCTACCGACATCGGTAGCGGCACAGTAGCAACGATCCCTCCCCCTCGTAGGCTGCGGTGGGCACCCCATCGCCCCCCAGCCTACGTCTTTTTCATCGAACCCGACTGAATCCAAGCCACGCGACCAGCAGCGCCACTGCATAGAACGCGGCGCCCATCAGCAGCCCGATCTCCGCCAGCGCAAACCGATCCAGTGCAACCCACGCGATCAGTGGTCCGGCCGCCGCCCCGATGTCGACTGCTGTCACATATCAGGAGAACCCTGCAGCGCCAAGCCGGGACGCATACCCGGCGATCCCTGCTTGCAGTGCGGTCGCCGCGATGAAGAACACGAGCACCAGCGCGATCAGCGTAATCAGGTCCGGGGCGAGCACAGCGCCCGCGTATCCAGCGCAAATCGCACGGCCAGCACCGCACCGGTGAGGGTCGCCGCGCTGGCGAATCCCAGCCATCCACCGGACCCGACGCGGCTTTGGAGCAAAAAACCAAGCGTCGACATGACAAACCCGGGACCCACCACACCGAGACAGAACCCGAGCACGAGAAACGGCGACGGCGCTCCCTCCGCCGAGGAATTCCGGGGCGCCCCGTCGTGGGTCTCGGCGCGTCGCGCGGCGGGGAGCGCGAGTGCCATTGGTACGCTCACCATTGCGATTGCGGCCAGGGTCAGCATGGCCAGGGAAAAGCCGACGGTATCGACCAGTACGGCGCCGCCAAACAACCCGAGCACGGATCCAATTCGGGTGATTCCGTTGTAGGTGCCCATGGTCCTGCCTGTGGCCTCAGGGGGTGCGGTGTCCATGACCCGCATGACGCCGCCTTGCCTGATGAAGGACCACGCGAGTCCCCACAACAGGCGGGCCGTGAGCAGCGCCGTGAACGACCGGCTCAGCCCATAGGCGGCAGTCGTTGCCACGCCGAGGACCAATGCCCCGGCAAACAGGATGCGAAAATCAGCACGCGCGAGTATCCGGTGCGCGAGGTGGTTGGTCAGCAATCGTATCCAACGGTTGGCGGACAGTAGAATGCCGACCTGAATGGCGCTCAATCCCAACTGATCCAGATAGACGGGCAAGACCGCATAGAGCGCCTGGTCGCCCAGCAATGAGAACGCGGTCGCACCACCCACCAGGCCAACCGTGACGCGATAACGGCCCCTCGGCAGGTCCGGTGCGCCCCTACCATCCGTCACTCGAGGCCACCTGGCGCAGCCGAAGCGCGGTTCAACGGGAACTGAAATCCACGAACACCTGTCCGGCACTGTCTTGCACAACATCCGGTGGAGCAGGCAGCTGGCAGCTTTGCCCCGAAACGCAAGAACCGTCGGCGACATTGAACTGGTAGCCGTGCCACGGGCACGTCACCAATCGCCCCTCGGGTATGGCGGCGTACAGCGGGCCCATCTGATGAGGACACCATGCCGAGTACGCGTACAGCGCACCCTCAATCTCCGCAACCACGAACGGGCGGCCGGCAAACTCGATCTGCATTGGCAACGCGAGATCAGCGCGCGACCCCAATGCAATCCGCTCCTGTTCCGCGTGAGATTCGATCCTCGCATCGAGGCGACGCTGACGTTCCGTCATCATCGCAACGTCCTCGTCATACAGGCTCTGGTACAACGCAGCAAATGCTTCGCCGACCTTCTTGCGTGCACTCTCGGCAACCCCCGGTACAAAGAAGTCGACCACGATGTCGACGCGCCGTGCCTCGATCGGGAACGCATGGGTCCAGATCTCACTACCCGCGTTGGCGCCTTTGAGCGTTCGTGTAATCCAGCGTCGACACGCCCGGTCCAGACGCAACTCGATGATCGAACGGTCGCCGCGCGCAGAGGTGGTTTCGGCGCGCCACCCCCAGGATCCGGCATCGATTCGTTCGATCGCCTTGAAACTGGCCGCATGGACATGCGGCAGATGCTCCCAGTCCAGCGCATTTTCGTACATCCGCTCCACACTGACGGGGAGCACACGCCGATAGGTCCCGACATGGCAGGTGCGGGAGTCGGGGTACGGCGGGTAGGTTTCGTGATCAGGCATCAGCAAGCACATGCGAATCCTACCAACAAGTATATCGCTGACGCCCCATCGTAGGGGCGAGTTCGCTTGCATAGCGCCGTTTGACAGTCCCCAACGATTCTGGTCATATCCACACGTTGGAAAGGGGAGAGTCGGAGAGACTCCGCGCAACTCGCCACGCGCAACGGGAAGCGCAACATAAAGATAACGCGCGTAATTCAGGCCGCCACCGCGGCCTGTTTCTTTTGCTTACGCCCTTCCTTACACCCCGCTTTCCACCCGCTCAGGTCGATGCCACCAGACCGCTAGTTGCGCTCAATGAGGTAGCGAAACGTCGCGCCATCGATCTCGGACGTCAACGCCGCGGTGCCCGGGTCACCTTGCTGTAGTGCCACGGCCAGCGTCTCGTGTTCGATGTAGTCGCCATGGGTGGCAATGGCGTCCAGCAACTCATCGTTTCCATCGTAGGTGACCCGAATGCGGTCCGCTACGTGCAGCCGCAACTCCTTGCGACCCCGCTGGATGCGGTTTACGACCTCCCGTGCCAGCCCCTCCGCGATCAGGGCGGGATCGAGCCTGCAATCGAGATCGATCGAGATCGAACCGCTCGATGTAGCGCCGGTGCCTTGCCGCGCTTGCCGGACCACTTCAATCTCGGTGTGGTCGAACGTCTCGCCACCGAGTTCCAACGAACCTGTCTCAAGAAACGCGCTGATCTGATCGCGCTCGAGGTCGAGAATCAGTTGTTGGAACTGTTTCATCCGGTTGCCAAGCCGCTTGCCCAGTACCGGAAAATTGGGTCGCGCGCTGAGGTCGATGTAGCGATCTTCATGCTCATCGTAGGTCACCTCCTTGACGTTCAACTCCGCACGCACGTAGTCCCCCAGATCACGGACATCATCCAGCAGGGCCTGCTCGCGATGGATCACCGTCAAGCGCTTGAGTGGCGTGCGCAGGTTTATCCGTTCCTCTTCGCGTTTGCGCCGACCGAGCAGGATGACTTCCTGCATGACCCCAACGGCCTCCTCAAGGCGCGGCTGCATGAGGTCTTCCTCGGCCCCCGGATACGGACACAGGTGCACCGATTCGGGTTTTGGCCCCTCCGAACCGGACAGCGTCGCCAGTTGCTGATACACGTGTTCGGATAGAAACGGCGCGAATGGTGCCATCGCCAGGCTGAGTTCGTAGACCACCGTGTAGAGCGTGCTGTAGGCGGCAATCTTGTCAGCGGTGATGTCTTCGCCCCAGAATCTCTGCCGGTTCAGGCGAATGTACCAGTTGGTCAGTTCTTCGATGAAGTCGAACAGCCTGGGGACCACATTGAACAGCCGATAGGCATCCATCTCCTCCGCGACCGCCGCCTTGAGTGTCTGCAGGCGTGACAAAATCCAACGGTCCAGCACGTTCGATCCGTAATGCAGGCCCTTATCCGGTGACCAGTTATCAATCGCGGCATAAGTCTTGAGGAACTGAAACGAGTTGTACCAGGGCAACAGCGCCCGGCGCGCCATGTCCTTGACCCCGCCATCAGAGAATCGCTGATCTTCGCCACGGACCAGTCCGGAGTTGATCAGATACAGCCGCAGCGCGTCGGCGCCAAAGGTCTCCATCAGCTCGTCCGGAGGCGTGTAGTTGCGTAACCGCTTGGACATCTTCTTGCCGTCTTCGGCCATGACCATGCCATTGACGATTACGTTGCGGAATGCAGGCTTCTGATAAAGCGCCGCGGCCAGCACCGTCAGGGTGTAGAACCAGCCGCGGGTCTGGTCGAGACCTTCACAGATGAACTCAGCGGGGAAGCCCGCCTTGAACACATCCTGGTTCTCGAAGGGGTAATGCAGCTGGGCATAGGGCATGGCGCCGGACTCGAACCAGCAATCGAGTACCTCTTCAATGCGCCGATAGGTTCCCTGTTCACCGGTCACTTCGAAGATCAGCGGATCGATGAACTCGCGATGCAGATCGTCCGGTCGTACCCCGGTGTATCGTTCCAACTCGTCCAGCGAACCGATACAGATCTTCTCGCCGGTTACATCGTTGACCCAGATCGGCAACGGCGTTCCCCAAACCCGGTTGCGCGAGATCGACCAGTCGATGGCACCGTTCAGCCAGTTGCCGAAGCGGCCTTCCTTGATGTGCTCAGGTACCCACCGGATCTTGTCGTTGGCGGCAACCAGGTCATCGACGAAGTCCGTGACCCGCACGAACCAGGACGGGATCGCCCGGTAAATCAGTGGCGTGTCCGAACGCCAGCAGAACGGGTAGCTGTGCTGGATCACGCTCTGTTCGTACAAGCAGCCCGCCTCTTTTAGATACGCGATGATGTGCTTGTCGGCGTCCTTTACATGCTGGCGCGCGAAATCCGTCACTTCTTCCGTGAACAGCCCGAAGAGGGTCACCGGGCAGACGAAGGCTTCGATGCCGGCTTCCTTGAAGATCCGGTAGTCATCCTCGCCGAATGCCGGCGCCTGGTGGACGAGACCGGTGCCGGCATCGGTGGTGACGTAGTCATCCGCCACCACCACGAACGCACCTTTGTTCGTCTGGTCCGCAAAGTACGGAAACTGAGGTTCGTAGCTGCGCCCGACCAGCGCTGTACCTTTGAGCCGCTCCACTACTGCCAGGTCGTGGCGGGCGCCGTAGTCGGCCACGCGTGCTTCCGCCAGATAGATTTCCCGCCCCGACTCGGCGTCCTTTACCCGGACATAGTCGATCGAGGCGCCCACGCAGACCGCAAGATTGGACGGCAGTGTCCAGGGAGTGGTGGTCCACACCGCGAGATAGGCCTCCTCGTCGCGCAGTTTCAGCAGCACGGTGATCGCCGGATCCTGAACGTCCTGATAGTTCTGGCCGGCCTCGAAATTGGAGAGCACAGTGCCCAGCGCCGTCGAGATCGGCATCACCTTATTGCCCTGATAGATCAACCCTTTGTCCCAGAGCTGTTTGAACACCCACCACAACGATTCCATGTACCAGGGGTCCATGGTCTTGTAGTCGTTGTCGAAGTCGACCCAGCGGCCGAGCCGCGTAATGGTGTGCCGCCATTCGTCGACGTATTGCTGCACGATGCCGCGGCAGGCGTCGTTGTAGCCGGCAATTCCCAACTGGGCCAGGGCATCCTGAGCCGTAAATCCCAACTGCTGATCGATCTCGTGCTCGATGGGTAAGCCGTGGCAGTCCCAACCGAAGCGCCGCAGTACATAGCGACCCTGCATCGTCCAGTAGCGCGGCACGACGTCTTTGATGGTCGAGGCCGTGAGATGACCATGGTGAGGTAGACCCGTCGCAAACGGCGGCCCGTCGTAAAAAATATACGGCTTCTTGTCCTTGGTCTGATCCAGGGTTTTCTGGAACACGTCGAGATCGCGCCACAGTCGAAGCACCTCGTGCTCCATATCGACGAAGGAGAAACTCGTTGCTGCCGATTCCGCCGGTTCTGCCATTACGTTTATTGCTGTGCGCGCTGCCGCGCAATCTGCCGCCAGGACGAAAGGCGCGCATTCTAGCATCGCTCGAGTTCCCGAAGGCCAATCCGGTATGCGGTCCACGGCATTGCATTCCATGCCGCGCCTCCCTACGCTCGCTCAGTTTGCGCGCGCAGCCAGGAGTCATCATGAAGCTAGGGGTGGTCTTCCCGCACAACGAAATCGGCACCGATCCCGGCGCCATCAAAGCCTTCGTTCAGGGGGCAGAAGCCCAGGGCGCAGACCACCTGTTGATTTACGACCACGTGCTCGGCGCCGACCCGAACCGTCCCGGCGGCTGGCGCGGTCCATACGACAAGGACGTCGCCTTCCATGAGCCGTTCACCACGATGAGCTTCATGGCCGCCGTCACGTCCTCGATCACCTTGGCAACCGCCGTGCTGATCCTGCCACAACGGCAGACCGCACTGGTCGCCAAACAGGCCGCCGAAGTCGCGTTGCTCTCCCAGGGACGACTGCGCCTTGGAATCGGCACGGGCTGGAACCAGGTCGAGTACCAGGCGCTCAACGAAGATTTCGCGAATCGCGGCCGCCGCCAGGCCGAACAGGTCGATCTGCTGCGTCGTCTGTGGCTCGAGGACAGTCTCGACTACCATGGGGAATGGCATCGGATCGACGCTGCCAGCATCAACCCGCGGCCCAGCCAGAGCATTCCGATCTGGTTTGGGGGTGGCGCGCCTGCACTCCTGAAACGCTGCGCCCGACTGGGCGACGGCTGGGTCCCCCTGATGGGTCCCAATGACGCAGCGCGTTCAGCCCTGGAAACGCTACGCACCGAGCGCGAGGCTGCCGGTCTTGCGTGGGACGGGTTCGGAGTTCAGGCCCAGGCGCAGCTTGAGGGCGGCAATCCGGAACGCTGGTCTAAGCACGCCAACCGCTGGCGCGAGCTCGGTTGTACACATATGGCGGTCGCGACGCACAACGCCGGCCGCGCCGATGTGGACGCGCATCTCGAAGGGATGGAGCAGTACTTCAACGCCGTGGCAACGTAAACCCCACCGGTACGCCGGTTATTCGTCTGCCGGGCGCTCGATGATGATCGATTCGCCGCCGTCGCTCACCATTACATTGAGGGGGCGGCCCATGGTAAACGATTCGAGTATGAAGTCTTTCAGAACCGACAGTGCCTCGCCTTGCACGCTGGCATGCCGGATCAGCTCGCGAAGCATCGCTGCTTCTATGTCAGCCTCGAGCTGACTGTCGTAGGGACCCACGTCAATGCCTTCGCGTGTGTGGAAATACCATTCGCCGTTGCAATTGAAGATCCGCTCGGCACGAAACCAAGTTCGTTTTTCTTCTTTAGTGCGGCCCACAAACATCTCCGAGCCTTGACTACGTAAACACCAATCGGATTCTCCGCCGCACCTTCAATCGTTGTATGTACCCACTATGTGGAGGTTGTAAGACGATGTAAGAACGAGACACGGCGCTCGGCGCGCCATCGTCAGCCGGCCTCGAGTCCGACGACTTCGCACATCTTTTCGGCACGCCGGGCGAGCGTATCGATGTCGGTGGCGAACAGCCCGACCACCAGCTGATCGACCCCGAGCGCTCGATACGCATCGACCCGTTCCGGCGTCACCCGGTGTCGATTCGGACCGACGTACACCAACACGTCCTCGCGGCTCCGAGAATGTTCGTCGAGCACGGCGTCCAACCGCTCAAGATGAGTAGCTACGCCGTCCGGGTCCAGGTCGAAACCGTACCAACCGTCGCCCAACGTCGCGACTCTGCGCAGCGCCGCATCGCTCTCGCCCCCAAAAAATATGGGTGGGTGGGGCTGCTGCACCGGCTTCGGATTGAAGTGACAATCGACGAGTTCGACCGTCTCCCCGCTGAAGTGCGTCACGCCGGGCGACCACAGCGCCTTCATTGCGTTGATGTATTCAGCAGTGCGTTTCGCACGCGTAGAAAAGTCCATCTGCAGGGCCGCAAACTCCTCGGCCAGCCAACCAATGCCAACCCCGAAGTCCACGCGTCCACCCGAGAGATAGTCGAGATCGGCCACCATCTTCGCCGAGTAAACCGGCTGACGCTGCGGCACCAGGCAGATGCCCGTGCCGAGTCTGATGGTGGTGGTATGGGCCGCCACGAAGGTCAGCGCGCTGAATGGATCGAGCACGCCTTCCGGGTTGCCGGGGATTCGCCCATCGTCTGAATATGGGTATCGGGAAGCGTACTCGGGGAAGAACAAAACGTGTTCCGGCACCCATAGAGAATGGAATCCCAGTGTTTCCACGAGCCGCGCCGCATCGGCGATATAACCCGCGGGCGTATGTTGGCTGAAGGCCATCGTCACGCCAATCTTCATCGAGCGGCTCCTTCTTCCAAATCCCAAGAGCCTAGCGGCTTGCCGGTTCGCCGGCCACACCTCGCCTGGCCACCCTTCGCCACGATCTGGTTATGATGCCGAATTGGCACCGTGGTGCCCTTCGGTTCGATCCATGCCCGACGTCACGCCCGACGCCCCATTCGTACCCCGATCCGCCCTGCCCTGGTATCTGACCAGCTCCAGCCTCTGGATCGCCGGGATGAGCCTGCAGGGCTTCCTGATCACCTGGTTGCTGGTGGAGGTGTTGGAAGCGCCGGCAGATCAGGTGGGTTTTGGACGCGCGCTGATCGAGCTACCCGCGTTGGCGATCATCCTGATCGGTGGCGTGCTCGCTGATCGAACCAACGGCAGAACCCTGCTGATCCGCATGCACCTGCTAATGGTGCTGCCGGGTCTGGTGCTCGCCTGGGTCAGCAGCGCGGGCCAGCTGAGGTTCTGGATCGTCATCGGCTTCGGACTGGCCGTATCTGCCTTGCAGGCCATGAGCGACCCAGCACGCCAGGCGATGCTCAGCCGCGTCACCCGCACGGATATCCAACGCACGGTTACCATAACCACTATCGTTGCTTCTCTGGCCGGGCTCGGCGGCGTCTGGGTCGGCGGAAAACTCGACGTCATCGGGCTTGCGCCGATACTGGTCCTGCAGGCATTGGTCTTCGCAGTTGGCGCACTGCCCATCCGACGCCTGCCCGAGTTGCCCGCAATCGACCCCGGTAGATCCATCGACCTGCTGGCCGGGATCAGATCCATCGCGGGGACGCCCCTGATCCGAAACATCATCGGCTTGAACCTGCTGTCCTCGCTGTTCAACGCGGGCGCCTACATCATCGCCATTCCGTTCATCGTCCGGGAGGTCTACCAGGGCGACGTCGGTATGTTTTCCACGGTGCTGATCGCCTTTACCAGCGGCAGCATCGGATCGAATGTCATCCTGCTGTACTTCATGCCGCTCAAGCACCCGGGCCGCCTGTTTCTGGTGATGCAGGTGACCCGTGCGGTGATTCTCGGGGTACTGCTGGTGAAGCCCAGCGTGTGGCTGTTCTACGGCGCGATGTTCGCCTGGGGATTCAACATGGGCATCACCACGACCCTGGTGCGCACCACGGTGCAGGAACTCGCCGCGCCCGCGGTCCGCGCACAGGTGTTGTCCGTGTTCATATTCAGCTTCATGGTGGCGGCCCCCATCAGCTCTATATTGTTGGGTCAGCTCATTGCCTGGGCCGATCCTTTGACTGCACTTCTGCCCGGCATCGTGATTTCGCTGCTGATCTTCTCGTGGGGGGTGCCGTTCAGCGGCCTGTGGCAATACGCGGCAACCGCCGCGACAAAACCGATCCTGCGCCGCGACGCGGCGATCAGTCAGGGTTAATCCACTGCGCCACCCGCTCCGGCTCCTGCATGGGTATGAAGTGGTTCAGGTGCGGTAGATAAACATCGTGCCCGTTCCGAAATTGCTCCGCCAGTCGCTCCCAGGTCGGAGAAGCCGTGAAGTCCATGGTGCCTTCACCGGAACCGCCCGGTGCCCGCAGAATCGTCACCGGCAACTCGATGCCACGAATCAGATCATGGATGTCACGACCCGCGCTGCCCGTATAGATAGCCGCTTCCACCAACGGCGGGCAGGCAAGCACGTAGCCTGGTCCATCCGGATTCTGCAGCACGCCATATCGGCAATAATCCTCGAGAATCTCGCGGCGCCAGCTGTCGAATGGCGCTCGCTGCACGAACCGGTCGAACATTTCCTGCCAGTCGCGCCATTGGTTTTTGCGGCGGGAGGTCGGATGGTCCGCCGCACGCATCGCGCCGAACCCGCCCCAGTCTGCGTAGCGGTCTGGATCGGCAATCACCGGATCGACCAACACCAGCCGCTCGAACCGGCCCGGCTCTGCCGCGGCCGCCTGGGTCATCGCGTGGCCACCCATCGAGTGACCCACCCCGCAAATCCCGGCAAGGTCCAGCGAGCGCACGAACTCGGTCAGATCCGCACCGAAGGTCAGCCAGTTGAGCGGGCCCGCATTGCCGCTGCGGCCATGGCCTCGCTGATCCAGGGCAATGACGTGGGTGTCCGGCGCCAGCAACGCCACCGTCCGGTCCCAGCAGCGCGCGTGAAACCCTGTCGCGTGCGCAAAGAGCACCATTGTATCGGTGGGTTTACCCCATTCGAAGTAGGCGAGCTCAACGCCGTTGACGGTGACTCTACGTTCAGTCGGTTGCACCCACGGGAACCGGAGTATCCAACAAAGGCGCGGATACTATTGCCTGACACGCACTCCTGCAATACGCACTGATCCCAGAGTCATTATTTCAGCCTGTGGCGGGTAGCGCCGATGTCGCGCGCTCCCTGAGTTTGCGCTGGATCTCCTCGTGGTAGCGTCGATTGATCCTATAGCCCGCATAGCAACACGCGGCCAGCAGCCCCCACACCATGGCGAATGGGCCATCGATGATGCCGAGCATATAGATCGTTTCGGGATTGACCTCGCCGGGGACCGCCTTGGTCGGAAACTCGATCAGGTCCAGGGCCACCCCCGCCACGATGTGGCCGATGCCATTCGTGCACTTGGCGAAGAAACTGCGCGCCGAGTAAAAGATTCCCTCCTGACGCCGGCCAGTCTTCAATTCGTGCACGTCGACGATGTCCGCCAGTGCCGACATCACACTGATGTTGAGAATCGAGCCCGACGCCGATGAGAACACGCCGAAGAAGATGATGAACGCCACCAGGCTCCAACTGGTGTTTGCCGGCGCCAGATCGAAAAGCCGCAGCGTCACGGCGGCGGACCAGAATACGCTCAGAGTGATCGCGGTCGCCACGATGGTCCAGCGTTTGTCGAACCAACGGTGCAATCGCGCCGCGGTGAGGAAACCGATGGCGTAGCCGAACACGTTGCTCAGGATCAGCCAGCCGATCTGATAATCGGTCAGCTCCCAGTAGAACGTCGCCATATAGAGGCTCAGGGTCTCGTGGGTGCCTATCGTGATCGACAGCAGGAAAAACCCCAGCAGCAGATACAGGTAATGTCGATTCTGCAACGCCATCCAGACGTCCGAGACCAACGCCTGGAAGCTGAACGCCGGTAGATCGTCCGGCACGGGGCTCATCAGAGGGATCCGATCCCGCGTCTGGTACGCAGAGGTAAAGATGCAAAGCATGACCAACGTGCAGCAGAACAGCACTACGGGCAAATATGCCTGCTGCTCCATGCGCCCGTTGTCGAAGGACGGGAAGATCACGAACCACACGACCGAGTGCATGATGATCACGCCCACGTACGTGAATATATTGTTGTAGCTCATGATCTTCGAGCGCTCGTGGTAGTCGTCGCTCAGCTCGGCGCCCAGGGCCAGATGAGGCACCGCGAACAGCGTCGAGCAAATGCGCATCAGTACGGTGAACACCGCGAACCAGCTGAACAGTTGCCATGTGGTGAGGTCGTCTGGCGGATGAAAGATGCCGAATATGGTCAAGACCAACGGCAGCGGCGCGGCAAACATGAACGGGTGGCGGCGACCCCAACGCGACCGAAAACGATCGGAAATCGAACCCATCAGGGGGTCAGTAATGGCATCCGAGACGATCCCGATGGTGACGGCAAGCGCGGTCAGCGTGCCCGACAGTCCAAGGATCTGGTTGTAGAAGAAAAACGTGAGAGCGCTGAAGATCCAATTCGTCGACGCCTCACCGGCCGCCCCTATTCCAAATGCGAGCTTGGTGCGCATGGGAACCGGAACGAGGTCTCGGGTCATGTGCGATTCAACGTGCGGCAGGCTATCGGTCCAATCAACCTACCATGAAGTAGAGGCGGGCCGCGTTTCGGCCCGCCTCGATATTACGGCTACTCCGGTGCCGGGACGACCTGACGGCCGTTCCAGAGCCCGGATTCGCAGTTGTGAACCTCGTTGAACCGGTCAGTGAGGTCGTTACCACCCGAACTCATGTACTCGGTCTGCCGCTGGGCGTACTGGGTCATGCTGTCGTGCACCAGCAGGTACGACAGGTCGAATGGGACGTTGGCGATCAGCGGGGTGCGCATGAAGGCCAGGAACCCCCCGGTCGTCGGAAGCGTCGCGATCAGCTCAGCCCAGTCCTTAGCCACGGCACGCGCGTCGTCGAGCGTCTTGCCATCGTTCAACGTACAAACGTACGACTCGAGCAGCGCCTGATTGTCGGACACCGGGTCGCCCTCGCCATCGTAGAGGGTCTCACTCAACAGGATCGCAGAGTCGCAGTCGACGACTTCGTCGAACTTCGCGTTCGCAGCCTGCCCTTCCGGGCTGTTGCCGATGGCGTCATGGGCACGGCCCAGCGCATTCAGGTTATCGTAATTGGCGAACCACAACACGTCGCGGTCCGTGTTGGCAACATGCGGCTCCCAGAGGAATGCCTGAGATGCGCTGAGGTCCGCCGAGCCAATTTTCTCGATCTGCGCGTTGAAAAAGTCGGTCGCCTCATCCAGGTCGGCGATGCCCTTTCCTTCGATGTAGTTGCACGCGAACACCTGTACGACAGGCGGCGTCTCGGCCGCAATGATTGCGGCGCAGGTCATCAACGCGAGCGAACCCGCGATCCATGGATCCAGTCTCCCCCGCGCCCGAGTGTCAGACAATCACAACGAATTTGCCAGCACAAATTCAGCGAGCTGCTTCGAGGGAATCGAGACGCTGCGACAACTTGCGCAGGATGGCATCCAGATAGCCGCGCTCTACACGCGTCAGCGGCTCAAGCACGGCGTCCTCGTAACCGAGCGCCAGCGGCGTGATCTCATTGTAAATCCGTTGTCCTTTGGCGGTGAGCCTGAGTTTGGCGACACGACCATCCTGTTGGGACGCAAGCCGGCGCACCCGCCCGGCCTTGACCAGTCCCTGTACTGCACGACTGACCGCAACCTTGTCCATGGCGGTCCGCTGGGCGACCTCTGTTGCGGTAATGCCGCTTTCCTCGCCGAGCACTGCGATGACCCGCCACTGCGGGATGCTGATGCCAAAGCGATCCGTGTAGGCCCGGGCAATCAGGCTGCTGATCCGGTTGGTCAGCACCGACAATCGATAAGGTGTGAACTCGTGCAACTTCATCGTGAGCACTATCCACGATTTTTGTTTTGTTTGCAATTAGTTTCATGAGAAACTATAATTTCCATCCCCCTTGAAGAAGGCTTCGGCAAGCACATGACCATGTCGAGCAAGCAACCAGCCACCCACCCGGCGATCGACAATCCGCTGGGAACCGACGGCTTCGAGTTCGTCGAGTTCACCGGCCCGAACCCCACCCGCCTGGCCGAACAGTTCGAACAGCTCGGCTTTGTCGCGATGGGCCGGCACCGCAACAAGGACGTCACCCACTACCGCCAGGGCGACATCAACTTCATCCTCAACGCCGAAGCAGCCGGCCCGGCTTCCGATTTCGCGGAGCAGCACGGACAATCAGCCAATGCCATGGCGTTCCGCGTCGCAGATGCGGGCCAAGCGCTGACGGAGGCGGTGGCCCGCGGTGCCACGGCCGTAGAGAACCGCATCGGACCCATGGAGCTCAACATCCCCGCAATTGAAGGGATTGGCGGACTGCTCATCTACCTGGTCGACCGCTACGGGGCGAGTTCCATCTACGACGTCGACTTCGAGCCAATCGATGGCGCCCAGCCACGCACCGATGTGGGCCTGACTTACATCGACCATCTCACGCACAACCTCTTTCGCGGCAACATGGACCGGTGGGGGGCGTTCTACGAAGACATCTTCGGTTTTCGCGAGACTCGCTACTTCGACATCGAAGGCAAGCACACCGGCCTGTTCAGCCGTGCGATGACCAGCCCCTGCGGAAAAATCCGCATTCCGTTGAACGAGTCCCAGGACGACAAATCGCAAATCGAGGAGTTCCTGCACCGCTACCGGGGCGAAGGTATCCAGCACATCGCCCTCGGCGCGGACGACATCTACGCAACGGTAGATGTCCTCTCGCGCAGTGGGATCGCGTTTCAGGACACGCCCGAGACCTACTACGAAGCGCTGGACGCCCGCGTCCCCGAACACGGCGAAGACCTCGACGCCCTGAGGGCCCACAGGATTCTGGTAGACGGTGCGCCCCGGGATGGGCAGGGACTGCTGCTGCAGATCTTCACCCAGGATGCGATCGGCCCGATCTTTTTCGAGATCATCCAGCGCAAGGGCAACGACGGGTTCGGCGAAGGTAACTTCCAGGCCCTGTTCGAGTCCATCGAACTCGATCAGATCCGTCGCGGGGTCATTTCGGACGACAAAGGGGGCTCGTCATGAAGCACAGCAAACCGATCAGCGCCGGTTGGCTGCAGGGTGATGCGTCCCGCCAGGCCCACGTCGGTTTGCCACCCGGCACCTTCGAACGGGAACTGGGCCGGGAAGGTTTCTTCGGTCCCGCAACTCAGATGTACCACACCCATCCCCCGACCGGCTGGTCGAGCTGGGAAGGTCCACTGCGGCCGCGCGCCTTCGACCTCACGGGGAGCACCCGAAACGACTCCCCAGCGCAGCTCATCCCCCTGCTGCACAACGACCAGGTCAAGCTGCGCTTCTGGAACACGGATCAGGCAATGGATCATCTGGTGCGCAACGCCGACGGCGATGAATTGCTGTTCGTGCATGCGGGCGAAGGCGCGCTGTTCTGCGATTATGGACACCTGCGGCTTCGTCGCGGCGACTATGTGGTGTTACCACGTGGCACCATGTGGCGAATGGAGCCGGACACGGCGATGGCCATTCTGATGGTGGAAGCCAGTGGATCCAGGTACGCGCTGCCGGACAAGGGCATCGTCGGTCAACACGCGATATTCGACCCGGCCATGCTGGACACCCCAGTGCTGGATCAGGCGTTCATGGAGCAACAGTCCGAGGACCCATGGCGGATCGTCGTGAAATGCCGGAACGAGCTTTCGACCGTCCGCTACCCGTTCAATCCCCTGGATGCCGTGGGCTGGAGCGGTGACCTGGCACCGGTGCGCATCAACATCGAACACATCCGGCCGCTGATGAGCCACCGCTACCACCTTCCGCCGTCGGCACACACCACATTCGTCGCCGATGGTTTCGTCATCTGCACCTTCGTACCACGGCCTTTCGAGACGGATCCGGACGCACTGAAGGTGCCGTTTTTTCACAGCAACGACGATTACGATGAGGTGCTCTTCTATCACGCAGGCGACTTCTTCAGCCGCGACAACATCGACGTCGGCATGCTGACGTTCCATCCCGCCGGATTCACCCATGGGCCTCACCCCAAGGCGCTCGCGAACATGCTGACCCAGAGCAAACCAGCCACCGACGAGTACGCGGTGATGCTGGATGCGCGCCAGCCCCTGATCCTCGGCGCGCCGGACGGGGTCCGTGAGCTGGAACAGTACGCCGACAGCTGGTGCGCAACCGGCGAATGAAGCTTCAGGCGGTGGCCGCGAGCTGAGTCTCGACCCGGATAAAGCCTTCATCAATCAGGAATCGCTGCTCGGCTGACATCCCCCGCAATTCGAGCAGCTCCGCACGCACGGTTGCCGCAAGTTCGCCGCCCTCAGGCGCATCAGCAGCTTCACGTCTGAGCGCCGCCGCATAGATTTCCATCAGCATGAGCCACTTGTCGCCCACCAAGGGACGCAGTTCGGCGTACACGATGTTCGGATCGCTCCCTTCGCGCAGCCGCTGATAGAGGTCTTCGGCATGCAATTGCGAGCGACTGTAGTGCACCGGCCGGTCGCGCATCGATGTCTGGCGCCACAATCGACCGCGGTCACCGGGACCGCCGAACACACTGACGATGGGTCCACCCATGGCCATGTGATAGCGTCCCCAATCCGGCTGGAATAAGACCGTTCCGTCGGGCGCCGTGACCCGGCAATCGTCGAGGTGCAACAGTACGTTCCGGGATTCCACCCGATCCAGGTCAACGACACGACCCGCGACCACGACGCTCGATTCGAAGCGCAGCTCCACAGTGTGTCCACAGCGGATTCCGAGCGACGCGAGTTCCTCCGGGGTGGCGCGATCCAGTCGGGTCGTGGTTCCCGCCAGCGCGCCCACCGGTGCCCCGAAGCCGTCGGGATGTTCGGCGCTGTCATGTCCGTCGAGCGCTGTGCCAGCTACAGCCAGCTCACTCGCACCGAGAGTGGTTATGTAGGCGAGTTCGCCCCGGCCATCGGTCAGCGCACGGTCGAAGCAACCCGTGACCTGCAACCCATTGGCGTACTCGGCCGTCGCGCAGGTGCCGTGCTCGATTGCCTTGCGCACCCCTTCGAGCCCGCCAATACGGAACGCGCACCGAGCCGCCAGTTCGTCGAGAACGTCATTCAGTTGCTGCCAGTCGCGCGCAACATAGTAATGCGGTTGGACGTCCGTAATGTCATAGGCCTCTTCGATGCACGCGCTGGACAGCGGGAGCCGTAGCGTGTCCCTGGCCAGGCAATGGCGGCTTTCGAGCAGCGAGGAAACCAAGCCGGCGCCGAAAATCCGCGGTGCATCCAGCGATCCGATCAGACCGTACTCGACGGTCCACCAATGCAGGCGCGCGAGCAGCGTGGCTTCCGAAGCAGGCCGGGCGCGTTGCTCAGCGACCGCCTGGTTCAGTTCCTGCATCGCGGCATCCACCTCGACGGCATCCGCATTGGGGTGTTCCTTAGCGATCGACAACGCGCGTACCGCTTGATAGACCCCATCATCCGCATCGTTCCAGAGGGTACGGGCGCCACACTCCCCGACGCGCCTGAGATACGCACGGTATTGCGCATCGGCAAGCATCGGCGCATGCCCGGCAGCCTCGTGCACGATGTCCGGAGCGGGCGTGTAGACCACATGATCCAGGCTGCGCATTTCCGCTGAAATGGGCAGCACGCGGTGTGCCTGAAACTCCATGAAAATGACGGGCGGCAGAAATCCATCCACCAGCACAGCGCACCAGCCGACGTCGGCGAGCCCCGCATTGATCTCGTCAATGTGCGGGATGTGGTCCGGGTCGATCGCGAAGCATCGGAAACCCGCCGCAACGGCAGGGTGTCCATGTTCCGAGAGGAACGCTTCGAGCCGATCGATGACGAAGCGCCAGGTGAGCTGATGCTCGGCGGTGTAATCGGAGTAGCGTTGCTCGACGCAGAAGCTCCGCAGATGGGCCGGGAGCGCGGCGATGACCCGTCGATAGTTGTTGGGCTTCATGGCCGACACGATAACCTCGACCCACGAGAAGATCCTGCTTTTTTACCTCAATATTACCCACATAAGGAAATTTCATTCCAAATATCTCATATCTATGAGAATATAATTCCATGGATCAATACGACATCGCAATTCTTGTCGAGTTACAGGTGAACGGTCGGTTGTCCAACCGGGAACTGGCCGAGCGGATTGGGCTGTCGCCCACGCCGTGCTGGCGCCGGGTCCGGGACCTGGAAGCCGCAGGCGTGATCCGAGGTTACGCCGCGCTGCTGAATCCCGAAGCCCTCGGCATTCAGGTGACTGCCCTGGCGAACGTGATTCTCGAGAATCACCATCCCGACACGGTCGCCGAGTTCGACTCGACCATCGCCACCATCCCGGAGGTGTTGGAGTGTCACATGCTGAGCGGCGACTACGACTACGCGCTGAAGATTGTCGCGCGGGACATGGCGCACTACGCTCAACTGCTGCGTGAACAGCTCCTGAGCCTGAGAGCGGTGCATCGGGTGAGCAGCAACTTCGTCATGGCCAGCACCAAGACCATAACCGCGTATCCCCTTTACTACGGTGGGGATTGAATTCCAATGAGTGCTGTTCTTTTCACACGCTCAGGGGGAGTTGGCTTCGTTCGACGGCGGTTGCGCTAAGCCACCTGTTGCGCACGAGGGATCGACCTCCCACACTGCGCAGTCGGTTCGAGAAACGGGGAAGGACGATGGCGGCGCTACCTCTGTCGCAGCAGCTCGAGTTTGGCTTCATCTACGGATTCGCGACGAAAACGCAGGCGCGCAGTCTGGTCGAGTTCGGTGAAGCCAACCACTTCGATTCGCTGTGGGTGGGCGATCACATTGCATTCCCGGTACCGATCACCGATTCGCTTGCGCAGTTGGCCTGCGCCGCGGCCTATGCTGAAACGCTGACCCTGGGAACCTGCGTGTTTCTTCTGCCGCTGCGTCATCCGACGCCGGTCGCCAAGCAGATCGCCACCATCGACGCTCTGGCCGAAGGACGGCTGATTTTCGGGGTGGGCGTCGGCGGCGAGTTCGCCAACGAGTACGCCGCCTGCGGTGTGCCCGTGAACGAACGCGGCGCGCGCATGACCGAAGGGATCGAAGTGCTGAAAAAGCTCTGGACCGGAGAGAAGGTGTCGAACGAAGGTCGCTTCTACCCTTTTGAGGATGTCCGCATGCTGCCTGCACCGCACCAGGCGGGTGGCCCACCGATCTGGACCGGCGGCCGTTCTGAGGGCGCGCTCGCCCGTTGCGGCCGGCTGGCTGATGGTTGGGTGTCCTATGTGGTCACCCCCGAGATGTACTCGGCGGGGCTCGAGAAGATTGCGGCTTCCGCAGCATCGGCCAAGCGCGACATCGAGCAGTTCGGTACCGGTCATCTCCTGTTCGCCCGCATCGACAACGAATACGAAGCCGCACTCGATGCCGCAACCGAACACCTGAGCCAGCGCTACGCCATGGATTTCCGCCAGGCGGCAAAAAAATACGCCGCCCTGGGCACGCCTGCGGACGTCGCCGAGAAAATCCAGGAGTTCGTCAACGCCGGCATCCGCCACATCGTGCTCGACATGGTCGGCCCCAACGAAGACAGAATGGCGCAACTGGAATGGTTTGCGAAGGACGTCCGGCCGCTGTTGGATTCAGCCATCTGAATGCTTGCAGCGCGAACCCCGATTCGCCAGGATGCACAGGTACACTCGGGGAAGTACATGGCTTATCAGACCCTCGAAACGATACCCCTGACGCCCCATATCGGCGCAGAGGTCACCGGCATCGACCTGTCCGCAACACTTTCAGGCGAACAGCAGCAGGATATCCGTCAGGCATTCCTCGATTGGAAGGTGCTGGTGTTCCGCAACCAGGAGCTGAGCCCCGAGCAGCACAAGGACTTCGGCCGGATGTTCGGCCCTTTGCACGTCCATCCCCTGCAGCATGACTACGGCGGCGACCCGGAAATCCTCACCGTGCGCACCACGGCCAAATCCCGCTACACGGCCGGTGACGGCTGGCATACCGACGTCTCCTGCGAAGCTCAACCTCCCATGGGTTCGATGCTTTACATGAAGGAGGTTCCGGACTGTGGTGGAGACACGCTGTTCGCGAACATGCACCGCGCATATGAGACCCTGTCCGAGCCCATGCAAGCGTTTCTCGAACGCCGGTCGGCCATCCATGATGGCGCTATCCCCTACATCGGTAACTACGGGATCGCGCCGCCCGGGGGGCAGAGCTATCCACGCAACGAGCATCCGGTGATCACCCGGCATCCGGAATCCGGTGAGCAGGTGCTGTTCGTGAACAGCGGCTTCACCTCACATATCGTCGGCATGCATCGAGGCGAAAGCCGGGCGTTGCTCGACATGTTGTTCACGCACATCGCGACCACCCCATCATTGACCTGTCGGGTGCGCTGGGAGCCCGGCACGTTGACCTTCTGGGACAATCGCTGCACTCAACACCACGCTGTCTGGGATTACCAACCGCAGACACGGCACGGTGAGCGGGTGTCGATCATCGGTCAGCGGCCGGCCGCCTGAACGGGTCGTACGGTCAGGCGGTGTAGCGCGCCCGGCGGTCGGACGTTGCATAACGCAATATCGAATCCATCAGCCGTTCGCTCATGTGCATGCGCAGATCGCGCGCGTCGCTTCGTGCCCACAGATTGTTCATCTCCAGCGGATCGTCCTGATGGTCGAACAGGTCGCCCTGGTCGAACCCGTGATATTGCGTGAACCGCCCTTCGTCGGTGATGAGTGTCCGCATCCGGACCGGCTCCTCGGTGCCAGGATTAGCGAACAGTTGATCTTCTTCGACCACCACGCTGTCCCGGACGGAGGTCGCCGCGCCATCGAGCAACGGTACAAGCGATTCGCCGTGCATGCCGATGTATCGGCGGCAACCGGTCAGTTCCAACAGGGTCGGCGCAATATCGAGCGTCGATGCGAGTGAACGGGTGCGTGCCGGCGACTTACCCGGCGCGCGTATCGTCAGCGGGACATGGGTGTTGGCATCGTAGTGCATCCCATGCTTCAACATCAGGCCGTGGTCGCCGAACGCATCACCGTGATCGGACGTGAACACCACGATCGTCTCGCGATCGACAACGGACAGTACCCGACCCACGCAATCGTCCACCAATGCCAGCATGCCGTACACCTTGGCCAGCATGTCGCGGAACTGGGCCTCCGATGGCGAGAAGCCGAGCACGCCCCCGGGAATCTGCCCGCGATGTGCAATCATGTACTGGAACTGCGGCATCGAGCGCTCGTGCTGATCCCAGAACGACGCCGGCAGCGCCAGTGCCGCCGGATCGAACGCCTCGAAGTATTCGCCCGGCGGGGTGAATGGATGGTGCGGGTCCGCAAAGGAACAGACGGCGAAAAACGGCGCATCGCTTGCCGTGGAAAGAAAGTCGACCGTCTCGTTGGCGACATAGGCCGAAGGATAGAGTTCAGCAGGCACGGCAGTGCGCCACAACTGGGCGTGCTCCCCCGAATAGCGTTGCGCGACACCCGGCCCCTGGATCGCTTGTGGGTCGATCCCCTGGGCCAACAACCACTGATAGTAGTGACCAGAACAGAAGTCGGCGTGATCGACAATGAACCGCACGTGATCGAACCCGTAGAAGTCCGGCGGGACATCCACCCAGCCGTGGCGGTGACGATCGCGGTTTTCCCACTCGTAAACCTCGGGCGGGTGCGGATCACGCCGTCCGTCGTCCGGCGCTAGTTCCTCCTGCCATTGGGCCATCCGGGTTGGCGACGAGCCCATCGTCTGCAGGTGACATTTGCCGAAGTAACCCGTGCGGTAGCCCGCCTCGCGCAACACCCGGGCGAATGTGTTGGCTGACCAGTCCAGAGGAATGCCGTTGTAACGTGTGCCGTGGCTGGAAGGCATGGCCCCGGTGAACAGACTCGCGCGATTCGGCATGCAGATGGGATTGGCGACGTAGGCGCGCTCGAACACGACGCTCTCGGCCGCCAGTGCATCGAGATTCGGCGTGCGCACGTCGACGTTGCCGGCGAACCCCAGATGGTCCGCACGATGTTGGTCCGTGAGGATCAACAGCACATTCGGTTGGACGTTCGCGTCGGCCATTGCGAGAGGTCTCGGTCGAGCCCAAGGGCGGAGGCGCGGAATTGCAACGCGCCCATGATAACGACTTACGGATTGGCGATCCTCACAGCGCGTGTTTCCGCCGGGGCGGCGCGCTAGACTGCTCCTTCTGCGTGGCAGGATGCGTAGCACGATGGGAGGAACGCCGGTGCCCGGCTGAACGATGACGGCAATCGACTACGTTGCCCGCGCCGAAGCGCTGGCGCCCCTGATACGGAAACACGCCGACGACGCTGAACGGCAGCGTCGCCTGCCTCGTGTGGTCGCCGACGCGATGTCCGACGCCGGGTTGTACCGGATCGCCGCTTCGGTCGACCAGTTGGGGGGCGGCGCCGACGCGGTCACGCAGATCAAGGTCATCGAAGCGGTGTCGCTCGTGGACGGCAGCGCCGGTTGGAACCTGATGATCGGCATCGAGACCTACTCGCTGATGATTGCCGGTCTGATGCGCAACCGCGAACTGATCGAGGATCCACGGGTAATCATCGCCGGTTCGACGGCGGCGGTGGGCAACGCCACGCCTGTCGACGGCGGGTACCGGATCAGCGGCCACTGGAAGTTCGTCTCGGGGTGCCACAATGCCGGCCTGTTCGGCGGGCTGGTGCATCTCCTGGACGATGGCCCGGACGTGCCACCGCCCAACGCGGTGCCGTCGATGGCCGTGCTGCCTGCCGCAGATATCCAGATACTGGACACCTGGCATGTCGGCGGCCTGCGGGGTTCCGGCTCCCACGACGTGGTGGTGGAGGACGTGTTCGTGCCCACCACGCGCATTCTGGCGGGTATCGGAACGCAGACGCCGTCGAGCGACCACATGCCGCGCAACAGCCGGCTGGCCTACAACAAGGTCGGCGTGGCGTTGGGCATCGCGCGCTCGGCGATCGATACGTTCGTCGACCTGGCCGGCAACAAGATTCCGCGCTTCACCAGCAGGCAGTTGCGGGACCGCAGCTTCGCGCAACGGGCCGTGGCCGAGGCGGAAGTTCGGCTGCGTGCCGGCCGTGCTCTGGTTTTCGAACTCGTCACCGATATGTGGGGCAAGGCCCAGGCGGGCGAGCGAATCCATCGCGAGGAGATCGCGATGTTTCAGATCGCCTGTTCCGCCGCCGTGCGCGGCTGCATCGAAGCGGTCGACCATGTCGCCCAAGCCGCCGGCACCTCGGCCAACCCGATCGACTCGCCGCTGGAACGCCCGATCCGGGACGTCCGGGTGGTCGGCCAGCACCTCACGGTCGCACCTCACCACATCGAGGATGGCGGACGTCTGCTGTTGGGGGTCCCGGCCCAGGAAATGATGCTGGCCGGTTTCAACTAGACTCGCTCTCGACGGGTACCGGACCTGGCATCTGCCGCCACAAATCGCTGCGGAGCGTGATGGCGAGCGTCGTCAGCGCCACGCCGCCCACCGGAACCAGGGCCGCATTCAATGGACCCCAGGCGCCGATCAGGTAACCCATCATCAACGAACCCAACGGCATGCCCCCCATCAGGCCGAGCGAAAACACCGACATGATTCGCGCCAGGTACTCGGGCGGCGACGCCTCCTGCACGATCGTTCGGCTCATGGTCATGCTGACACCACCACAGATACCCCAGAAGAAAATCGCCGTGAAGAACAGCGGATAGGGCAGACCACGCGATACCACCAGCAGCACCAGACAACTGAGGAACGATGACAGGATGAGTGCACGCCCCTGACGGCGGATGCCGCCCCGCCAGACGAGAAAGCTGGTGGTCACCACCGTGCCGGCCATATTACTGGCGAAGGCCAGGGAAATTCCCCACGCCGACCCGTGGTAGAAGTCACGCACCATCAGCGGCAACCAGACCATGAAGGTCCCGGCGAAGAATAACCCCACGGCGAAGTACAGCGCGACGGCTGGGCGGATACGGGGTGAACTCAGCGTGTAACGCACACCATCCGCGATCTGACGCAGCGCGCGCCCTTCACTGCGGCGCAACCGTCGAGCCGGCAGCTGCATCCGCGTCACAGCCGCCGCACCCAGGGCCATCAGCACGGCCTGTACCGTCAGCAACGGCACCGGTCCGAGGCGGTCAGCCAGACCGCCGAACCCGAAGCCGATGATCTGGATGCCGAACTGCAATCCGATCACCATCGTCACGGTGCGCTGGATGTCCTCGCCTGCCACCCGGCTCAATAGCGCATCCCGGGCGGGCTGCGCGATCGAGCCGATAATCCCCCCGACAATTGCATAGCCTAGGATCAACCCGTAGGAAATAGTCTCCGAGCCGATCACCAACGCCAGGCTGAGCGCGGGAACCGCGGCCAACAGATGAGCGTTGCGCAGGATGCGAATCTGGTCGACCCGATCGCCGACCACACCCCCCACCAGGGTCAACACGAGGCCGGGTAGCATGCCGGCCATCTGCGCGATGCCCACGCGTTCGGCGCTCTCGTTGAGATACACCGCGATCAGCCAGGGATACAGCACCATCTGGATTCCACCGGGCACCAGTACCGCCGATGTGCTGACCAGATACCAGCGCAGTGGATTCAAAGGGGGAGACTCAACCGGGTCGTCGGAACATCATAAGCTCGCCCAGCAGGCCAGGCAAAGCGGCCACCAGACTCGAGTACGCTTGCAGGCACCCGCGCGATGCGAATAATGGGTTGACCCTCCAAGAACAGTGCCGATGAGCGAAGGATTCATACCCTACCTGGAACGAACCCGCAGCTACTATTCGGCGCTCGGCTATCCGCCCTACGAATGGGCGCACCACGACACGACCCCGTTCACTGCTTCGAACAAACCACTGGCCGACGCTCGCGTGGTGCTGATCAGTACCGCCGCTGTTTTCCAGTCGGACCTCGGCGATCAGGGACCCCACGCGCCCTACAACGCGGGCGCCAAATTCTTCCAGGTCTTTCGACTGCCGGTGGATCCGCCCCCCGATCTGCGCATATCTCATCTCGGCTATGATCGCAGCCATACCAGCGCCGCAGATCCGAACGCCTATCTACCCATCGCGGCCCTGAGTCGGGCCGTCGACGCCGGCGCGATCGGTTCGCTGGCTGACGATCTGATCGGGTTACCAACGAACCGAAGTCAGCGTCAGACAACGCATGTCGACGCCCGGGACACGTTGCGAGCCTGCCGTGAATTGGGCGCCGATCTGGCGTTGCTGGTGCCCACGTGACCCGTGTGTCACCAGTCCGTGAGTCTGGTTGCACGCGTTCTCGAGGAACATCACCTACCCACCGTCATCATGGGTTGCGCTCCGGACATCGTCGCCCATTGTGGTGCCCCGCGCATGCTGGCAAGCGATTTTCCACTCGGTAACTCCGCCGGCCGAGCATTCGACGAACCGTCCCAGGATGAGACCCTGGCCCGCGCCTTGGCGCTGTTCGAATCTGCAACCGGTCCCGGAACAATTGTCACGTCGTCATTGCGCTGGCAGCAAGACGATGACTGGAAGCGGGATTTCATGAACCTCGAGAAACTCAGCGAAGCGGAAGTTCGCTCACGACGCGCCGAGTTCGAACGGCAGAAACACGTCGCCAGGACGGTCAAGCAGGTCTGACCCGATGAGCGCCACCCATGACGAGTTCATCAGTTCGCTCACCCAGAGCGTCGAATCGCGCCTGCACGGCGCCGACCGATCGCTGGCGATCCCCTTCGCTGTCGGGCTGTGGGGCCCCGCGCCGGACGATGAGCTGAGCGAACGAGATCCCGAGAACGACGCCAGCGCAACAATCGCTTGCTTCCGCGCATTCCAACATCGGCAGCCCGACGAGTTCCGGGTCAGCATCGTCAATCCGGAATACGACCGGGACGGTTGGCAATCGAGCCATACCGTGGTTCTGATCGTCTGTCCCGACATGCCCTTCGTGGTGGACTCGGTTCTGATGGAACTGTCGCATCACGATCTGGTCACTCACTACCTGGCCAATACCGTGTTCCGAACCCGACGGGATTCGGACGGCGTGCTCGAGGCGCTGCCCAGCGGGACCACCGAGGGAAATCCCGAGAGTTTCATCTATGCCGAGATCGACCGCGTCGTCGAGGGACAGCTGTCGGCACTGCGTCTGCGCCTGCAAGAGACCCTCGACCACGTGCGTGTGGTGGTGCGCGATTTTTTACCGATGAAAGCCCAACTCAAGCGGATCGTCAGCGAGCTCGAAACGGGGGGCAGTGCAAACGCCCAGGAGGAGGTTCAGGAGGCCATCGCCTTCCTGAATTGGATCGATCACGAGAATTTCACCTTTCTCGGATATCGGGAGTTCGATTACGTCGATGACGAGATGCGCCAGCGGGAAGGCACCTCGCTCGGCATCCTGACCCTTCGCGCTGCCGCCTCGACGCGGCGCCTGTCCGAACAATCCGCGGCAACGCGGGCGTTTCTGCTCGAGCCGACGCTGCTGTCATTTTCCAAGTCCGGCACCAAATCCAGGGTCCATCGGCCTGCCTATCCGGACTCCATCAGCGTCAAGCGATTCGACGACGCCGGCCGGGTGATCGGCGAGCAGACGTTCCTGGGCCTCTACACTTCGCCGGTGTACACCGAGCGTCCGAGCCGGATCCCCTGTATACGCAGGAAAGTCCAACGCGTCATCGAGCAATCGCCTTTCGACCCTCGAGGATTCGACGGCAAGGTCCTGGCCCGGGTGTTAGCCACGTACCCACGCGATGAGCTGTTCCAGATGAATGAAACCGAGCTGCTCGCCAGCGCGGTGGCAATCACCTACCTGCATGAACGCAGGAAGACCCGCGTGTTCCTGCGCCGCGATCGCTACGGACTGTTTTATACCTGCCTGGTCTATATCCCGCGTGAGCTCTACAACACTCACCTGAGGGTGCAGATTCAGAACCTGTTGATCGAAACGTTAGCGGCTGAAGACTCCGAGTTCGAACCGTATTTCTCCGAATCGATTCTGGTTCGCCTGCATTTCAATCTGCGGGTCGCGCCCGGCTCCGAAGCGGTGTTCGATGACGCCGCCCTGGAACGGCAGATCATCGCGCTCGCCAGCGACTGGCCGTCGGAGCTGAATAGCGCGCTGGTCGAGTCGTTCGGCGAATCGCGCGGCCGGATACTATCGCGCCGTTATGCGAACGCATTCCCCGCGGGTTACCGCGAGCACTTTTCCGCGCGAACGGCCGCATACGACGTCTCCCACATCGAACGGCTGAGCGATTCGCGGGGCCTCGTGATGCGTTTTTCACGCCCCCCGGAAGCAGACCGGCGCGAGATGAATCTGAAGGTCTTCCACCTCGGCGACCCGTTGCCGCTATCAGACCTGCTGCCGCAACTCGAACACATGGGCCTGCGGGTCATCGGCGAGAATCCTTACCGGATCGGCCTGCAATCCCATCCGGTATCGATCCAGGACTTCCATCTCTCATATCGCCAACCGCTGGAGTTGGATCAGATCGGCGATCGATTCGAAGACGCGTTCATCCGGATCTGGGATGGCAGCGTCGACGACGATTCGTTCAATCGGCTCATCCTCGCGGCCGGTCTGACCTGGCGTCAGGTCGTCGTGCTGCGCAGCTACGCACACTACATGAAGCAAATCCGCTTCGGCTTCAGCGAGCACTTCATCAGCGACACCTTGAACACGCACGCAACCCTGGCATGCCTGCTGGTGGAGCTGTTCGAGAGTCGGTTCGATCCCACGACGGTGGACCGTGATCGGTACCTGCGGTTGGGCGATGAGTTCGTGCTGGGGCTCGACGATGTCGAGCTGTTGAACGAAGACCGAATCCTGCGCCGGTTCGCAGAGCTGATCGACGCGACCGAGCGAACCAATTATTACTGCGGTACCGACGAGCCTCGATCGTTCCTGTCGATCAAACTGGCTCCCGGACGGATATCCGAACTCCCGCGGCCGGTGCCGCAACACGAGATTTTCGTCTGCGCGCCGCACATGGAAGGCGTGCATCTGCGCGGCGGGCCGATTGCGCGCGGGGGGATCCGCTGGTCGGACCGACTGGAGGACTATCGAACCGAGGTGCTTGGTCTCGCCAAGGCTCAGATCGTCAAGAACGCAGTGATCGTGCCGACTGGCGCCAAGGGTGGCTTCGTCGTTAAAACGGATCCCGGCGGTCGGCGTGATACCCACGATGTGATCCACTGCTACCAGGATTTCATCCGCGGCCTGTTGGACGTCACCGACAACTTCATCGACGGGGTGCTGGTCCCGCCGGAGCGGGTTATCCGCTATGACGACGATGATCCGTACCTGGTAGTCGCAGCAGACAAGGGCACTGCGTCATTTTCAGACGTTGCGAACGCCATTGCCGATGACTACCGATTCTGGTTGGGCGACGCCTTCGCATCCGGAGGGTCGAACGGCTACGATCACAAGAAAATGGGGATCACCGCGCGCGGCGCGTGGATTTCCGTACAGCGGCATTTCCGCGAGCGTAATCTCGACGTGCAGCACGAGTCGATATCAGTCATCGGTATCGGCGACATGTCCGGCGACGTCTTTGGCAACGGCATGCTTCTGTCGAACACGGTGAGGCTGACCGCCGCCTTTAATCATCTCCACATTTTCATCGATCCTGACCCCGACCCCCTGGCGAGCTTCGCCGAGCGCAAACGTCTGTTTGAACGACCACGGTCGAGCTGGGCGGATTACGACATTGACCTCTTGTCCACTGGCGGCGGCATTTATGAACGCAGCGCCAAATCGATCGAGCTGAGCGAAGCCGCCCGAACGCTGTTCGACATTTCCGCGCCTGCGCTGTCGCCGGATCAACTCATTCACGAACTGCTCAAGGCACCCGTCGATCTGATCTGGAATGGCGGCATCGGAACCTACGTGAAATCAACCGATGAAACTCATGCCGAAGTCGGTGACCGCGCCAACGACAACATTCGGGTAGACGCCGCGCAGCTGTGCTGCCAGGTGTTCGGCGAGGGTGGAAATCTCGGCATGACCCAGGCCGCCCGCGTGGAGTTCGCGCGGGACGGCGGATCAGTGAATGCCGATTTCATCGACAACGCGGGTGGCGTCGACTGTTCTGACCATGAAGTGAATATCAAGATCCTGCTCAACGGCATCGTCGGCGCGGGTGACATGACCCACAAGCAGCGTAACCTGCTGCTCGAGGAGATGACCGATGCCGTCGCCGGTCTGGTGCTGACCAACAACTTCCGCCAGACACAGGCGTTGAGCCTTGCCCAGCACCATCTGCGAACCCGGCACGCCGAATATCAGCGCTTCATCTCACAGATGGAACAGGCCCAGGAACTGGATCGGGAGCTGGAAGCCATTCCCTCGGACGAAGCCTTGAGCGAGCGCTTCGTCCAAGGCGGCGCTCTGACCCGCCCCGAATTGGCCGTATTGCTGGCGTACGCCAAGATCCACCTCAAAGAACGACTGATCGCCTCGGAAATCCACCTGGATCCAATCATCGCGCGTCAGGCACTCAGTGCGTTTCCGACCCTCCTGCGCGACCGCTATGAGCACGAGATCGGGGACCACCGGCTGATCCGCGAGCTGATCGCGACGCAATTGGCCAACGATCTCGTCCATCACATGGGCATTACCTTTGTCGCGCATGTCGGAGAGTTCATCGGCAGTCGTGTGGACGAAACCGTGAAAGCCTACCTGGCCGCGATGGACAGCTTCAGGATCCGTGAGAGCTACCGGGAGATCGAAGCATTGGACGACGTCGCCGAGGAGGTTCGTCTAACGCTGATGCTGGAGCAGATTCGGCTCGGCCGACGCGCCACCCGATGGTTCCTCCGCCATCGACGAGCGCAACTCGATGTCGGCCAGCTCGTCGCGGAGTTTGGCGAGGGGATCGAACTGCTACGCAATGAGGCGCCCACGCTCATGGGCCAGATTACCGCTGCCCGTCGGGCGGCGGGCATCGAGCAACTGCAGATGCGGGGGTTGCCCGAACACGTTGCCTTGCGCCACGCCAATGCGGCGGTCCTGGCTGTTGCGCTTCCGATCATCGACGCCGCCGAGGGTGGCAACGCCGATCTCATGCAGACCCTGGATGCGTACGCCCAGTTGGGATCCGCCTTACGCCTCGACTGGCTGACGGAACAGCTGGTGCAGATGCCGTCGGCAACCCATTGGCAGGCCATGGAACGCGATGCGCTACTGGACGACGTCACCTCCCATCAGGGCAGCCTGGCAACTCGTGTGCTCCAGGATGCACAGGGCACCGATAAGGTTGCGGTGTGGCTCGCGGGTAATGCGGAGTTTACGGAAGCCTGGCGCGGCGCGATCGAGTCGGCACAACAGGCGGCCGTCCAGGATTTCTCCTTGTTCTCGATGACCTGTCGCAAACTCAACGACCTCTGCCGAATGCTGAGTGCAGCACCCCCGATTCCGCTACCTCGTTCCTAGAGTTTCAATCCGGCGCTTCGCGCGCAACAACGGCTGCCCCCTTCACCGCCGCCAACTCCAGAATGTGCCGGTTGCCGCGCTGCCACAAGAGCGTCAGCGTCACCGCTTCGAGCAGCCAGCCAGCGCCGGTGCGGACCAACTGGTCGTCGTAATAGCCGCCGATCACGTACCGGTCGCCGCCTTGATCGTTGGCAAAGTAGTGGTCCGCCGTCATGTACATTCGGCAGCGCGCTCGATCACCATCGACCTTCACAAGAGGGTTGGTCATTACGTGCTGGGACGCATCCAGGCCGGTAAATAACACGCGGCACTGCGCAACCCAATCATCGGCGCTCATGACCCGTCCGAGATCACCGCTGAATGAAGAAAAGTCCATTTCGATGTCATCGGCGAAAATCGATCGGTACAACGCCCAATCGCGGGTATCGAGCCCCAGCGCGTAGCGATAGCGCACTTCGCAGATTGCCTGATGATCACTCACGATACTGACCCTCCTCTCAGCAAACCCCGACAGAAAATAAACCGTCCGCTTTAGTTTTCACTCCGAAACCGCGTATCGCGCTTGCTCCGGGGTTATCGGATACGTAATCTATCCGGTCCGATAACAGTCAGCGGAGACGGTTTTTTGACCAGCCAACCGAACGACGACACCTTGCGCGACATGCATCGCCGCATGGTACGGATCCGGCATTTCGAAGAAACCGCCGGAAAAATGATGGAAGACGGCAAAATCCCAGGTGCGCTGCACCTTTACGTGGGTCAGGAAGCCATCGCCGCCGGGATCATGGTCCATCTCGCGGACACCGATCAGATTACCAGCACCCACCGGGGTCATGGCCACCTGATCGCCAAGGGCGGCGACTTCAACCGCATGTACGCCGAGTTGTTTGGCAAGGCCACCGGCTACTGCAAAGGCAAAGGCGGCTCCATGCACATCTGTGACATGGACCTGGGCATGCTTGGCGCCAACGGCATTGTGGGCGCCGGACCGCCGATTGCCGTCGGGGCGGCGTTCGCCAACAAGTTCAAAGACAACGGTGCTGTGGCCGTGACCTTCTTCGGTGACGGTGCCAGCAACGAAGGGTCGGTTCACGAAGCGGCCAACATGGCTGGGCTGTTCAAGCTGCCCATCGTGATGGTCTGCGAAAACAACGGCTACGGCGAATACACCGCCCAGAAGAACCATCAGGCAATTGTCGATGTGGCGGATCGGGCGGCGGGCTACGGTATGCCCGGCGTGGTGGTCGACGGCATGGACGTGGTTGCGGTCTACGAGGCGGCCGGCGAAGCGATCGATCGCGCCCGCAGCGGTGGCGGACCCACCCTGCTCGAATGCAAGACCTACCGCTACTACGACCACGTCGGAGTGCGCGGTATGGGCCTTTCCTATCGAACCGACGAAGAAGTCATGGAGTGGAAGAAACGCGATCCGATCGACCTGTTCGAAGCCCGACTCTCCGAACAGGACATCATGAGCAAGGACGACATGGCAGCTGTGCACGAGACCGTGAAAGGCGAGCTCGATGTCGCGATCCAGTTCGCTAACGACAGTCCAATGCCGGACCCCTCCACCCTGCTGGATGACGTCTACTATGTCGCTTGAGAAGGACACTCCCCATGGCTGAAGCACAAACCACCGAAGCGCGCACGCTGCCCTATGTGGCCGCGATCACCGAAGGCATCAGACAGGTACTCCTCGAGCAGGAGAATGCCTTCGTCGCCGGCGAAGATGTGGCCGGCGCAGGCGGCGTGTACGGTTCCTTCAAGGGCCTGCTCGCCGAATTCGGCGAACGCCGCGTAATCGACACCCCTATTTCCGAGGCTGGGATCATCGGACTTGGCGTGGGTGCCGCCGCCACGGGCTGCCGACCGATCATCGACTTGATGTTCATGGATTTCCTGGGCGAATGCATGGACGAAGTCGCCAACCAGATGGCCAAGATGCGCTTCATGTTCGGCGGCGCGGCACAACTGCCGATCACCGTGTTGACCATGGCCGGCGCCGGGTTGAACCTGGCGGCACAACATTCGCAGAGCCTGGAAGCCTGGCTGTGCCACCTGCCCGGCCTGAAGGTGATGATGCCCGCGACCCCGTATGAC
This sequence comes from Gammaproteobacteria bacterium, assembly GCA_004357385.1. Lineage (GTDB taxonomy): Bacteria > Pseudomonadota > Gammaproteobacteria > Pseudomonadales > Azotimanducaceae > SMWF01. The sequence continues at coordinate 21,293 of SMWF01000036.1, read as the reverse complement.
GCGAAGGGATCGATCATCGCGGCGGCCCGGGACAGCAATCCTGTGTTCGTCATCCTGAACAAGATGTCGCTGGGTCTCCCGGGCGAGGTGCCTGAAGATCCATACGAGGTGCCGATCGGCGTCGCGAACATCGTCCGTCCCGGCACCAACTTCACCATCGTCGCCTTCGGTCGCATGCTTCACGAAGCGTTGACTGCCGCAGAGGATCTGAAAGCCGATGGCATCGACACCGAGGTCATAGATCCGATCACCCTGCAGCCCTTCGACACCGACACTGTCATCGACTCGGTGAAAAAGACCCATCGCGCGATGATCGTTCACGAAGCCGTGCGGTTCGCTGGGTTTGGTGCCGAAATCGCGGCCCAGATTCAGGAACTGGCATTCGACTATCTCGACGCACCGGTTGCCCGCGTTGGCGCGCCGTTCTCTCCGGTGCCGTTCAGCCCGGGACTTGAACCGCATTACGTGCCGAACGCCAAAACCATCGCCGCGGAAGCCCGCCGGACGCTGGGGCTGTAGCGGCCAGCGCGCACTCGGAGGCTTCGATGGCAATCGGCCCGATCGGGATCGCTGCTAATCCTGCGTCGGGCAAGGACGTGCGGCGCCTGGTTGCTCGCGCTTCAGTATTCGACAATCAGGAAAAGTGCGCCATCATCCGCCGCGCAGTGGTCGGCGCCATGGCAGCATCCGCGCGGGAGTTTCGCTTCCTCCCAGATACCCACGGCATCACCGAGGCTGCACTGGAGGAGTTCGCAACGGAACTGCACTTCGAGCCAGTCGACTCGCCGGCGACCGGCAGCGCGCTCGATACCACGCGAGCCGCCCGCGGCCTCAAGGAGGCAGGTTGCGCGGTGGTCATTACCCTGGGCGGCGATGGAACCAATCGCGCCTTCGCGTTGGGCTGGCACGATGCGCCGCTTGTACCGGTGTCCACCGGCACGAACAACGTGTTTCCACGCTTCGTCGAAGCGACCATTGCCGGTGCAGCCGCCGGATTGATCGCGACCGGCGCCGTGGCCCTCGAAGAGGTGGCGAAGCCCACCAAGGTGATCTGCGTTGAAATCGAAGACGAGAAGGACGATCTGGCATTGATCGATGCCGTGCTCACCCGGCAACGGTTCGTCGGTTCACGAGCGCTGCTCGATGCTGACCAGTTACAGCTCGCGCTGCTCACCCGCGCCGAGCCCTCGGCGGTGGGTGTTACGGCAATCGGCGGGCTGATCCAACCAGTGTCCGAGGACGCCGACCATGGTCTGCTGCTGAAGATGGGCGAAGGCGGCGACATCGTCTACGCACCCATTGCGCCGGGGCTCTATCAGGATGTGTCGGTACGCTCCGTTGCTGCGGTGTCGCCGGGCGAGCGCATCGAAATCCGCGGACCTGGCGTACTGGCGTTCGACGGTGAGCGCGAACGCATCTTGAAGCCTGGACAGAAAGCCTGGCTTCGTCTCGAGCGCAACGGACCCCGGGTGGTCGACACGCAACGAACATTGGAACTAGCCGCCTGCCGCGGTGTGTTCCGCAGAAAGTCCACCGGAGAAACAGATGCCCACTGAGATTTATCTCATCAAGGTTGGAATGACGATGACCGAAGGGATGGTCGAAAAATGGTTCATCCCCGACGGCGCCCAAGTGAAGTCTGGCGAGCTGGTCTATGCGTTGGAAACCGAGAAGATCAATCTCGACGTCGACGCCGAAGCCGACGGGACCGTTAAACACCTGGTGGAACCTGGCGTGATGATGGCTCCCGGTGACGTGGTGGGGTACATCTACGCGGCCGGCGAAGAGATACCCGCGGAGCTGCCAACGCCCAGCGCCCAGGCCGCGAGCGTAGCCGCACCGGCGAGCCAACCCGCCGCCGCACCGGCGCCAGCCGCAGCCACCGTCGCTCCCGCAGCGACGCGCGGCGACGGCGGTCGAATACTGTCCTCCCCAGCTGCCCGCCGACTGGCGGGAGAACTCGGCGTGGAGATCGCCCAGCTCAACGGCTCAGGTCCCGGTGGACGGATCGTGGAAGCCGACGTCACGGCTCGTGCTGCGATGCCAAAAGCCGCCCCGGCAACCGCGGTGCCCGCAAGCGCTGCAACACCGGGCCCAAGCTCGCCGTTGGCCCGGCGTCGCGCCGCGGAACTGGGTGTGGACCTGACGACCGTGCAGGGCACCGGTCCCGGTGGGCGAATCACCAAGGACGATGTCGAAGCAGCCGCGGCGGCGCCAGCGGCAAGCCCGTCAGCGGCCCGCGCGCCCGCGGCTGGTTCCGCGCTCTCCGCCGGCGAAACCGTCCCGGTCAAGGGTATCCGCAAAACCATCGCCACGCGCATGAAAGCCAGCCTGGACAGCAGCGCCCAACTCACCATGGACATGGATGTGAGTATGGAAGACGCGGTTCGGTTGCGCACCCAGTTAATCGACGAATGGGAAGTCGAGGGCGTTCGACCGACCTACACCGACCTGGTCGTGCGGGCGGCAGCTAAAGCATTGCGCCTGCACCCGATGATGAACAGTGAGTTCCGCGAAACCGAAATCGCGTTGTTGACCGGGGTCCACGTCGGGATCGCCGTGGCCATCGACGAAGGTCTGCTGGTGCCGGTTATCCGTGACGCGGATCAGCGCGACCTCAAGAGCATATCGCTCGAAGCCTCGCGGCTCGCCGACGCCGCCCGGACGGGCACGCTGGGGTTGGATGAAATGGCCGGCGGGACCTTTACCGTATCCGCCCTGGGTATGTTCGGCGTCGATTCCTTTACGCCCATCATCAATGCACCCCAGGCCGGCATTCTGGGCATCAACCGGATCTACGATGGCCTTGCCTGGGAAGGCGATACGCCCGTGAAGCGCAAGATCATGCGTCTCTCGCTGACGTGGGACCACCGGATAAACGACGGCGCGCCAGCCGCCCGGTTTCTGGGCACCGTCAGGGACCTGCTGGAAGCGCCCTACCGCCTGCTGGTCTGAGGAACACTCATGGCAGATCATTTCGATTGCATCGTTGTCGGTGGTGGGCCAGGCGGGTACGTCGCGGCGATCCGGGCCGCGCAACTGGGCTTGCAGACCGCCCTTGTGGAACGCGAGCACCTCGGCGGTATCTGCCTGAACTGGGGCTGCATTCCGACTAAATCGCTGCTGCATACGGCCGATGTATATCGCGAAATCGCCAATGCCAGCGCACTCGGCATCAACGTCGGTAGTGTCGACTTCGACCTGTCGGCGGTGGTCGCCCGGTCGCGGGCGGTGGCCAATCAGCTCAGCCAGGGCATCGGTATGCTGATGCGCAAGAACAAGATAACGGTATTCGATGGCCAGGCACGCCTGGACGGTCCGGGCCGGCTGCTCGTTTCCCTGGATGATGGCGTCGATGCAGAATTGGCCGCCGATGCCATCGTCCTGGCTACCGGCGCCCGGCCAAAATCGCTGCCCAACATCGAAATCGACGGCCAGAAGGTCTGGAGCTATCGCGAAGCGATGGTGCCCACGGAACTGCCCAAGCGCTTGCTGGTCATCGGCGCAGGTGCGATCGGCATCGAATTCGCGAGTTTCTACAACACACTGGGCAGTGATGTCACTGTGGTCGAAGTGTTACCTCAGATCCTTCCCGTGGAGGACGACGAGATTGCAGAATTGGCGCGCGCCGCCTTCGACGCCCAGGGCATTGAGATCCACACCGGCGCCAAGGTTCTGAGCGTAACAACAAGTGACGCCGGTCTGGTGGCGGAAATCGAGACGGCGGCCGGAATCACCGAACGCGAATTCGACCGAGCCATTCTCTCGGTCGGTGTGGCGGGTAACGTCGAGGATCTGGGCCTGGAAACCACCGCCGTCAAGGTCGCGGGGGGGTTCATTCAAGCTGGCGACTATCAGGAAACCGCGGAACCAGGCATCTTCGCGATCGGTGACGTCGCGGGGGTTCCCTGCCTCGCGCACAAAGCCAGTCACGAAGGAACGATCTGTGCGGAATACATCGCCGATGGAACACCCCACCCGCTCAATCGCGATCGAATTCCGGGTTGCACCTATTGTCATCCGCAGGTGGCCAGCGTCGGGCTGACCGAACGCGCCGCCGCCGAGTCAAACCGTGAGGTGAAAATCGGCCGGTTCCCGCTGATCGGCAACGGCAAGGCCGTCGCCGTCGGTGACACCGACGGTCTGGTCAAGACGATCTTCGATGCCTCCACGGGAGAACTGTTGGGGGCGCACATGGTGGGGCCAACCGTTACCGAAATGATTCAAGGGTTCGTCGTGGCGATGGGCCTGGAGAGCACCGAAGTGGAATTGATCGAGGCGATCTTTCCGCACCCGACGGTGTCCGAGTCGATGCACGAGGCGGTATTGGCAGCGCACGGACGTGCGCTGCACATCTGATCAAATCCCGCGTCTGCCCGCCTCCCGGACGACGTCGGCAGTCTGCCCGTGAAATGCCGCCGCCGTTCCGCCCGTGGTCTGGCCCGCGTCCACGACCAGGGTGTGGCCCGTTACGTAACGCGCCTCGTCGCTGCAGAGGTACAGAATCGCGTTGGCGATATCGAGCGGGAACCCGGCGATGCCCAGCGGCGAACCTTCGGCAATGGCGGCAGCGGTCGCATCCTTGTCTTCGATGTCACCGGTGACTACATCGCTGGTCATGTCGGTAACCGTGCTGCCAGGCGCCACCGCGTTCACGCGAATGCCCGACGCGGCCAGCTCTGAAGCTACCGATTTCGTAAGCCCCACCACACCGTGCTTGGCCATGGTGTAGACATGCGGCCCCAGACCGCCGATCACCCCGGCGGTGCTGGCGAGGGAAACGATCGCGCCGCTCTTCCGCGGCAACATCACCCGCGCCGCATGCTTCATGCCGAGGAACACACCTCGCGCGAGCACGTTCATGGTGGCGTCGTAAGCCTCCGCGGAGGTGTCCGCGATCGATCCGACAGCGCCGACGATGCCAGCATTGTTGACCATGCAATCGAGTTGACCAAACGTGCTGACGGCCAGATCGACCGCGGCGGCGATGTCCTCCTCCCGGGTCACGTCGCACGCAATGGACACGGCGGCATTGCTGAGCGTCGCAGCGAAGGCCGCTGCCTTTTCCGCCTGCAGATCAGCAATCACAACCTTCGCGCCCTCCTCCACGAATCGTTCCGCGGTACCCGCGCCAATACCGCTCGCGGCACCAGTAATCACCGCCACCTTTCCCTCCAATCGTCCCGCCATGCAATTCGTCCCAGGTTGGTATTCAAGCAGGGAGTATCGCGTCTCCCAAGACTCTGGTGCAAGATACAGTTTTTCCGCCGAATGACCCTCATGCCGAAAATCGATCCACACGCATCCTGGGGACCGCTGCACGTCCGGGCCGAACAGGAGACGGACCCGCGCCGAAAGACACTGCTGCAGGCAGTCGCCGATCACATGGAAGCAGAGATTTGCGGTCACCTGCAGCCACTGATGGATACCCTGACCGCCGAGCCGGTCTATCACTTCTGGGGTACCAACATCATGTTGCTGGAGGGCCGCGAGGCGGTGACGGGGTTCTATTCGCAGATGATCGCCGGCGGTGGAAACCAATTCGAAGTGGTGGTCGAGAACATCATTGCCGGCGATGATCACATCGTCACCGAGGGGCAGGTCAAGCAGTGCTATACCGGCAAGGAACTCCTGGCGATGGGGATGGCCGAGGTGAACGGCGAGCCCGTCGAGAACCGCGACCTGTTCGTCACCAGCGCGCAACTGGTCACCGTCTGGCCTGGCGATGCAGACGGAAAGCTGATCGGCGAAGACATCTATTTCGGCTCGGATCCCTTTGCCAGCATCGAATGTGTCCAAGCCAGCGACCTGCCGGATTACTACCGCTATCAGGATCGAGTGTAGCGCTGGCCCCGCCACCGGGGCTAGGATAGCCGGGTAGCGAACTTCTGGGAGGACGTCATGGCCAGCCATATACCCGCGCCCGACGAACACAACGCCTGGCGCCTTGAGACTCCGGGCAGCGCCGGCTGGCAGCGCTCGCCACGACCGGATGCTGCCGATAAATTCTTCATGGTCTCGACTGACGGTCACGTTCAGGAGCCGTCGGATCTCTGGTCCACGCGGATGGACGCAAAGTACAAAGACCGTCTGCCCGGGATGACCGTCCGCGACGGCAAGAAGTTCCAGAAGACCGAAGGGTTTCGTCCGCTGCGAATTCGCAATATCGAGTTCGCCGGCGAGGATCTGCTGCGCAACAGGTCCGGCTACACTCCGGAGGAACGTATCGAAGATCTGGCCGCCGATGGGGTCGACGCTGAGATCCTGTTTCCCAACAAGGGACTGACCATCTGGGCAACCCCGGACGCCGAGTTCAGCCAGGCCATGTGTCGGGTCTACAACGACTGGGCCTGGGAGACGTTTGCCGCGTTCAATGACCGGCTCTCACCGATGGCATGCATCGCCAGCTCCGACATTACCGGCTCGATTGCCGAGGTGGAGCGGACCGCTAAATTGGGATTTCGAGGTCTGTCCCTGCCTTGCAAACCGGTCTGGGGAGCGCCCGACCATGAGGCGCTGAACTACAATCTTCCGGAGTTCGAGCCGCTCTGGGCGGTGATCGAAGAAACTGGTCTGCCCATGACGTTTCACGTTTCCACGGGTCGCGACCCACGAACCTCCCGCGGCAATGGCGGCGCGATCATCAACTACGCGGTGCATTCCCTGGCGCCGACCATGGAACCGATTGCGAATCTGTGTGCCTCCGGCGTGCTCGAAAAGTTTCCGGGGTTGCGCTTCGGCAGTGTCGAAGCCGGCATCGGCTGGGTGGCCTGGGCACTGTGCGCCATGGATGAAGCGCACCGCAAACACCACATGTTCACGCGCCCCAAACTTAAAATGTTGCCCAGCGAATGCTTCAAGGCGCACGGCTTCGCGACCTTCCAGGAGGACAAACCCGGACTCGATCTGGCACGTGAGCACGGCCTGGTTGGTAACTTCATGTGGGCTAACGACTACCCTCACCACGAAGGCACGTGGCCCCATTCCGCCCAGGCTATTGAGCGCACCATGGGTAACCTGAACGATGCGGAGCGCGCCCAGATTCTGGGCCTGAACGCGGCCCGGATCTTCGGCTTCAAGGTTCCCGAACGCTACACGCATCACGCGGACGCCGCCGTTTATGCCTGAGAGCAGATCGCTGCGCGGATCCGTAGCAGTCGTCGGCGTCGGCGAAACGCCGTACTACAAGCGCGGTGAGTCACCCGATCCCGAGTTCAAGCTGGCCCTGGATGCGATCATCCGCGCCTGTGAGGACGCCGGAATCTCGCCGAAGGACGTAGACGGTTTCGCGTCATTCAGCAACGACCGCAGCGATCCGTCACGCCTGGCCGCCGCGCTGGGTTGCAACGAACTGCGCTTCGCCAACATGCAGTGGGGCGGAGGCGGAGGCGGCGGATCGGGCGCCATCGGCAATGCCGCGGCAGCCATCGCAACCGGCATGGCTGACTGTGTCGTGGTGTTCCGCGCACTGGCCCAGGGTCAATTCGGACGCTTTGGTCAGGGGCCACGCCGGAACGCGATCGCCGGCGAGTTCGCGCACACGATTCCCTACGGGCTGATGTCGCCCGGGCAGATGTTCGCCATGAAGGTACAGCGCTTCATGCACGACCACGGCGTGGAACAATCGGCGTTACGAGCCATCTCTCTTGCTTCGTATCACCACGCGCAGAACAATCCTCGTGCGGTCATGCACGGCCGTCCCCTTGACGAAACCGGTTACGACGAGTCGCGTTGGATCGTGGAACCGTTCCATCTCTACGATTGCTGTCTGGAGAACGACGGTGCGGCGGCCCTGGTGCTGGTGGCGGGCGAGCGCGCCGCGGACTTCGATCATCCATCATGCTATCTGCTGAGCGCCGTAGCGGGCTCCCACTACCGGGCGGGCGCGCCGGTTCACAACACGCCAGACTACGCGACCTCTACCTTCAAAACCCTGGTGCCGCGGCTCTACGAGATGGCCGAGGTCGATTCCAGCGATGTCGACGTGCTGCAGAGTTACGAGAACTTCACTGGCGGCGTTCTGATGAGCATCGTTGAGCACGGTTTCTGCGCACTGGACGAGGTCAACGATTTTTTCAAGAAAGACAATTTTCTTGCGCCTGGCGGTGCGCTACCACTGAACACGAGCGGCGGTAACCTGGCGGAATGCTACATGCACGGTCTGGGGCTGAACATCGAAGCCGTGCGCCAGATCCGCGGTCAGTCGACCAGCCAGGTACCCGATGCCAAGGTCTCGATGGTGATTTCAGGGCCCATGGTGACTCCGGTCAGCGCCTGCATCTTCGGCGCGGAAGAGACACTGTGAGCAGCGCGTATCTGGCCCCCGGATTGCCCGCGCCGGCCCCCTCACCCGACGGGCTCGACACGCCGTATTGGGAAGCCCTCGCCGCGGACCAGCTGGTCGCGCAACGCTGTGCGAACTGCCAGGGCTGGCAGTGGGGGCCGGAGTGGATCTGCCACCGCTGCCTGAGTTCCGAGCTGAGTTTCGAACCACTCGACGCCCAGGCGCGCATCTACAGCTACGAACGCGTCTGGCATCCGGTGCACCCGGCGCTCAAGGACCAGGGCCCCTATCTCGTCGTGCTGGTCGAATTTCCCGACGCCGACGGGATCCGCATGGTGGGCAACTTGCTGGGTGATCCCCAACAGGAGGTGTCGATCGGCGCCGACGTGGTTCGGGTATTTGAGCATCACCGCGAGGCGGACCCGCCGTTCACACTGCTGCAATGGCGCTGTCCGTAGTTTGTGGTAGTCGACTTTCCTAATCCACGCAGAGGCGGAATACACCATGCAGCTTCGTATCGGACTCCTGGGAGGCGGCTCGTGGGGAACCACCGTGGGCTCGCTGCTGGCCAGAAACACGCCCACGCTGCTGTGGGCGCGCAACCGCGATACGGTTGCCGAGATCAACGAACAGCACACCAACAAGACCTACCTGCCTGACGCGCGACTGTCGGCCAAGCTCACCGCCACCGCGGATCTGGAGAAGGCCACACGCGAGGCGGATGTCCTGGTCGTTGGCATCCCGTCCCAGGGTTTTCGCGGCGTCCTGGAGGAAGCCGCGCCTTACGTCCGCCCCTGGGTCCCGGTCATCAGCTTGTCGAAGGGGCTCGAACAGGGCTCCAGACTGCGCATGACCCAGATCATCGACGAGGTTCTACCGGGGCATCCAAGCGGCGTCTTGACCGGTCCCAATCTGGCCCGGGAGATCATGAGCGGATTCGCCGCAGCCAGCGTGATCGCCATGGAAGACGAGGTGATCGTCAAAGCCCTGCAGAAGGTGTTCCACTCGGGTCTGTTCCGCGTCTACACCAACACCGACGTGATCGGCTGCGAACTCGGCGGCGCGCTGAAGAACATCATCGCGATTGCGGCAGGAATGGGCGATGGCCTGGGGGCCGGCGACAACACACGGGCGGCCGTCATTACGCGCGGGTTGGCGGAGCTGAGCCGCCTTGGCATGGCCATGGGTGGAAAATCCGCCACCTTCGCCGGTCTCGCGGGAATGGGCGACCTGGTCGCCACCTGCACCAGCGCGCAAAGCCGCAACCGCTACGTTGGCGAACAACTCGGTAAAGGACGCGAGCTGAGCGAAATCATTGCCGAAATGAACATGGTGGCCGAAGGCGTCAAGAGCGTGCCCGCGGTGAAAGAGTTGGCCCGGGAATACGCCATCGAGATGCCGATTGTGGACGAAGTGCACCGGGTAGTGCAGGAAGGCGGAAAGGCTGGCGGCGCGTTTCGGGGCCTGTTACGGATTGGCTCCGGCGCGGAGTCCGACCCCGGCTGAGTCGGTGTCCAGAGCGTCGAGACGCCGTTGATGACTGTCCAGATCGAAGCGCCACAGGCTCACGCCAGCCAGTAGCAGCAGCGTGCCCATCAGCAGAAAGTCCTGAACGTAGCTCAACTTCGCCGCGACCAACGCGAACAAGCCACCGCCGATGGAACGGGCCAGGTTGGCCAACGACATGTAGATGGCGAACTGGGTCGCGGCAACCGGCGACCAGCAGATGTTCATGTACTGGGCGATCAAGCCAATGAACAGAATCTGGCCAAACACACTTGCCAGGATCCAGGCCGTGACGATGTACCCCGTGATCGACCACAGTGACGCGGTCGCGGCAACGGTATAGCTCAGCGTCACTGCGCCTACAAGACCCACCATGATCAACCGCTTCGCACCGTAACGATCGATCATTGGTCCGAACGCGATGCCCACGACCGCGGCCAGGAAACCGGCCACGCCGATGAACTGGGTGTACACCTCCAGCGAGTAGCCCAACTCCTGCACCGCGAGGACCGGAAAGACGCTCACTGCGATACCGTCGCGAAACCTGTTCATGGTTTCGGTCAGGGTCAGCAGCAAACTCATGGGCAGAAACAGCACCTTCAGCAATTTTCCGAAAATCGATCTGAAGTCACGCTCTGGCGCAACCGTCCTAGCGGCTGCTTCCCCCTCACTCCAGGGCAGTAGGCGTTCCCCGAGGCGTTCGCGGGTGAATGTCACAAACAGAAAAATCAGGCCTACGCCGAGCACGCACGCGAGGGCCGCCGCCGGCAACCCGGAGCGGCTCAGCAAGGTTCCACACACAGCAGCGAATAGAGAGAACCCGCCCGCCTGCCCGAACGCCATCAACGCATTGGCGCGCCCGCGTTCGTCGGCTGGCAGAATGTCGATGGCCATGCCGTCCACCGCGACGTCCTGGACCGCGGAGAAGCAATTGATCACGAAGCCCATGACGGTCAGCGCGAACAGATTGGACAAGGGGTCCGGGGCCCAGAGCAGCGGCAGCAAGGCGAGGGTCAGCCCCCCTTGAGCAGCCAGCACCCACGGACGACGCCGTCCCATCGGCAAAAACGCGAAGCGGTCCATGAACGGACCGGCAATCAGTTTGAACCCCCACGGCAAACTGACGATCGCTGTGTAGGCCGCGATCTCCCCGAGCGCCATTCCGCGATCCGCCAGCCAGGCGGGAATGGCAATGCTCAGCAGCCCAATGGGGATACCCTGAGCCGCGTACAGCGCGCTAAATGCGGTGAGGCGCAACCATCTCGATTCGGCGAGATAAAGGGAAGCCACGGGTGGTCTGATCGCGAAGGTGACCTCACCTTACGCGAACTCGACCAGCGCGCCTAGCATACCCGCGCGCTCGAAACCGGCCCCGTTACAAGACACACTAACGACCCATCCAGTGGAGACCCCGATGACAGATCAAGCAGACGCGCAGGCACCCACCAAGGCGCCGCCGGCAGAACACGAGACCTTCGAGTCGCGAGGCTCGCTGATGGCCGGTGGCCGCAAGCTGAACTATCAGGCCACCGCCGGCTGGCTGCCCCTGTTCAAGGACGAACGCGAATCAGCCCGGGTGTTCCACACCTACTATCGAATCAGTAGCCGCGGCGCCCGGATCAACAGCCGCGCAACCAAGCGACCGCTCACCTTCGTATTCAATGGCGGACCCGGCGCTGCGTCGGCGTACCTGCATGTCGGCGCCGTCGGCCCGAAACGCGTCGATACTCCCGCGGATGGCAGCCTGCCCGCCTCACCCGTCCGTCTGGTGGACAATGCCGAGTCCTGGCTGCCGTTCACGGATCTGGTGTTCATCGACCCGGTCGGAACAGGCCTCAGCCGGACTACGCCCGAACAGAGGGTCGACAAGAACAGCGGTGACTCCGATAAATCCGGGAATCCGGCAGAGGACACGTTTTACTGGGACGTAGCCAAAGATCTGGAGGCACTCTGCGATTTCATTTCGGGGTTTCTTTCCAAACAGGGCCGCTGGAGTTCGCCGATCCATCTGGCCGGCGAAAGCTATGGTGGGTATCGAGTCGGCCGGCTGGTGCGAATGCTTCAAGAGCAGGCCGGAGTCGGGTTGAGCGGCGCCATCCTCATCTCACCCGTGTTCGAATGGGACACCCTGTTCGCAGGTCGCTTCAACTCGCTGGCCGCCGCGATGTCCATTCCGTCATTCGCCGCAGCCGCGCGATTCCATGGCCGCGCCCCTCAGGCACGAGCCGGTGAGCCGCTGGCGGATTTCCTGCGCCGCGCCGAACGGTTCGCGCTTGCCGATTATCTGCCGGCGAACGCGCTCGGGGGTACCGCTTCAGCTGCCGCCCGGCGCAAGGCGACAAACGAACTCGCGCGCTGGATTGGACTGGATGCGGGACTGCTCGCGTCGCGTGGAGGCCGCATCGACCGGGTGAGCTTCTGTCGCGAACTGCTGCGCGATGAACACAAGGTGCTTGGCTGGTACGACGCGGCGACCACCACCGAAGACCCGTTTCCGGCCAGTGACGTATTCGAGGGCGTGGATCCCACTCTGGGCGGGTTGAACCGGATTTACGTCGCCGCGGCGAACACCCACATCCGGGAGAATCTAGGCGTCAATTCCGAGCGAACCTACGAATTGTTGAATTACGCAGTAAACCGGAAATGGCAGTGGCGCGACGACCATAGCGGCGCTCCGGTTCCGCCGGGGGCAACCGACGATCTAGCCGTCGGGCTGACCATGAATCCGGATATGAAGCTATTGGTCGTCCACGGAGTGTACGACCTGGTCACCCCGTACTTCGAATCGAAACACCTGCTGCAGCAGCTTACAGATGGCAGTTCGCCGGCCCGCCACATCCGTTTCGCCGGCTACGAAGGGGGCCACATGTTCTACATGTGGCGGGCTTCGCGGCGCGCGTTCACCCGGGATGCGCGTCGCTTGTACTAGGGCTCATCCGTGCCAGCCGCTGGTCAGCAGGTCGACGTCGCGAACCCGCTGCCTGAACCAAGGGGTGTGGCTGTTCGGGCCCTGCGCCAGCGCCGCCGCAAGGGCCGCCCGGCCAACGCGGCGCACCTCAGCGACCTCGTCTGGATCGATTGTGATCTGACCCGCGTATCGGCCGTAATAGCAACGCTGGATTTCCCAGTCGCGCACGCCGTCCTGCTCGAGCTTGGTTCGATAGATCCCAGGATACGCGGTCAAGACGACATCCATCGCGCCCAACTCCTCCATCAGCCCGCGCTGCGCAGCCTGTTCGAAATTCTCCCCAGGCTGCAGGTGTTCCGCCGCGCTCAGATCCCACAAACCCGCACCCACATCCTTGCATGCTGAACGCTGCTGGATATACAGCCGCCCACGGTCGTCGAACAGAAACACGTTCACCGCGCGGTGCCAGATGCCTTCACGATGCACCTGCGCGCGGGGCTTCAATCCCAGGGGCCGGTCGCATTCGTCAAAGGTCTCAAACAGCTCCGGCTCGACGCTGCCACTCATCCGCCATATTCCTCCGGCACAGGCGGCCGCCCAGGGTACGTGGGCAGATCGTCGACAATTTCGTGCCAACAGGCTTTCTGATCCACGAACGCATGTCGAAACGGACGCGAACCTGGATCATCGTCCAGCACACCGGCATGCAGCGCCACGAATGGGACATTTCCGATCGAGTTCGGCAGCGGCGAGCCGCAGGTGTTGCAGAACGCCCGCCGGTACGCCGGCGGGCTGTCCAGCAATGGCGCTTCATATTCGCGTACCTGCTCCGCCCCACTGAGCCAGCGCAGCGACGCCTCCGGGGCAAGCAACTCCGGAGCAAACGCCGAGCCCGTCGCTTTGCGGCAACGCCTGGCGTGGCAATACTGAATCGGAGTGACATCCGAAACCTCGAACACCACCGCACCGCAGAGACAGCTACCGCGTATCGCATCTGACATATCGTCGTGCTCCTTCGTTTCAGCGAGCCATTCGTCCGCACGCTATTCCCGGGCCTCGACGAACGCAAGCGCGACACGAATAATCAGCCCAAGCTCGCTAGGTTCAGGACAATGCGCACCCTGATTTACGTGACAATGCTCATCATCGCCGTCGCTGCACTGGCCTATGCGACGCTGCCCTGGTGGGTGCCCCACCTCACAATCGCAATGTTGGAGCGCGAAGGAGCCGAGCATGTAGTCGTCGTAGTCTCACATCCGGACCTCCATGCGTTAGAGATCGAGCGGTTCGAGTTCGAGTTGAACGGCCTACAGGTCGGCCTGGCGGACGCCCGGCTGGAGTATCAGCCCCGTGGTCTGCTCAACGGGCGCCTCGAGCTGTTCCGCGCTGCTCGTCTGACTATCCGGCAATTGTCCTCCGCAGCGTCCGATGAACCCACCGGAATCGACACCGGCTTCGCCATTCCTCCACCAAGCCTGCTATGGGATTACATACCGACCGATCGCATCGAGCTGGACTCGGTCGAGATTCGGCTCGAGGCGCCGAGCGTTCACGTGGTCGGCCAATTCGGGTTGAACGCGGAAGAAATTTCATACCGGTTCGTAAACATCGCCGACGGGGACCTCGAGGGGCTTGCGTTGGCCGGGCATATAGAACGGGCGGGGGCGGTTGCTGTGACGGTAACCCTCCCCAATAGCCCCGCAGCACGGGTCAGCATCGAGGGTCGTATCGCGGCGTCCGGTGCCGCCGATCTGATCGGTACCGTGCACCTGACAGCCACGGAGTTCGAGCTGCTCGACGCCCTGTTGAATGTCTCCACCGATACGGCGCGGCTCGATGCCGACTTCGAGGTGCACTACTACGCCCCGGATGACGCTCCGGATCACTCGCCGGACGAGGCGCCACCGCGGGTCTCGGCCGAGGGATCATTCACGCTGGACTGGAAGGGTGACCTGCCGCTGCGAGCGGATTTATCCACCCGCGGCAACTTTTCCTACCGGGCTGATCAGTGGTCCGTTGCGCTCAGTGAGGCTACGGCCATGACGATCGGTTTGCTGGACGAACCAAGCCTCGAGGTGCAGCTGAGTAATCCGACCCATCTCGTGATCAGCTATGGCGGCGACCGGCTGAGCATTCGCGGCGGCCTGGAATTGGCAGTTTCCGAGGCATCCGTTGCCGGCACGATCGTCGGATTCGAGGGTGGCTGGTTGGACATCGATCCAGTAGTCATCGAAGCCAGCCGCGTTAGTTTCAACGGCCGCCTGAGCGGCATCACCCGGCTCGGTGCCCGGCGAATCCCAGGCCTTTTCGACGTGACCGGCAGCTTCGAAGACGAGCAGATCAGCGGCACCATAACCCTCGCGGCGCCGGGTACCACGGTCAAACTTCCGATTCGGCTGAGTCACCATCTCGAGCGTGGGACCGGCCAGGCACAAGCCGTTGGGGACATCGCCGTCGACGCGCCGCTGCTGGCCTCCATCCTACCCGGTTGGGGGGAATCTCCCGGCGAAGTCTTCGATCTGGTCTCCGGCCGCTTGGACCTCCAGGGGGCGGCCAATTGGCAGACCCGTCCAGCATTCGTAGTGGATGCCACATTGAGCGTCGGGTTGGTCGACCTCGGGGGGATTGCTGCGGAGAATCCATTTCGCCACGCCGCTGGTACCATTGCGCTGGTCTATCGCAATGGCAACTGGCACGCTCACAGCGACGATCTGAGGGTCGGTGAACTAGACGTGGGCATCCCAGTCAGCGACCTTCACCTCAGTTTCTCCGCCAACGAGGATCTTCTGGATGTCTCCGCCCTCCGCGGTCGCACGTTAGGCGGTGCGTTCCATACGTCACCCTTTCATTACGCGATCGACCCGGGCAACACGGCGTTCAATCTGCACATCAGCAAGCTGTCGCTCGTCGAAGTGCTCGCCCTGGAAGGCGAGGACATCACCGGCACTGGTCTTTTGAGCGGCATCATTCCCGTCACCCTCACCAACAACCTCTTGTCCGTGACCCAGGGCCGGCTCGAATCGGAACCGCCGGGCGGCGTGATCCGATACGCCGGGGCGGCCGCGGCAGTCGCCGCCGCACAACAGCCCGGGCTCGACTTCGCACTTCGCGCGCTCGACGATTTCAACTACCAGACGCTGTCCGCAACCGTGGATTACGCCGAGGACGGAACCCTAAGCGTTGCCGTTAGCCTGGTCGGCAACAATCCTGCCGTCGAGCGCGGCCGGACGATCCACTACAATCTGAACGTCACGGAGAACCTACCGGACCTGTTGCGGTCGCTGCGCTTGTCCGACGAGCTTCGTCAGGGCATCCAGAACAAGCTCAACCGTTAATGTTTCGTTCAGCCATTAACTGGTATCTTTGTCAGGTCGAATCACGCAGGCGCATGCCAATGACCCGCACCGCTACCCGCAATGCTTTTCGCACGGTGCCCGTTCGTGTCGCGGTCGTGACGATGGCGGCGCTCCTTTTCTCCGCATGTACGCCCACCATCAAAGTGGCCACGGACGAACCGATCACCATCAATCTGAACGTCAATATCAAGCACGAGATCCTGGTGAAGGTCGACAGGGAACTCGACGATATTTTTGCCGACGACAGCGACATTTTTTAGGTGAAGCCCATGACTGCTGCAATGACCTCACACGCGAAGATACTGCTGCTGATCGGCGTGCTGTGCGCCCCGTTGACCGCCTGGGGGATCACCCTCGATGCGGCCAAACAACAGGGTCAGGTGGGCGAGCAGGCCAACGGCTACCTCGGTAGCGTCACCGGCGCCGCGAACGCCGAGGTGCGTGCCCTGGTCAAAGACGTCAACGCCAAACGGCGCGCAAAGTACCAGCAGATCGCCACCAAGAACGGGATTTCCATGGCCGACGTAGAAGCGCTGGCGGGGCAGAAAGCCCTGGATAGAACCGCCGCGGGCAACTACATCAAACCGGCGACCGGCGGCTGGCGCAAGAAGTAGCGACTCCAGGCGTTACCGCCGCAGGTGGCGCGAACGCGCACGCTTTGGTGATAAGCTGCGCCGGTTTTGGCGCACGTTCGCGCCGTGCTGGAGCACATCATTCCCCCCGCACTCCAAGCACCGCTACCTAGCGGCCGCCTCGGCCAGGTCAGCTGGGCCCTGTTCGAATGGGCTCGCAACCCCTACTACATCCTGATGGTGATCTACATCTTCGGCCCGTACTTTTCCACCGAGGTGATCGGCGATCCTATCCGCGGTCAGGCAATATGGGGTTACATCAACGGTTTCGCCGGCATCGTGACCGCCTGTCTCGCGCCGTTTTTGGGCGCCATCGCGGACAAGGTCGGGCGCCGCAAACCCTGGATCGGCGTGCTAGTCGTGATCATGGCGCCGGCAATCCTGCTGCTGTGGTACACGGTACCGGGCGAATCCGGGCCGGGCATCGTCACCGTTGCCATCGCACTGGCGATTGCTGGAACCGGATCGGCGTTCTCCGAGGTGTTTCACAACGCCATGTTACCGTCCATCGTTCCCTACCCGCGACTCGGCCGGCTTTCGGGCCTGGGTTTGAGTCTCGGCAATGGCGGCGCGCTGGTAATCCTGGTCGTCATGCTCTATGCCTTCGCACTGCCGGCTGCACAAACCTTCGACTGGAGTTTTATACCTGCCGCACCTTTGTTCGGCCTCGATCCGGAGCAGTTCGAGCATGTCCGCATCGCCGCTCCGATTACCGCTGTCTGGGTACTGGTTTTCTCGATCCCATTGTTTCTGTTCACGCCGGATCAGCCAGGGTCCGGCACAAGCGCGCGACAAGCGGTCCGCGAGGGACTTGCCGATGTCTTGAACACGCTGCGGCGACTGCGCCACTATCGCAACCTCGCCACCTACCTGGGCGCGCGAATGCTGTTCAACGACGGCAAGGTGGCGATCATGACCTTCGGCATGATCTATGCCTCGGGCGTGTTCGGCTGGGGCGGGGCCGAACGGCTGCTGGTCGGAATCTTTCTGACGGTGTTTGCCATCGCAGGCGGACTCATCGGCGGCGTTCTGGATGATCGCTTTGGGTCGCGTAAAGCGATCATCTTCACAATTGCCGGCAACAGCATTGCGTTGCTGGCCGCGATCTCCATCACGCCGACGAGCCTGCTGTTCATCGAATTCGACGGCCTCGATCAACCCGTCTGGGATTTCGCCTTCTTCAGAACCATTCCGGAACTCGCCTATATCGGGGTCTCGGTGCTGTTTGCATTGTTCATCACTTCGGCCTACGCCAACAGCCGGACGATGCTGGCACGTATCGCTCCAGAAGCCGAGATGACCAAGTTCTTCGGTTTGTATGCACTGTCGGGCCAGGTCACCACCTTCGTTGCACCCATTGTGGTCGCGTTCTCCACGGACATATTCGACAGCCAGCGCGTCGGTTTCGGCTCAATCCTGGTGCTGCTCATCGCCGGACTCATCATGATGTTCTGGGTCAAGGAGGAACGCGCACAGCCTGCGCCAGCAGACTGAAGCCGACTTGTTCCTCCCCCGCAGAATCCAGTACGCTTGCGAGCCGGGCAGCAGCAGGGGGAACGCATGGCCGAGCTCGAGAATTTCCGCGCCGAGGTGCGCGTCTGGCTTACCGACAACTGCCCGGAGGGTGCACGTGGCCCTGGGCAAACCGCCTCCGGCAGCACCAAGATCGAATTGGAACCCGACACGCGGACCTGGCTGGATCGAATGGCCGAGCGGGGCTGGACCGTGCCGACCTGGCCAGTTGAGTACGGCGGCGCGGGTCTGAGCGGTGCCGAAGCGCAGATACTGGCGGAGGAAATGGCCGAAATTCGTGCGCGCCCGGCGTTGATGGGCATGGGCATCAGCATGATCGGACCGACCCTGCTCGAATTCGGCACCGATGAGCAGCGCGCCGAACACCTGCCCAGGATCGCCCGCGGGGAAGTGCAATGGTGCCAGGGTTACTCCGAGCCGAATGCCGGTTCGGATCTCGCCTCGCTGCGCACGCGCGCGGAGGACCAGGGCGATCACTTCCTGATCAATGGCCAGAAGATCTGGACCTCGGGTGCAACCTATGCCGATTGGATGTTTGCACTGGTACGCACTGACTTCGAGGCGCCCAAGCACGACGGCATCAGCTTCATTCTGCTCACCATGGACCAACCGGGCGTTACGGTAACACCGATCCGCCTGATCAGTGGCACGTCACCCTTCTGCGAGACGTTCTTCGACAATGCAACTGCCCGCAAACAGGATCTGGTGGGTGAACTGAACCGCGGCTGGACGATCGGCAAACGATTGCTGCAGTACGAGCGCTCGGGCATTGGCGGGCTGTCCGGCGCGGGCCGCGCCCGAGCCGGCGAATCGGGGCTGGTACGCACCGCCAAACAGTATCTGGGTGAGGTCGATCAGCGCATCGCCAATCCGGACGTTCGCGACCGGGTGCTGCGTCATGAAATGAACAGCGCGGCTTTCAAGCTCACCGCGCAACGAGCGAATCACGAGAACAGATCGGGTAAGACGCCTGGTGCGGCCACGTCGATATTCAAGCTCTACGGTGCCGGCCTGCAGCAGGACGCTGCGGAATTGAAGCGCGAGCTCATGGGCACCCGCGGCCTGGGCTGGGACGGTGAATCTTTCGATGCCAACGAACGGGAAACGACCCGGGAGTGGCTGGCTAGCCGGGCCACGACCATCTACGGCGGCACGAACGAGGTACAGCGCAACATCATTGCCAAGCGGGTGCTCGGCTTGCCGGATTGAGTCATCCTCGGTTGATCCCGTGACAGTCCTTGGGCAGACTGGTCCGTCGGCCAGCATGGAGAAATAGGCCATGGCGGAATCCGCCAACCCGATCGACCAACTCGCGGATCAGCGCGGCGGCATCGCGCTGACATCCGCCCTGGCGGTCGATCGCAAGGAGCTGCTGGACGCGGCGCAGCTCATCTGGGAACGCGCCACCAGCCAGCCACGCACGGTCTTCGAGGTGAGCCAGAGTTTGCTGCGGGATCTCGTCGCGATTGGTCTCGGGCGCAGCGACATCGCCCCTGCCCCGGGCGACAGCCGTTTTCAGGACGAAGCGTGGCGAACCAACCCCCTGTTCCGGCGGCTCGGCCAGTCGTATCTCGCCTGGAGCCGGGCCCTGGATGAATGGCTCGAGAAGTCCGAACTGGAAGGCATCAATCACGAGCGGGCACGCTTCGTTCTGGACATCGCGAAGGATCTCGTCGCGCCAATGAACACCTTCGTGGGTAATCCGGCTGCGCTGAAACGCGCCTGGGAAAGCCGGGGCGAAAGCATCGTGACCGGATTCCGCAACTACCTCGACGACATTCGTCACAACCACGGCTACCCCGCCGTGGCCGATCGCAACGCCTTCAAACTCGGCACGGACGTCGCGGCGAGCCCGGGAGCGGTGGTGCATCGAAACGAACTGTTCGAATTGATCCAGTACCAGCCGACGAAGAAGAAATCTCACGTCACCCCGCTGCTGTACGTCTTCAGCCAGGTCAATCGCTTCTATCTGGGCGACCTCACACCGGACCGTAGCCTGTTCCAGCACCTGCTGTCCAAAGGCATACCCGTGTTCGCCATCAGCTGGCGAAATCCAACTGAACAACAGAAAGACTGGGGCCTGGATACCTACGCAGGCGGCGTCATCCGGGCGATCGGGGCGATCCGCGAGATCACCGCGCAACCCAAGATCAATCTGATCGGTGTGTGCGCAGGGGGACTGACCACAGCCGCCGCCGCCGGCGTGCTCGCGGCGCGTGAGGACGACTGGCTCGAATCCCTGTCCCTGTTCATCAACGTACTCGACAATCGAGCGATCGATTCGGACTTCGGTTTGTTCGTCAGTGAACAGTCAATTGAAACGCAGAAAAACCGCGTTCGCAGTCAGGGCATATTCGGCGAAAAAGACGTGTTCGAAATGTTCGCTTGGCTGCGACCGGAAGAGAACGTGATGGCGTTCCTGCGTAGCAACTACCTGATGGGAGAACATCCGCCCATCCACCCGCTGTTGTTCTGGTCCATGGACTACTCCCGGCTGCCCGTGGCATTTCACGCGGACATCGTCGATCTGTCCTTCCACAACAAGCTCGCCAAGCGCGAGTTACGCCTGCTGGGACAGCGCGTCGATCTGAGCAGCATCAGCTACGACATCTACGTCATGGCCGGCAGTACCGATCACATCACCCCCTGGACCGCCTGCTACCGCAGTACTCAGCTGTTCGGCGGCCACATCGATTTCGTGTTGACCAATCAGAACCATACCCAGACCATCAGCGCCCGGGCCGGCAATCCGCACCTGAAGTATTGGACCGGAACCGAGCTACCGGCCACGGCGTCGAGTTGGATGGACCAGGCCGAAGAACATCCCGGCGACTGGCGTGAACACTGGCTGCGCTGGTTGAAGAAACGTTCCGGAGAAAAGGCGCCCAGCACGACGCAGTTGGGCTCTGAATCTTACCCGGTGCTGGACCCGGCACCCGGACGCTACGTCAAGGAGGTCTGACGTTCCGCGTGACGCTCGTCGAGCTGGCGGCGGACTTCGGCATGAACCGCGGGGCTGGTTTCCAGCCGCGTCGCATTAGCCCAACACCTGGTAATAGAAAAACAGTAAAAAG
>SMWF01000005.1 GCA_004357385.1 Gammaproteobacteria bacterium | reverse complement strand
GTCTGGATTTCCTGATGCAGGAATTCAACCGGGAAGCCAACACCCTTGCCTCCAAAGCCGCCCAGCTGGACGCAACCCAGCGCGCGATCGATCTCAAGGTGATCATCGAGCAAATCCGCGAGCAGGTGCAGAACGTCGAATGAATCGGCTACCCTGTTCGAACGTTTCGGCGAGTTTGCGCTGGTAGATCGAGTCAATAAAAGTCGATTGACGATTCTGGGCATCGTGATTGTTGTCTGGGCGGTGACGGATTGGTGGACTCTCGAGGTCGGCATCATCAAACCCATCATCCTGGGGGCGGGTAGCCTGCACGTGCAGACCACGCCCGAAGGTGCGGAAGTGTTGCTCGACGGCGTCGCCCGAGGCCGGTCTCCGCTTCGGATCGACGCACTCCTTACCGGCAACTACATGCTGCAGGCACGACACCGTTTCCATCCGCCCTACGTTCGTGAGATTGCCATCGCACGGGGAGACCACTTGGAAATGGTCGTCGACCTCGTGCCAGCTTTCGGAGTTCTGCTGCTGGCAACCAATCCGGCGGGAGCGAGGACAACCGTCGATGGCGAACCGCTCGACCAGGTCACACCATTGACGATCGACCCCATTACGGCTGGAGAGCACGACGTGAAACTGGAGATCTTCGGCCGCGCAACGATCAACCAATCCGTTGATGTGCTGCCTGACGATAGGACCGAACTGGTCGTGGAACTCAACCTTCTCGACCGCGCTGAACTCACCGTGCGGACTAACCCCGCCCACGCCAACGTCCGGCTTTTCGATGTACCGGCCGACTACGCACCGAAAGTCATCCTTCCGGTGGGCGACTATCGCATCGAAGTTTCTGCGACCGGGTATCGTCCCAACACGCAGATGCATCGTCTGCGCACGGGCGTCAACGTCATCGACGTGACACTTCAACGGGCCTTCGGTGCGTTGACCGTTCGCGTATTGCCGTCAGACGCGCAAGTGACGGTTCGCGTCGGCGACGACCTCGCTGCCATACCGTACCATCCTGGAGTGAAGGTGCCGACCGGGGCCGTCGAGGTGCGCGCCCAGAAAGTGGGCTTCCGAACCCAGCTTATGCAGTTTCGACTGGATGACACGGGCAAGACCCTCGATGTGCGCCTGGAACGCCACACCGTCGTGGGAGGCGAGACGATTCAGGACGCGCTTCGCGGCGGTGGCGTCGGCCCGCGTCTCATCGTCGTACCAGCCGGTGGCGTGGACATTGGCGAACGAGACGGCACGGGCATTACGGCGCTGCAAAAGCGTTCCATCATGATCAGTGATCCTTTCGCGATTTCCGTCACCGAGATCACCTTGGGCCAATTCCGTCGCTACACGGAAAGCGTCGGCCTCGGTCTGCCCTCGGTGAGGGGCATGGACACGGATGCGCACCCGATCGCGAACGTGAGCTGGCGCCGGGCTGTCGCCTATACGCAGTGGCTGACCCGCGAGACCGGCAAGCTGTATCGCCTGCCAATTGAGCACGAGTGGGCGTACGTGGCCATCCGCGGCGCGACGACGGGTGACCCCTGTCAGCGAGGCAACATCGCTGATCAGATGTTTCACAAGGTGTTCAGGCGGTGGCGGTTTTCCAGGTGCGATGACGGCCATGTTCGCAGCGCCCCCGTGGGAGGCTACCGGGCGAACTATTTTGGTGTGCGTGACATGCTTGGCAACGTTGCCGAGTGGGTGAGCGACTGTGGCTACGTTGACTGCACGAGCCATGTCGTGCGCGGTAGCGCATGGGACTCGAGCGAGCACGAACTACGCATGACATTCCGGGAAAGCTACAGCAGTCCGGGAGATACGCGGGGAATCAGAGTCGTGCGAGAATTGTAACGGTCCGTGCGGGGGTTCAGCAGCCACCAACGACGAGGGCGCCCTCGAGTGCGCTTGGCACGAATTTGACGATAACCAGAATGATCTATTATTCAGCCGGCCCCGATGGGCCCCCGGACGGGCATCCCGGGATCTCCGGCGCCAACGATATCCGCGTTCTACTCGGATGTCCCGCCCGCGTGGCCGTTCAGGTGCAGGGCGTCGAGTGAGTACCACCGGCGTCCTCCTGATGATCGCGGCACCTTCCGGCGCCGGCAAGACCAGCTTGGTGAACGCGCTGGTGGCGCGCCAACCCAACGTTCATGTTTCTGTTTCCTACACCACGCGACCCCAGCGCAATGGGGAGATAGACGGCAGGAACTACCACTTCGTCAGCCCTGAGCAGTTCCTCGAGATGGGCGCGGCGAATTCGTTCCTCGAGCACGCGTGGGTGTTCGGACACAACTACGGAACGTCCCGGAATGACGTCATCAGGGAACTCGACGCCGGTCACGACGTCGTCCTCGAAATCGATTGGCAGGGCGCCCGCCAGATTCGTATGGAATGTCCCGACGCGCTGAGCGTGTTCATCCTGCCGCCGTCGCGCGTCACGTTGCTGGAGCGGCTGCGCGACCGCGGCCTGGACGACGAGGCGGTCATCCGGCGCCGCACCGTGGCGTCCGTGAACGAGATGTCGCACTTCGCCGAGTTCGACTATGTGCTGGTCAACGACGATTTCGACACCGCTGCCGCAGAGCTGGAGGCCATTCTGGTGGCACATCGCCAGGGTCTCGAAGCCCCCCACCCGGATCACGGATCGCTCATCGCTGAACTATTGTCATACGACGGTGCAATCGAGTAAACTCGCGCGCCGGTTTACCTAGGACCTTCCTCATGGCTCGCATCACCGTTGAAGATTGCCTCGACTACGTCGATAATCGCTTCCAGCTCGTCATGCTGGCAACGCGCCGTGCGCGCCAGCTTAGCAGCGGGCGCGTGGATCCGTTGGTCGACCCCGAGAACGACAAGGCGACAGTGATCGCCTTGCGCGAAATCGCCGAGGGGCTGATCAACGACGAAATGCTTGACGTCCAAGATGCGGCGTCGGAGGATGAAAGGTTGGATATCCCCTTCGGCCTCGCTGATGAAGGAAGCACGCGCGAGTTTTGAATCCTACGCAACTTCGCGTCTAGCGGAAGAGGCTTCCTGCGACCGGGTCGCCGCTCCCGTTACGATAGATTCTCTCGTCGAGACCCTCGAAGTCTATCTCGACGAAAAGCAGATCGGCCGAGTGCGCGCCGCCTACGATTACGCAGCGCGAGCCCACGAGGGCCAGTTCCGCCGTACCGGCCATTCATACATCACCCACCCGTTGGCCGTTGCCAACATCCTCGCCGGGATGCGCATGGACCATCAATCGCTGATGGCCGCGCTGCTTCACGACGTCATCGAAGATGCGGAAGTCGGCAAAAAGACCCTGCGCCGAAAGTTCGGCGCCGAGGTCGCGGAGATTGTCGACGGCGTCAGCAAGCTGACAACTATTTTCAACAGTCGCGCCGAAGCGCAGGCCGAGAACTTTCAGAAGATGGCCATCGCCATGGCCAAAGATCTGCGCGTTATCCTCGTCAAACTGGCCGACCGGCTGCATAACATGCGCACCATCGGCGTGATGCCAATCGACAAACGCCGCCGCATTGCACGCGAAACGCTCGAGTTCTACGCGCCGATCGCGAACCGGCTGGGCATTCACACGATCAAGGTGGAGATTGAGGACCTCGGGTTCAAGGCCCTGTATCCGTTGCGTGCCGACCGAATCGGGCGCGCGGTCGCCAACGCGAGGGGTAACCGAAAAGCGCTGATGGAAGAGATCGATCAATCGATTGCGACGGCGCTGCGTCGCGAAGGTATCGACGCGCAAGTGGTGGGCCGCGAAAAACATCTCTACTCCATCTATCAAAAGATGAAGACCCAACGGAAACCGTTCAACGAGATCATGGACGTGTTCGGTTTTCGGATTGTCACCGACCGGGTCGACGCGTGCTACCGCGTGCTGGGCGTGGTTCACAATCTCTACAAGCCGGTGGCCGGCAGGTTCAAGGACTACATTGCCATCCCCAAGGCCAATGGCTATCAGTCATTGCACACCACCCTGTTCGGCATGCATGGCGTACCCATCGAGGTTCAGATTCGCACCCGGCAGATGAATGCCACAGCCGACAACGGAATCGCCGGCCACTGGTTGTACAAATCGGATGACTCCACCTATGCGGGGCCTCAAGCGCGCGCGCGACAGTGGGTCAGCGATCTGCTCGACCTGCAACAGCGCGCCGGAAGCTCGTTGGAATTCATCGAAAGCTTGAAAATCAACCTGTTTCCCGACGAGGTGTACGTGTTTTCGCCGCGAGGTGAAATCTACGAGTTGCCACGCGGCGCTTGCGCGGTCGACTTCGCTTACGCCGTCCACACAGATGTCGGGAATACCTGCGTCGCCTGCCGGATCGACCGCGACCTCGCGCCACTCAGTTCGCAACTGCAAAGTGGCCAGACCGTGGAAATCATCACCTCCAAGGAGGCCCGACCCAATCCGGACTGGTTGAGTTTCGCGGTGTCCAGCAAAGCGCGAACCGCTGTGCGTCACGCATTGAAATCTCAGAAGCGATCTCAGTCCATTGCGCTCGGCCGGCGCCTGCTGAATCGTTCGCTGGGCAACGCGAATACGAGCGTTAAAGATCTCGACTTCAGACGCCTCCGGAAAGTGTTCAAAGAGTTCGGCGTGAGACGGCTCAACGATCTGCTCGAGGAGATCGGCATGGGCAACTACATGGCCTACGTGGTCGCACAACGGCTGCTCGCCGAGGGCAACCCCGACTATGACGCCGTGTCGGTCGAACGAGGCGGCCCGGTGGCCATCCGCGGCAGCGAGGGCCTGGTGATCAGCTACGGCAAATGCTGCTACCCGGTTCCCGGAGATCCGGTCGTCGGACACATGTCGTCCGGCAAAGGGTTCGTGGTGCACATCGAGACCTGCAACAACATGACCGAAATTCGGCGTCGCACTCCCAACGAGATCATTCCGGCGCGCTGGTCGGAGAGCATGCAGGGCGAGTATGTCGCGGCCTTGCGACTGGAGGTTGAACGCCAGCAGGGGGTCATCGCCGAGCTCGCCTCAACCGTGAATCAGGAAGATGCCGGCATCGAACACATCAAGGTCGATGAGCGCACTTCACGCCTGTCGAGTGTGTTGATCGAATTGTTGGTGCGCGATCGGACCCACCTGGCGCGGGTCATGCGGCGCCTGCGGGTTCTGCCAAACACCCACAACATCAGCCGAATTATCAAGTGACCGATCATGCCCGCGCGAACGATCATATCGACTGACGCCGCGCCTGCAGCAATTGGTACGTACTCCCAAGCCGTTCGGGTGGGCGAGACTGTTTACCTGTCAGGCCAGATAGCCCTGGTCCCAGACAGCATGGAACTCGTCTCAGCGGCGATCGACGCTCAGATAGATCAGGTAATCACGAACCTGCGTGCGGTCGCCGAAGCGGCGGACGGCAGTCTCGACGATTTTGTCCGCGTGACCGTTTTTCTGACGGATCTGGGGGACTTTGCAGCCGTCAACGAATCCATGGCCCGACACTTCACCGAACCGTTCCCGGCACGAGCTGCCGTAGGCGTCAGCGCATTGCCGCGCGGGGCCCTGGTGGAAATGGATGCCGTGATGGTAGTGGCCCCGTCCTGACGCGTGGCCAAATCTCCAAAGATCGATGACAGCGTTACGTCGCTGCGCGGGGTCGGACCAGCTCTCAGCGCCAGGTTGGCGACGCTCAACGTGCACAGCGTTCACGATCTGTTGCTGCACCTCCCGTCCCGCTATCAGGACCGAACTCGGATTGTCCCCCTGGCGCAAGCCGTACCCGGCCAGGAGTGCCTGGTAACCGGCGAGGTAATTGATTCAAAGATTGCCTACGGCCGGCGCCGCAGCTGGCTCATCACCCTGGCCGATGGCTCGGGTTTCCTGACGCTCCGCTTTTTCCATTTCAGCAAACGCCAACAAGCCGGCCTGAAGGCAGGTATGTTCCTGCGCTGCTTCGGGCAGGTCCGCATGGGGCCCAAAGGACCGGAGCTGGTGCATCCGGAGTATCGAGCATTCACGGCTCAGCCAGACCCTCCCGAACCGGTGTTGACACCGATCTACCCCACCACGGAAGGCCTCGGACAGGCCCGCATCACAAATCTCATGGAACAGGCGCTTGGGTGTCTCGCAGACTGGCGCCCTCCTGATTGTAGAGGTATGAGCGACCTGAGCGATCTCCTGGACCATACCGCCTTCCCAAATCTCGCCGATGCACTGCGTTATCTGCACCGTCCTCCGGTCGAGGCATCCGCCGCCAGCCTCGCCGAAGCTCGGGAACGCGCGGCATTGGACGAGCTGCTCGCCAGCATATTGGTCATGAAACGCCGCCAGCGCGCGCGTGCCACCGAACAGACCCGACCGTTACCCCGCAACCAGCAACTCGGCCGAAAGCTTCGTGATCGACTGGGATTCCAGTTGACCGGCGCCCAGCGACGCGTCATTACCGACGTACTGGTCGACCTCGAAAAACCCCGGCCGATGTTACGACTGATCCAAGGCGACGTCGGCTCGGGCAAGACCGTGGTGGCAGCATTCGCCGCCGTTCGCGCCGCAGAGCACGACTGCCAGACCGCCGTGATGGCACCTACCGAACTGCTCGCAGAGCAGCACTATCTGAACTTTTCGGAGTGGCTGACGCCTTTGGGAATCAACGTGGCGCTGCACACCGGCGGGGCGTCGCAAAGGGACCGTCGCGAACGAAGCAATCGCCTCGCGGCCGGTGACACCTTGGTGGCCGTGGGCACCCATGCCCTGTTTCAGCGCACCGAGCGCTTTGCCAACCTGGCGTTGACGGTGATCGACGAACAACATCGATTCGGCGTGCACCAGCGCATGACCTTGAAAGACAAGGGACGCTCACCGCATCAGTTGATCATGACAGCCACCCCGATTCCGCGAACCTTGACCATGGCCCTGTACGCTGACATGGATGTCTCCATCATCGACGAACTACCTCCCGGCCGTCAGCCGGTCACGACGACCGTGGTCGCCGATACACGTCGTGACGAGGTCATCGCGCGCGTGGCACGAGCGTGCGGGCAGGGGCAACAGGCGTACTGGGTCTGCACCTTGATCGAAGCTTCCGAGGCACTCGACTATCGCGACGTCCAGACGACCCACGCCGAACTCTGCGAACGCCTGGCACCACAGCGGGTTGCGCTGCTGCACGGGCAGATGCCCAGTGCCGAGAAGACTCAGATCATGGCTGAGTTCAAAGCGGCTTCCATCGATGTATTGGTGGCCACCACGGTGATCGAGGTCGGCGTGGACGTTCCGAACGCATCGCTGATGGTGATCGAAAACCCTGAACGCCTGGGCCTCGCCCAGCTACACCAATTGCGCGGCCGCATCGGACGCGGCAGCATCGAAAGCCATTGTGTACTGCTTTACCATGCGCCCCTCAGCGAATCGGCGAAGGCGCGGTTGAACGTCATGCGCGCCAGCAACGACGGCTTCGCCATTGCCGAGAAAGATCTGGAGCTACGCGGTCCCGGCGAGATTCTCGGTACGCGCCAGACGGGAGAAGTGCGCTACCGGGTACTCGATTTCACCGCACACGCCCACCTGATCGGCAAAGCGTCCGAGATGGCCGGCGTCCTTGTCGACGACACCGAGCGCAGTGATGCATTGATTGCTACCTGGTCGCCCGCCGAAGGCGATTACAGCAACGTCTGAGTTTCGAGCAGGACACTAGCCCTTTTGAACTACCTGCCCGGCTTCAGGGTCGAGGAACACCCGATCGTCGAACCGGCCTTCCGAGCGCGCAATGATCGCGGCCACCGTCGCATCCCCGGTAACGTTCACCGCCGTGCGCATCATGTCCAGCAGGCGGTCGACCCCTATGATCAGCATGATTCCTTCGACGGGCAGCCCGACCTGAGTCAGCACCATGGCCAACATGACCAGCCCGACACCGGGCACCGCGGCGGTACCGATCGACGCCATGGTCGCGGTCAACACGATCATCAGATAGTCGGTCATCACCAGATCGACGTTGTAGAACTGAGCGATAAAGACCGTCGCAACGCCCTGCATGATGGCGGTGCCGTCCATGTTGACCGTCGCGCCCAGGGGGATCACGAATGATGCGACCTCGTTGTTGACCCCGATCCGGTGCTCGACCGTACGCAGCGTCACCGGCAGCGTTGCGCCGCTGGACGCCGTGCTGAACGCCACCAGCATCGGTTCACGCATCTTCGTAAAGAACCGTATCGGGCTCAACCGGGCGAGTGTCGACAGCAGTGTCGGGTAGACCAGGCCAAGGTGCAGCGCGAGGCCGAGCACTACCGTCAGGAAGTAGGCGCCGAGTTTTAAAATATCCTGCCAGCCGATCTCGGAGAACAGTGTGGTCATGAGACAGAACACGCCGTACGGCGCCAACTGAATAAGCATGGTGATCAATTTCATCAGCACGCCGTTCAGGTCTTCGAAGAAACTCTTTACCCGAGCACCCGGCTCGCCACTCCGCGCGATCGCAATGCCCAGAATGATGGCGAATACGATGATCTGCAGCATATTCCCTTCGGCCATCGCCGCCACCGGATTGGTGGGCACGAGGTCGACAATGACCTGGGTGAGATCCGGCGCAGGCGCCGCATCGAAGCTCATCGGGGCCACATCCGAAGCGCGCTCGCCCGGCGCGATGATCAGCGCAAGGGCCAGGGCCATGCTGATCGCAATCGCAGTGGTCAGCAGATACAGGGCAAGCGTCTTACCGCCGAGCCGGCCGAGGCTGGTGCCATCGGAGAGTGAGCTGGCACCGCACAGCAGCGACACGAAAACCAGCGGTACCACCATGACTTTCAGCGAAGCGATGAACAACGTCCCGCCCACACTCATGACGCCATTGAGAACGAAATCAACCGCCCAGTGTGAGGGGTCGAATGCAGCAACCTTGAACAGGACGCCGAGCAGGACACCGCCGCCCATACCGAGCAGAATTCGGCTGGTGAGATTCATGCTGACGCGCGCTTCTCAGCCAACCTCGATCATTTCGAAATCTTCCTTACTGACCCCGCACTCCGGACACACGAAGTCTTCCGGGACATCGCTCCAGGCGGTTCCTGGCGCAATGTCTTCTTCTTCGTAGCCTTCGGCTTCATCGTAGATCCAGCCGCAGACGATACACTGCCACTTGCGCATTCCGAGGTCATCTCCTGATCGGTCGGTTCGGATGAGGCGCGCTAAAGTACTTGCGCCATTCCAAAAAAGCAACTCGCGCGGGCATCTTCAAACCGCTCCCGGCGCGTCGCCTGAGGCAGCCGTGATCACCAGTTGGGGTTAAACTGAACAACGATTCGCCAGGAGTCCCAAGCTGCCCACCATGCCTACCTTCGTTTCGGATTACGCACAGCTGATGCGCTTCGACCGGCCGGTTGGAACCCTGCTGCTGCTGTGGCCGACCCTGGCCGCTTTGTGGCTGGCGGCAAACGGCACGCCGAGCATCGATCTCATTATCATATTCACGATCGGCACCGTGGTCATGCGGGCGGCGGGCTGCGTCATCAACGACTACGCAGACCGCAACATCGACTTGCATGTCGAACGCACCCGGGACCGGCCGCTGGCCGCGCATCGCGTGTCCGAAACCGAAGCACTGCTGCTGTTAGCGGTGCTGTTGGCAATCGCAGCATTGCTGATCGTATTTCTCAATCCGCTGACCCGGTGGATGGCGCTGGGTGGGGTCGCGGTGGCCGCATTCTACCCGTTGATGAAGCGCCTGACGTACCTGCCGCAGGTCGTGCTTGGCATCGCCTTCAGCTGGGGGATTCTGCTCGCCTTTACCTCCATTGAAGGGCGACTTCCCGAGCAGGCCTGGTTGCTGTTCATCGCCAGCCTGGTCTGGATAGTGGCCTACGACACGCTGTACGCCATGGTGGACCGGGACGACGATCTCAAGATCGGCGTCAAATCCACCGCGATCCTGTTCGGCAGCGCAGATCGACTGATGATCGGCGTGTTGCAACTCGCGACCCTGGTGACGCTGATCCTGTTGGGGCTCAACCTTGGCTATGGCACCCCCTTTTACCTGGCCGTGCTGGTAACGGGGGCGCTGTTTGGCTACCAGCAGCAGCTGATCCGCGATCGGGACCGGGCCGGCTGTTTCAAAGCGTTCCGCAACAACGTCTGGGTCGGATTCGCGTGGTTCATCGGCATCGTGGTGGAACTCGAGGTGGTGCCGCGGCTGAACGACCTCCCAGGCTGATGGGCCGCGCGCTGGCGGCCCGTATCGATCGCCTCACGGAAGCGTTGGGACGCGTCATCGCGTGGCTCCTCTTTGGGATGATGGCCATGACCGTCGTGGTGGTAGTTCTGCGCTATGGATTCGACATTGGCGCGATCGTGCTTCAGGAATCCGTGGTGTACATGCACGGTCTGGCATTCATGTTGGGCATCGCTTACACGCTGAAAACCGACGGCCACGTCCGCGTGGACATCATCTACTCGCGCCTTGGGGCCCGCTCCCGGCGGCACATCAATCTATTCGGTCACGTCGTGTTTCTGATTCCCGTGTGCCTGTTCATTCTGGTGTCGAGCCTCGATTACGTCGCCGCATCGTGGCGGGTGTTGGAACGCTCGCCGGAGGTCGGCGGCCTCCCCGCGGTGTACCTTCTCAAGTCGCTGATCCCCGTGATGGCACTGACACTTTTGCTGCAAGGCATCGCTGAGATCATTCGCTGCCTGGTTCCGGAATCCGCCACGGATGGTTGAACTGCTGCCGCTGCTGATGTTCGCGGCGGTGTTCGCGGCACTGCTGCTCGGCTATCCCGTCGCCTTGACCCTGGCCGGGGTGGCCCTGCTGTTCGCCGCAGCCGGCATCGCCGGTGGAGCGTTCGATCCCCGTGACCTGGGGTTTCTTCCCGGACGCCTGTTCGGGATCATTTCCAACCAGACGCTGATCGCCGTACCGCTGTTCGTGTTCATGGGGGTGACCCTGGAAAAATCCCGGATCGCGGAGCGGCTGCTGGACTCGATGTCGCTACTGTTCAGGGGCCTGCGCGGGGGGCTCGGCATCTCGGTCATCCTGGTCGGCATGCTGATGGCCGCCAGCACCGGCATCGTCGGCGCAACGGTGGTCACCCTGGGGCTGATGAGCTTGCCAACCATGTTGCGCCACGGTTATGACGACCGCCTGGCGACCGGCACGATCTGTGCGACCGGCACCCTTGGCCAGATCATCCCCCCGTCGATCGCGTTGGTGCTTCTGGGTGATGTCCTGTCCAACGCGTACCAGCAGGCGCAATTGGGCCTGGGCGTGTTCGCACCCAAGACCGTGTCCGTGGGCGACCTGTTCGCAGGCGCCATCATTCCCGGCCTGGTGCTGGTGGCGTTGTACCTCCTTTACGTCACCGGGGTTGCCGTGTTGCGCCCTCATCGGGCTCCGGGCGCTGCTCGCGATACCCTGGCCGATAGCCGCAAATCAAATCTCGCCGTGGAACTGGTCAAGGGCCTTGCGCCGCCCCTCGTGCTGATCATCGCGGTGCTCGGCTCGATTGTCGGGGGTTACGCGACACCCACCGAAGCCGCTGGCGTTGGGGCACTCGGCGCGCTGCTGCTGGCCTTGGCGTATCGCACCCTCAACATTTCGATCCTGACTGAGATTGGCCGATCCACACTGCGTACGACGTCCATGGTGTTCTTTATCCTGATCGGCGCATCGATCTTCTCGCTGGTGTTCCGAGGTTACAACGGCGACGCGTTGGTTCAATCTCTGTTCGAAGACATGCCGGGCGGCATGTGGGGCGCGATGGCGATTGTCATGCTGGTGATCTTCCTGCTCGGCTTCATCCTAGATTTCATCGAGATCACCTTCGTGGTGGTGCCGATCGTCGGACCGGTGTTGCTTTCGATGGGCATCGATCCGGTCTGGCTGGGCATCATGATCGCGGTCAATCTGCAGACGTCCTTCCTCACGCCGCCATTTGGGTTTGCGCTGTTCTACCTGCGCGGCGTTGCCCCGGAGTCCGTTACCACGACGGCCATGTATCGCGGAGTAATCCCCTTCATTGGCCTGCAGTTACTGCTGCTCGGCATGCTGGTGGTGTGGCCCGGACTGGCGACCTGGCTTCCCACGGTGCTGTACGGCTAGGGAGCCTGTGATCAAGGCTCCCTAGGTCTCACTTCCCCAGGAGGGCGGCCGCTTTTCGAGGAATGCACGGACGCCCTCAACGTAGTCCGGCTCGGCCATCATCTCGTCAATCAGCGCCTCCGAGTGCCGCACGGCTGCAGCGGCGTCCCGATTCAGGTCACGATAAATCTGCCAGCGGGTCTGGCGCAGCGAGTTGGGCGCAACCGTGGCGATCAGTTGAGCCACGTAACGCCGGGTTTCATCGAGCAGCTGATCCGCCGGGTAGATGGCATTGACCAGCCCCAGCGTCAGTGCCTCCTCGGAAGTGAACACCCGGCTGGTCAGCAGCAGGTCGTTGGCACGGCCAAGCCCGATCAGCCGCGGCAACAGCCAGGACAGTCCGTATTCGGCCGGCAGGTTCAGCTTGCCGTGGGCCGTAGTGAACTTGATCCCCGGCGCTGCGAAGCGCAGGTCTGCAAAGCACGCCAGCGCCAGCCCCACTCCCGCCGCCGGCCCATTCAGCGCCGCGATCACCGGCTTGCGCAATCCGAAGTGATAGGCGAATGCGGCATCGAACTCCGGGGCCACCCCGTAGCCGGGCTCGGCCAACGCGTCCGGCGTGCCCGGATCGTAGCCGCCACGCTGAGCGTGACCTTCCAATGCCTGCGCGTCACCACCCACGCAGAACCCGCGCCCGCTGCCCGTGACGATCACGGCTTTCACCTCCGGGTCGTCGTCCAGTAGCTTCAGGCAATACCGATACTCGGTGTGCATGCGCCCGGTCCAGGCGTTCATCCGCTCCGGTCGATGCAGGAACACGGTTCCAATGCCGTCAGCGATGCTCAGCCGGGTTGCTTTGAGTTCCACCCGCGGTGCTCCTGATCAGCGTGCGTTGATGTAAGCCTGCTCGGAGATGCGGTGATAGTTCATCACGTCGCTCCGGAATTGCATGTACGAATCGTGAATGCGACGGGCCAGTTCATCGCTCCCGGCCACTTCGGCAACGACCTCCGCCGAGAGTTCCTTGAAGCGTGCGAGCACATCGTCCGGCAACCGGCGCAGCTCCACTCCGTGGTCATCGATCAGGGTCTTGAGCGCCATGTTGTTGCGCGCGGTGAACTCGTCGAGCATGTCCTGATTCACGGCCCGCGCCGCAGTCTCCAGAATCATCTTGAGATCATCCGGCAGCTCCTCCCACGCGGACCGATTGACGATTGCCTCCAGCGTTGCGCCCGGCTCGTGCCAGCCCGGGTAGTAGTAGTACTTCGCGATTTCGTGCAGCCCCAGCGCGAGGTCGTTGTATGGACCCACCCACTCGGTCGCGTCAATCACGCCCGTCTGCAATGCAGTGAACAGCTCGCCGCCCGGGATCACCACGGCTACGCCGCCGGCACGCTGGAACACCTCCCCGCCCAGGCCGGGAATGCGCATCTTCAAACCCTGGATGTCAGCCAGTGAATTGATCTCCCGGTTGAACCAGCCAGCCATTTGCACCCCCGAGTTACCCGCGGCCATGGGGATCAGATCGAAAGGTTCGTATAGCTCTCGCCACAGCTCCAGGCCGCCGCCATAGTGCAGCCAGCCGTTCATCTCCTGGGCATTCAAGCCGAAGGGCACCGTCGTAAACATCGCCGCGATGGGAATCTTGCCACGCCAGTAGTAAGCAGCACCGTGTCCCATCTGCGCGGTGCCCTGGGAGACCGCATCGAACACGCCGAAGGCCGGAACCAGTTCGCCCGCCCCATAGACCTTGATCTTGAGGCGCCCACGCGACATGACGTCGACCATCTGCGCAAGGTGTTCCGGAGCAGTTCCCAGGGCGGGTAGATTCTTGGGCCAGGTCGTGACCAACTTCCAACGGAAAGTCCGTTCCTCGGCAGGCGCCGCCGCCACCGCCTGCGTGGGTGTCGGTTCGCCGCACGCCGACAACATCAGGACAAGGCCGACGAACACCGCCGTGTGCCCATTGCTCAGCATGCTTCCTCTCCGGTTCCTCAATTGTTCCCTTTCCCCAATTGTTCTCGTTCTCAATTGTCGAGGGGCTGCAACTTCGCGTAACCAAGCATCAACCATTTCGCCCCGGCACGGGCGAAGTTGACCTGAACCCGGGTACGCTCGCCCTGCCCCTCGCATTGCAGCACGACGCCTTCGCCGAATTTCGCATGGCCGACTCGCTGACCGATCCGCAGCGCCCCCTCCTCCGAACCATCGTCCGAGCCGTTGGCAGGGCCGCTGCCGAGGCGTGCGCCTGCCCCGTAGCTGCGTGCCACGGCGCCGCCCATACGGACTTCACGCAGCAGCTCCTTTGGGATTTCGCTGATGAATCGGGACGGCCGGTTGTAGGAATCGGTACCGTGAAGGCGCCGGGACTCGGCAAACGTCAGGTAAAGCTGGCGCATTGCCCGGGTGACCCCGACGTAGCAGAGGCGCCGCTCTTCTTCCATTCGGCCCGGTTCTTCGGCTGACATCCTGTGTGGAAACAAGCCTTCCTCCATCCCCGCCAGGAAAACCATCGGGAATTCGAGTCCCTTGGCGGAATGCAGCGTCATCAGCTGCACACAGCGCCCGTCCGCGTCACCTTGACGTTCGCCCGCTTCCAGCGCCGCCTGATCGAGAAACTCCGCGAGCAATGACGTTTCCTGCCGCTCGTCGCCCGCCGCATCGAGCGGAAACATCAGTTCGCCGCTGAACTGCCGGCACGCAGTGATTAGCTCCTCGAGGTTCTCCTTGCGTGCCAGACCCCGCTCGCCGCGCTCCTGGGCATGAAACGCCAGCAATCCGCTGGCCTCGATGCAGTGTTCCGCAAGTTCCTGCAGCGACAGCGTCTCAACCGCATCCGAAAGTTGTTCGATCAGGTCGACGAACCCTGCGACCGCATGGGCCGCCCGGCCGTTGAATCGCCCCTCGGCCACGCCTTCTTTGGCCGCTTGCCAGAGCGAGATCTGGCGTTCCCGCGCCAGCGCGCGAACCCCCTCCACTGTTTTATCGCCGATGCCCCGATTGGGTGTGTTCACCACCCGCTCGAAGGCGGTGTCCGAATGTGGCTGGGCGGTCAAACGCATATACGCCAAGGCGTTCTTGATCTCGGCCCGCTCGAAGAATCTTAAGCCCCCGTATATGCGATACGGAATCTGCGCGCGCAGCAGCGCCTCCTCCAGCACGCGAGATTGCGCATTCGAGCGGTACAGGACGGCCGCTTCGTCGTAACTGCCACCCTGCTCGACATGTTCCGCAACCCGGCCGGCGATGAACCGTGCCTCATCAATGTCGTTGTATCCCGAGTAAAGCAGGATGGGTTCGCCCTCCGCGCCCTCGGTCCACAGTACTTTGCCCAGTCGATCCGAGTTGTGATCGATCAGCGCATTGGCCGCTTTCAGAATCGTCTGAGTCGAGCGGTAGTTCTGCTCGAGCCGGATCAAGCGGACGTTGCCGAAGTCCTGTTGAAAACGCTGGATGTTTTCGATCCGCGCACCCCGCCAACCGTAGATGGATTGATCATCGTCACCCACCGCCATCGCTTTTCCGGTGCGCCCAGCGAGCACCCGCAGCCACGCATACTGAATGGTATTGGTGTCCTGGAACTCGTCGACCAGCACGTGCTGGAAACGCCGCTGGTAATGATCGAGAACTTCCGGCTGCTCCAGCCACAGTTCGTGGCTCTTCAGCAGCAGCTCCGCGAAATCGACCAGCCCGCCCTGGTGGCACAGGGATTCATAAGCGGCATAGATTTTCTGCTGGGTGACCAGAAACAGATCGTCGCCGGGAATCACGTCTTTGGCGCGTCGACCCTCGTCTTTCTGCCCATTGATGAACCACTGGGTCTGGCGCGGCGCCCATTTCTGTTCGTCCACATTCAGCGATCGCATCACCCGTTTGACCAGCCGCAACTGATCGTCGGAATCGAGTATCTGGAAATTCTCGGGCAGTCCGGCCTCACGCCAATGGATCCGCAGCAGCCGATGTGCGATGCCATGGAACGTGCCCACCCACAACGTGCGGGTCGGCATGTTCAACAACTGCTCCGCGCGACCACGCATTTCTGCTGCCGCCTTGTTGGTGAAGGTCACGGCAAGCACCCCGTGCGGTGAGACATTTTCCGCTTCGACCAGCCAGGCGATACGGTGCACCAGAACCCGGGTTTTACCACTGCCCGCCCCGGCCACTATCAGCAGGTTTTCAAGCGGGGCCGTCACCGCCTCGCGCTGGCGGTCGTTCAAGCCGTCTAGGATATGGGTCACGTCCAAGGGCGTTCGGGTCTCGTGGTGGTTTTGGCGCAAGATGCGCTTTATACACTATGCTGGGGCCGGTTCCCTAACAATGCACCCCTGATCAACTGATGCTGCTTCTGTTGGCGATCCTCGCGCCTTCGTATTTCGCCTTTTCGTGCGGTACCGAACTGCCCGTAGTGTCGCTGCGCATCGGCGCCGCAGAACTGCGCGTGGAGGTTGCCTCAACACCGACAACGCGCGCTTGCGGGTTGTCACAACGCGACCGACTGGATCCCGAGCGCGGCATGCTGTTCGTTTTTTCCGAGGCCGCACCGCGGACCTTCTGGATGAAGGACACTCGGATTGCCTTGTCGATCGCGTTTCTCGACGACGAGAAGCGGGTGCTCAATGTGCTGGCCATGGCCCCGCTGCAAACGGAACAGCGCTATCCCTCGGCGGGCAACGCCGCCTATGCGTTGGAGGTCAATCAGGGTTGGTTCGAAGCGCACGGAATCGCCGAAGGCGGCCTCGCCGAATTCACACTGCCCCGAGTCCTACTGATCGAATAGCCCGACGAACGTCAACCCAACCAACTCCGACCCAGGCCCAGCGCCAGGAGCTACTCGACGGTGACCGACTTCGCCAGGTTGCGTGGCTGGTCGACATCGGTGCCTTTCAGAACGGCCACGTGATACGCGAGCAACTGCATCGGTATCGTGTAGACGATCGGCGCCAGAATCGGATGCACTGCGGGAACCGGGATGATCGTCACGCCGTGTTCGCTGCGGAACGCCGCTTCATTGCCCGCGAAGACGAACAACTCACCACCTCGTGCGCGCACTTCCTGGAGGTTCGATTGGACTTTCTCCAGCAGTTCGTTGTCCGGCGCGATCGCCACCACCGGCATGTTTTCATCCACCAGCGCCAGCGGGCCATGCTTCAACTCGCCGGCCGGATAGCCTTCGGCATGGATGTACGAGATTTCCTTGAGTTTCAACGCCCCTTCCATGGCAATCGGGTACTGCGTTCCACGACCCAGGAACAGGGCGTGGTCGTGATCAACGAATCGTTCCGCCAGACGACGTGTCGTGAGATCGAGGTTCAGCGCCTGCTCGACCACGTCCGGAAGCCGATGCAGGGCCTCCACCAGTTCCGCCTCCCGCTCGCCCGACAGGCCGTGCCGCCGTCCCAGCAACAACGTCAACAACAACAGATCTGTAAGCTGCACCGTGAAGGCCTTGGTGGACGCCACGCCAATCTCTGGCCCCGCCTGCGACATCAGTGCCAGATCCGATTCGCGCACTATGGAGCTGATCGGCGTATTGCAGAACGTCAGCGAGCCCACATAGCCTTCATCCTTCGCGGCGCGCAGCGCCGCCAGGGTGTCCGCCGTTTCGCCCGATTGGGAGACCGTGACGAACAGATTTCCCGGCATAACCGCGACCCGACGATAGCGATACTCACTGGCGATCTCGACCTGGCAGGGAATGCCCACCAGCTCTTCGATCCAGTAGCGCGCGACCGAACCGGTGTAGTAGCTCGACCCGCAGGCGACGATCGTGACCGCGCGCACCTGATCGAACATCCGGCCCGCGCCCTCGCCGAACGCGCGTTCGCGCACCCGTTCGCGGCCGATCCTGCCTTCCAGCGTGTCCCTGATGGCACGGGGTTGCTCGTGGATCTCTTTCTGCATGTGATGCCGGTAATTGCCCTTATCGACATCTTCGGTGCCAAGCTCGACTCGAATGGTCGCGCGTACCACAGACTCGTCTTCGACGCTCCACACCGAAATCGAATCGGCGCAGATCTGGACCAGGTCGCCTTCTTCCAGAAAGATGAAGCGGTCCGTGACCGGCCGCAACGCCATGACGTCCGACGCAATGAAGTTCTCACCGATGCCGACCCCCACCACCAGGGGGCTGCCAACCCGCGCCGCGACAATCTTGTCGGGTTCGTCACGAGCAATGACTCCGATCGCAAACGCGCCGTCGAGTCGTTTGATCGCCATGCGCACCGCATCCACCAGGCTGCGGTTCTCGCGGTAGTAGGAATCGACGAGGTGAGCGATCACCTCGGTATCGGTATCGGACAGAAATCGATAGTCCTGGCGGGTCAGTTCGTCGCGCAACGCTTCGAAGTTTTCCACGATGCCGTTACAAACCAGGGCGATCCGGTCGCCGGACATCTGCGGGTGCGCATTGCTTTCCAGCGGCGCACCGTGGGTCGCCCAGCGCGTATGGGCGATGCCGGTCACACCGGCCAGCGGATTGCTATTTACCGCGTCGACCAGTTCCTTGACCTTGCCGACCGCACGCCGGCAATCGATTCGGCGTTCACCCCCGGGGAAGACTGCAATGCCCGCGGAGTCGTAGCCGCGATACTCGAGCCGCCGCAGTCCTTCGAGGAGAATCTCCTGAACGTTACGACGTGCAGTTGCTCCAACGATTCCGCACATGATCCATCTCCACCTGCTAGCCGGCCGGCTTGCGTTGCGCCGGCGGCGTCCATCCCTCTATGTTTCGCTGCCGGGCCCGTGCTATCGCGAGCTGGTCCGAATGCACCCGCTTCGTGACTGTCGATCCGGCCGCAACGTAGCCCCCATCGCCGATTTCCACCGGTGCGACCAGGGTGGCGTTGGAACCGATGAAGACCCCATCGCCAAGCGTCGTCGGATGTTTGCTGATGCCATCGTAATTGCACATGATTGTGCCTGCGCCAATGTTGCAATTGGCACCGGTGGTGGTGTCGCCGAGATAGGCAAAGTGGTTGGATTTGGTACCGGGGCCCAGCCGGGTTTTTTTCGTTTCAACGAAGTTCCCTATCTTTACACCGGCCGCCAGAACCGTATCCGGTCGCAGTCGCGCGAAAGGCCCGACCTGGCAGCCCGGCTCGAATACCACTCCATCAATCACCGTATTTGCCTCGATCCGACAGTCGTCACCAATCAAGGCATCCTTGATCAGGCAGTTCGGGCCGATCTCAACACGATCGCCCAGCATGACCTCGCCCTCGAACACCGCGTTCACGTCGATCACGCAATCGGTGCCAGCGCGCAGGGTGCCGCGAATGTCGATACGCGCCGGGTCCATCAGCGACGTACCGCCCAGGAGCAACTCGTCGGCGAGACGGCGCTGATACTCCCGTTCCAACGCGGCGAGCTGGCGCCGATCGTTGACGCCACAGACCTCGAGTTCACTGGTCGCGGCAACCCCCGCCACGGCCACATCACGGTCCACAGCGGCGGCTACCACGTCGGTGAGATACACCTCGTTCTGCTCATTGGCATCGCTCAGGCCAGCGAGCAGTTCTGCCAGCAATCCGACCGGCGCGGCAAGGATTCCACTGTTGATCTCGCCGATCGCGCGCTGCGCGTCGCTCGCATCACGTTCCTCGACGACCGCGACGATGTTGCTGGCCTGGTCGCGAATGATACGGCCGAGGCCCGTCGGGTCGGCCGGTTGTGCCGTGACAATCGCCAGGCCATCGCGAGCCGCGTCGAGCACGGCCCTCAGCGTCGTGGCCTGCACCAGCGGCACATCGCCATACAACACCAGCACCCGCGCATTTCCATCGACCCCGGGCATCGCCTGCAGTACCGCATGCCCCGTCCCTCGTTGCTCGGCCTGTTCGACACAAACAATGCGCGCATCCTCTGGGAGCGCCGCTCGCACCTCAGTGGCGCCATAGCCAACCACCACATGAATTCGATCAGGCGCGACCTCGGCCGCGGCGGCGAGCACATGCTGGATCAGCGGACGGCCCGCGAGCTTGTGCAGCACCTTGGGCAATTGCGAACGCATCCGAGTGCCCCGGCCGGCGGCGAGAATGACTATCTCGGTGCTCACGTCAGCACCCGTTGGTATGAGTAATCGTCCGATTATAGGAGTGCGACAGACAAAAGGCGTGCTTTAAGGTCACGCCTTTTGCACGCCGGATGTAAACCCGCCGGTGGGTTTCGAGGCGACCGCCTCTGCACCAATGTCCGCTTCAGCAAGGGTGCGGTTCAGCGGCGCCGCTTACGGAGTTCCGCGAGAGTTCGCAGACGCGCGCCCGCCTCCGCGAGTTGCGCCGCCGCGACCGAGAAGTCGAAGTCCGCGGCCTGGTCTGAAAGTTCGCGTTCGGCCTGGTCCTTGGCTGCGGCCGCTTCGGCCTCATCCAGATCATCCGCCCGCAACGCCGTGTCGGCGAGCACCGTCACCACGCCCGGTTGAACCTCCAGAAAGCCCCCGGAGGCGAAGAAGACTTCCTCTTCTCCGCCATCCATCTTAAGCCGCACCGGGCCGGGCACGATGCCCGTGAGCAGCGGCGCGTGCCCGGGCATGATGCCGAGTTCGCCCAGCGTACCGGTGGCAATCACCATCGTCACGCGGCCCGAGAAGATCTCTCGCTCCGCGCTGACAATGTCGCAGTGCATGGTCATCGCCATGACTCAACCCTCCAGGGTTTTGGCCTTCTCGACGGCATCCTCGATGCCGCCGACCATATAAAACGCCTGCTCCGGCAGGCTGTCATACTCGCCGTCCAGTATCGCTTTGAAACTGCGCACGGTCTCTTCCCGGGACACGAACTTGCCTTCCTGGCCCGTGAACTGCTCCGCCACGAACATCGGCTGCGAGAAGAACTGCTGTATCTTGCGCGCGCGGTAAACCAGCAGTCGGTCGTCTTCGGAGAGTTCATCCATGCCGAGGATGGCGATGATGTCCTTCAGCTCCTGATAACGCTGCAACACCTGCTGCACGCCGTGCGCAGTCTGATAATGCTCTTCCCCCACGACCCGCGGGTCTAGCTGGCGGCTGCTGGAATCCAGCGGATCGACGGCCGGATAGATGCCCAGGTCGGTGATGGCCCGCGACAGCGTGACCGTCGAATCGAGGTGAGCGAATGTGGTGGCCGGGGACGGATCGGTCAGGTCGTCGGCGGGGACATACACCGCCTGGACCGAGGTGATCGAACCGGTCTTGGTGGTGGTGATGCGCTCCTGCAGGATGCCCATCTCCGCGGCCAGGTTCGGCTGATAACCTACCGCCGAGGGCATGCGTCCCAGCAGCGCCGATACTTCGGTGCCCGCCAACGTGTAACGGTAGATGTTGTCGATGAACAGCAGCACATCACGGCCGTCGTCACGGAACTGCTCGGCGAGCGTGAGCCCGGTCAGCGCTACGCGCAGACGGTTGCCCGGTGGTTCGTTCATCTGCCCGAACACCAGGGAGATTTTGTCCAGAACGCCTGCTTCTTCCATCTCGTAGTAGAAATCGTTGCCTTCCCGGGTGCGCTCGCCGACACCCGCGAACACCGATAACCCCGAGTGTTCGGTGGCAATGTTGCGGATCAGCTCGAGCATCGTCACCGTCTTGCCAACCCCGGCGCCGCCGAACAATCCCACCTTGCCTCCACGGGCGAACGGGCAGATCAGATCGATGACCTTGACCCCTGTCTCGAGAATCTCGTTGCCGCCCTTCTGGTCCTCATAGCTCGGCGCGGCGCGGTGAATCGGGGCATGTCGCTTGGCGTTCACCGGGCCTTTCTCATCGATCGGGTTACCGAGTACGTCGAGGATCCGGCCGAGCGTCTCCTCTCCCACCGGGATGGTGATCGGCTGGCCGGTATTCGTCACCTCCAGGCCACGGGAAATACCGTCGGATATGCCCATGGCGATGGTGCGCACGACGCCATCGCCGAGTTGTTGCTGCACCTCAAGCGTCAACCCGGTTCCGGTAACTTCCAGCGCGTCATAGATGCCCGGCACCGCCTCGCGCGGAAACTCCACATCGATGACGGCACCGATGACCTGAACTATTCGCCCGCTACTCACTGTTTATTGCTCCTCGTCTCTGGATCCCTGGACGTGCTGCTCTGTTTTCTTGCGGCTCGTCTGGCATTCCAGGTTGTGATGCTCTTCGAACACGCTCTAGGTTCGTTGCTTCGTTCTTCATTTGCGGCGCTACGTCACCGTTGTCTGCTTCGTTCAACATCTGCGGCGCTGGTTCGCTAGACGGCGGCGGCGCCAGCGCAGATCTCGGAAATTTCCTGCGTGATTGCCGCTTGCCGCGCGTTGTTGTAGATCAGCGTGAGCTCGTCGATGAGATCCCCTGCGTTTTCGGTCGCGTTCTGCATTGCAATCATCTTCGCCGCCTGCTCGCAGGCGTGATTCTCAACCACTGCCTGATAAACCTGCGCTTCGATGAAGCGCGTCACCAGCCCCTCGACCAGCTCACGCGCGTCCGGCTCGTACAGGTAGTCCCAACGATGCTTCAGGTCGCCCGCATTTTCCGCCTCGAGCGGCAGCAGCTGTCGTATCACCGGCTTCTGCGTCATGGTGCTGACGAACTCGTTGGTCGCGATGAACAGCCGATCTATGGTGCCGTCCTCATACGCGTCGAGCATCACC
This sequence comes from Gammaproteobacteria bacterium, assembly GCA_004357385.1. Taxonomy (GTDB): domain Bacteria; phylum Pseudomonadota; class Gammaproteobacteria; order Pseudomonadales; family Azotimanducaceae; genus SMWF01. The sequence continues at coordinate 10,636 of SMWF01000005.1, read as the reverse complement.
TTGATCCCGCCGATGAGGTCGGCAATCGCTGGCGCCTCACCCACGTTGTTGATGGCTGCGAGCACATTCCCACCAAACGCGCGAAAGAAACTGGCTGCTTTGTTGCCGATCAGACCCAGGTCCTGCCCGATCTCCCGCTCTTGCCAGCCGCGCATGTCGACAACCAGCGCCCGGAACAGGTTGATGTTCAAACCACCGCACAAGCCCTTGTCCGAAGACACCACGATGTAACCGACGCGCGAAATATCACGCTCGGTCATGTAGACATGGCGGTACTCCGGATTCGAGTTGGCCAGGTGGCCGATCACCGCCCGGATCCGCTCGGAGTACGGTCTTCCTTCGCGCATTCGTTCCTGGGTGCGGCGCATCCTGCTCGCCGCTACCATCTGCATTGCCTTGGTGATCTTCTGCGTGTTCTCGATGCTTCCGATCTTGGTGCGAATTTCCTTGCCCACTGCCATCGTCAGGTCCTTCCCGTTAGTAGCTCTGGGTCGCCTTGAACTTTTCGATCGCCGCGCGCATCTCGGCCACCACGTCGTCGTCGTAAGCTCCCGTTTCGTTGGCACGACGCATGAAGTCGGCATATTCGCTGTTCATGAACGAGATCAGCGCTGCTTCGAAATCGAGCACTTTGTCGACCTCGACGTCCTCGAGGTAGCCCGCCGTCGCGGCGTACAAGCTGACGCCCATCTCGGCCACGGACATCGGTGAGTACTGTTTCTGCTTCATCAGCTCCTGGACACGTTGACCATGTTCGAGCTGTTTCCGGGTCGTTTCGTCCAGATCCGAGGAAAACTGCGAAAACGCTGCCAGCTCCCGATACTGGGCCAGTGCGAGCTTGATGCCTCCCGAAATCTTGTTCATGAACCGGACCTGGGCCGCGCCCCCGACGCGGGAGACCGAGATTCCCGGGCTCATGGCCGGCCGCAAACCCGAGTTGAAACGATCGGTTTCGAGAAAGATCTGGCCGTCGGTGATGGAGATCACGTTGGTCGGAACGAAGGCGGATATATCACCGGCCTGGGTCTCGATGATCGGCAGCGCGGTAAGTGATCCGGTCCGCCCCTTCACCTCACCGCCAGTGAATTTTTCGACGTAGGCCACGTTGACGCGCGAAGCCCGCTCAAGCAACCGGGAGTGCAGGTAGAACACATCCCCGGGGTACGCCTCACGTCCCGGTGGCCGCCGCAGCAGCAGAGAAATCTGGCGGTACGCCCAGGCCTGTTTGGTGAGATCGTCGTAAATGATCAAGGCGTCCTCGCCTCGATCGCGGAAGTACTCGCCCATCGAGCAACCGGCGTAGGGTGCAATGAATTGCATGGGCGCCGGGTCGGAGGCACTCGCAATGACGACGATCGTGTGTTCCATCGCGCCGTGCTCCTCCAGGGTACGCACGATGTTAGCGACAGTGGACATCTTCTGGCCGATCGCAACGTAGATGCACTTAATGCCGGTGCCCTTCTGATTGATGATGGCGTCCACCGCGATGGCCGTTTTACCAACCTGCCGGTCACCGATGATCAACTCGCGCTGACCACGCCCGATCGGCACCATTGCATCGATACACTTCAAGCCGATCTGCACGGGCTGATCCACTCCCTGGCGGGCAATCACTCCCGGCGCCACCTTTTCGACCGGCGCTGTTTCAGTGGTGCCCAGCGGTCCTTTGCCGTCGATGGGGCTGCCCAGCGAGTCCACCACGCGTCCAAGCAACTCGCGGCCGATCGGCACCTCGAGAATCCGTTGGGTGCAGCGGGCGGTCATGCCTTCGGAGAGCTCCTCGTAATCGCCCAGTACCACCACGCCCACCGAGTCACGCTCGAGGTTCATGGCCATACCATAGAGGCCCCCGGGGAACTCGATCATCTCGCCGTACTGGGCATCCGCCAGTCCGTGGATGCGGATGATGCCGTCGGACACGCTGACAATCGTGCCCTCGTTCTGGGTTTCGGATTGGACATTCAGGCCCTCAATGCGACCTTTGATGATGTCGCTGATTTCTGAAGGATTCAGTTGCTGCATGTGGTGTTCCTCAAACTTGGACGCGGCGCGGCATCAAACCCGCTGCAACGTTTCCGATAATTTGTCGAGTTTTCCCCTGATCGAACCGTCGATGACGGTGTCGCCCGCGCGGATAATGGCGCCGCCAAGCAAGCGAGTGTCGACCCGGCTGGAAAGTTGAATTTCTCGCTCGAAGCGGCGCCCCAGTGCGTCGATCAACCGCTGGCGCTCGTCCGGCGTCAACTCGTAAGCAGCGACCACCTCGACGTCCAGGATCCGCTCCTCTTCGGCGCGCAGTGACTCGAACTGCGCGCTGATTTCCGCGAACAGCCCGAGCCGGCCATTCTGCGCGAGCACTGATATCAATGCGCGCCCCTTGTCTCCCAGGTCGTCTCCACACAGCTGGGCGAGCGTGTGCGTCTTTTGCGCGTCCGTCGCCGACGGAGACTCGAGTAACCTCCGAACGTCCTCGTCAGCCGACGCCGACGTCAGAAACGCAAGTGTCCTCGACCACCGGTCCAGCAGGCGGTCCTGCTTGGCGATGTCGAATATGGCATGGGCATAAGGTCGCGCCAACGTTGCAAGTTCAGCCATGGTGTTCGCCCGCCCCCCCCATACCGAAGAGGCTGCGGAAGATGTTCACGGTGCCAGCGGTGCCCATATTCATAGCTGACCGGAGAGTTGTTTCAGCAGTTCGGCGTGGCGGCTCTGATCGATCGACTCGCCCAGAATCTTCTCCGCTCCCGCGACGACGAGTGTTGCGACATCGCCCCGGAGCGCTTCCCGGGCGCGGTTCATGTCCTGTTCGATATCCGCCTGCGCCGCCAGCTTCACGCGTTCGCCTTCCTCGGCGGCATCACCCTTGGCTTCCTCGATCATCTGGGTAGCACGCGCACGCGCCTGCTCGATGATCTCGCGCGCTCCGTCCTTGGCCTTGCGCAGCTGGTCGGTGGCATGCTCCTGGGCGAGTTCCAGATCCTTTCCGGCGCGCTCCGCCGATTCGAGCCCCTCCGCGATCGTCTTCTGGCGTTCCCGCATCGCATCGATCAGCAGCGGCCAGATGAACTTCCAACAGAACCAGATGAACACGATGAACGTGAGCGATTGGCCGAAGAGCGTCAGGTTGATGTTCACTTGTGGGCCCTCTTGACCGGGTGCTTAGGCAGCCGCAACAGCGAACAGGACGTACAGCGCGATGCCGACCGAGATCATCGGTACTGCGTCAACCAGACCCAGCACGATGAACAGTTGCGTGCGCAGCATCGGCAGCAGTTCCGGCTGGCGGGCTACGCCTTCCATGAACTTGCCGCCCAGCACGCCCACGCCAATCGAAGCACCGACCGCACCGAGGCCCATCATGAGCGCACCTGCAATATAGAGAATAGAAATTTCCATGTTGGCTCCTGAGTTAATTCTTAAGTGTTATCGTTAGTGCTCTTCTTCCACGTCGTAGGCCTGGGCCATGTAGACGACGGTGAGAACCGAAAAGATAAATGCCTGCAGCGTAATGATCAGGACGTGAAACAATGCCCAGCCCCACTGCAGCACGCTGCCACCGATGAACGTCACCACGCCGCTGGAAAACATGATGGCGATGAGCACAAATATCATCTCGCCCGCATACATGTTGCCGAACAGCCGTAAACCCAGCGAAATGGGTTTAGCCAGCAACGTCACCCCTTCGAGAAACAGGTTCGCGGGAGCCAGCACCTTCGGAAACGGATGGAACGCGAGCTCCCCGAGAAAACCGCCCAACCCTTTCTGGCGAACGCTGAAGTAAAGGATCAATACGAACACCGCCAACGCCATGCCCAACGTGACGTTCGGGTCGGTGGTTGGAACGATCTTCATGAAATGTACCCCTGAAGCGCCGGCCAGCAACGGGATCCAGTCCACGGGAATCAGATCCATCAGGTTCATCAGGAACACCCAGACGAAAATAGTGAATGCCATCGGTGCGATCATGCTGTTTCTATACGGAAAGATGTTGCTGGTGATTTCTTCGATGAACTCGACGATCATTTCGACGAAGTTCTGCATGCCGTCGGGCACTCCGGCCGTCGCGTTGCGCGCGACTCTTCCGAAGGACCAGCAGAACAACACGCCGAGCCCAATAGCCCACGCCATGGAATCGACGTTGATGGCCCAGAAGCCCATGTCCTTCGCTTCCTGGGCAGAATGTGCAAGTCCCCAGGTCCCATCAGGCAATTGCCCGTAGGTCAGATTAGTCAGGTGGTGCTGAATGTATTCGGCCGACGTTTGCGTGCCCGATGCCATGCCCAGTCCTTAACCTTTGTTCCCTGTCCACTTAGCCGTCAGCGACGCTGCCGCGCAATCCGCCCTCGAGGCGGTCCGCCCAGTAATGCCCCCGCCAATCCGTGTGTCGCCAACAGCGCGATCAACGTGCCGAAGAATGGCCACGGTGCCGGTGCGCTACCGATGAACGCCGCGATCATCAGCACCAGCATCAATAGCTGCTTCTGCACGCCCTGGATCACGAGCCGCCGTGAAGCGCGCTGCGGGTCTTCCCCTGCCTCGGGATTGACCACGCGCCAGCCGAAGTAGGCATTGGGAATCACCACGGTGATTCCCGCCAGCAGCGCCGCGCCCGCATCGGCCACACCCACCAGCAGCGCCAGCACTGCTGAAATCAACCCCGCGACCAGCATCTGCACAACGAGCACGCGATACGGTAACGGCATCATGTTCGGTAGACCGACGGTACGGCTCTCACCCATTTTGATGACAACGCCGCGCCGCACGGTTCCCTCGGAATGCCCCGTTCGAAGCCGTCCCCAGTACGCGAGGCGCGCACATTATAGGGACGCGCCAGCAGCCGCGCAATGCGGCCAGCCAGCCTTGCGGGCGTTCGCTGATCAGTCAGGAAAGTTACTTGAGATGGTCGAGGATCCCTTCCAACTCAGCGACGCTGGTGTAGCGAATCACCAGCTCGCCGCCGCCCTTGCGGCGCTGCTTGATCGCGACCGGTGCGCCGATTTTCTCGGATAACTCCAACTCCAGTCGCGCGACATCCGGATCTTTCGGGGTCGCGACGTGGTTGTCCGGCGGTTTCAGAAACGAACGCACCAGCGCTTCGGTCTGGCGCACCGACAGCTGCCGGCTGATGACCTGGCGAGCGGCGCGCTCCTGTTCAAAGCCCGGCAGCGACAACAGCGCCCGGGCGTGGCCCATCTCCAACTCGCCTTGCCCGAGCAGCTCTCTGACCGCCGGCATCAGATTCAGCAACCGCAACAGGTTGGTGACCGCGACGCGTGATTTGCCCACCGCATCGGCGACCTGTTGCTGAGTCAGATGAAATTCTTCCTGCAACCGCAGCAACGCGCTGGCTTCATCCAGGGGATTCAGATCTTCACGTTGGATATTCTCGATCAAGGCCATGGCTACGGCTCGATCGTCTGGAACGTCCTTGATGACCACGGGAATACGATCGAGCCCGGCGAGCTGGCAAGCGAGCCAGCGGCGCTCCCCCGCGATGATTTCATACCCCCCGGTTGGCCGCGGCCGCACGACGATCGGCTGCATTATCCCCTGCGCTCTGATCGACGCAGCAAGCTCTTCGAGACCGGCGTTGGCAATGGAACGGCGCGGTTGGTGCGCGCCCCGATAAATCTGATCCAGCGGAATCTCGTCGCGCGTCAGGCCCCGCGGAGGCAGGTTGGCCAGGTCGGTGGGTTCTCCGTCTCCGAGCAGCGCGCCGAGCCCGCGGCCCAGTCCCCGTTTACGCGTCACGGGTCGCTCCCACCGCGGTACCCCGGCGCTTCAGCTCGCCCGCCAGCGCCATGTATGCCACCGCGCCCCGGGAATAGCGATCGTACAGAATGGCCGGCAACCCATGACTTGGTGCCTCCGCAAGGCGTACGTTCCTCGGGATCACCGTGCGAAATACCTTGTCGCCGAAAAACTTGATCAACTGCCTGGACACGTCACGCGTCAAGCTGTTGCGCGGATCATACATCGTTCGCAAAATGCCCTCTATGTCGAGGTCCGGGTTGGCGCGCGCACGCACCCCTTCCACGGTTTCCAGCAGCGAGGACAACCCTTCCAGGGCGTAGTATTCGCACTGCATGGGGATCAACACGCCATCCGCTGCCACCAGCGCATTCACGGTCAGCATGTTCAACGAAGGCGGACAATCGACCACCAGATAGTCGTACTCGGGTGCCAGGGGCCTCAGTAACTCGCGGAGCCGGACGTCGCGTCGCTCCATCTGCAACAGCTCCACCTCGGCCGCGGTCAGATCGATGTTCGCCGGCAGGAGGTCGAACCCCGTGGGCCGCGTCGAGGAGATCTGCATTGCGCTGCAGCCACGCAAGAGCCAATCGTAACTGCTCAGTTCCAACTCGTTCTTGTCGATGCCGCTGCCCATGGTGGCATTGCCCTGGGGGTCCAGGTCGACCAGCAACACGCGGGATCCGGACAGGGACAGCGACGCGCACAGGTTGACGCAGGTGGTGGTCTTACCCACTCCGCCCTTCTGGTTGGCGACTGCAATGATCCTGCCCAATGACTGTACCCGTTTCAGGCCCGATCAATTACCAGCAACCGGTGACGCCGCTCCAGGCCGGGCAGGGCCACCTCGTCAATCTGGATCTGCTTGGCGCCGTCCGCGTTGGAAGGCGCAATAGCTTCGGGACCGCAGAAGAAAACCGCTCGTCCGGTTGCGCCGAGCATCGGCTGTGCCATGCGCCACAGCTTGGTCGGCTCGCCCACCGCTCGAGACACCACCGTATCAAACAACGTCTCAGGTCGATACCGTCCGATGTCAGTCTGAACCGGCATTACGTTGTCCAGCCCAAGATCGATGATCGCCTGGCGAACGAACTGCAGCCGGCGTTCACCTCGATCCAGTAGAACGAAATGCCGCGCCGGATTGTTGATCGCCAGGGGGATTCCCGGAAGCCCGGCGCCGGTCCCCAGGTCAGCCACCCGTGAGCCCTCGAGCCATGCCGAGGCCGTGAGACTGTCGATGAGGTGCCTGGACAAAAATCGGTCTTCGTCGCCCCTCGCAATCAGATTGAACGATTTGTTCCAGCGCAACAGCAATGCCGCAAACCGAGCCAACTGCTCGGCCGCGCATGCATCGATTGCCAGGTGCGCCTGCTCCGCTGCCCGCGCGATCGCCGCTGCATCGATCACGCCCTGGATTGCGGAGCGTCGCGCAGTCTTTTGGCTCGAATCGCCAGCAGGGAAAGTGCGGCCGGCGTGATTCCCGGGATCGTCGCCGCGCGCGCCATCGTGGGTGGTTTCGTTCGGTCCAGTTTCTCCTGTAGCTCCTTCGACAGTCCCGCCATTTCAGCGTAGTTCATGGCCGCGGGAAGCTTCAGATTCTCGTGTCTGCGCAACCGCGCGATCTCGTCGCGCTGACGGTCAATGTAGCCCGCATACTTCGCCTGCACTTCGACCTGAGCGAGCACCTCAGCGCTCTGTGCGGGCCCCGCGGTAACGGACAGCAACGGACCGGCGGCAATCCCTGGTCTGCGGAGCAACGCATACAGGTTGGTGTCGCGCCGAATCGACTCACCCGTGGTGTTGCTGATCGCGTCAGCAAGCGGCGACCCGGCGATGACCGGGGTAGCGTGTAACACGCTCGTGAGTTCATCGATCGCGGCTCGCTTGCGGGTGAACGCGCGCCAGCGCTCCTCGCCCACCAGGCCAAGCTTGCGGCCTTGCTCCGTGAGTCGCAGATCAGCATTGTCTTCACGCAGCAACAATCGGTATTCCGCACGACTGGTGAACATACGGTACGGTTCGTCTGCGCCTCGAGTGATCAGATCGTCGATCAGCACGCCCAGGTAGCCTTCATCGCGACGCGGCGTCCAGGCTGGCTTTCCGGCGGCCTTGCGCGCGGCGTTCGCACCGGCCAGCAAACCCTGCGCCGCGGCCTCCTCATAGCCCGTGGTGCCGTTGATCTGGCCCGCGAAGAACAACCCTTCGAGTGCCTTGGTTTCCAGCGAATACTGCAGATCGCGCGGATCGAAGAAGTCGTACTCGATGGCATAACCGGGGCGCGTGATATGGGCCCTTTCGAAACCTCGAATGCTTCGGACCAGATCGACCTGCACATCGAATGGCAGGCTGGTCGAAATGCCGTTTGGATAGAGTTCCGTCGACTCCAGCCCTTCCGGCTCGAGAAAAATCTGATGTGCCGACTTGTCGGCAAACCGCTGCACCTTATCTTCGATGGAAGGGCAATAGCGCGGGCCTATCCCTTCGATGATCCCGCGGTACGTGGGCGAGCGATCGAGACCGGCCCGGATGATCTCGTGGGTCCGGTCGTTCGTATGGGTGATATGGCAGGGCACCTGCCGCGGATGTTCGCTCACGTCACCGAGAAACGACATCATCGGCAGCGGTTCGTCGCCCGGTTGGACCTGCATGTCCGAAAAATCGACGCTGCGCGCATCAATCCGGGGTGGAGTACCAGTCTTCATGCGATCTACGCGAAATGGCAGCGCACGCAATCGTTGGGCAAGTGCGTGCGAAGGCGGATCTCCGGCTCGGCCCCCGGGCTGCTGCTCGAGGCCGATGTGAATCGTGCCGCCGAGAAAGGTCCCGGCCGTCATGACCACGCAGCGCGCTCGAAAGGTCAGCCCCATCTGGGTGACAACGCCGCGCACCACATCGCCTTCCACCACCAGGTCGACCACTGATTGTTGGAACAATCTGAGCCCGTCAGTACCCTCTACGATGCTCCGGATCGCCTGCCGGTACAGGACTCTGTCTGCCTGTGCGCGCGTTGCGCGGACGGCCGGGCCCTTGCTCGCGTTCAAAACCCTGAACTGAATTCCTGCTCGGTCAGCGGCTCGGGCCATTGCGCCGTCCAGCGCATCGACCTCCCGAACCAGGTGACTTTTGCCAATTCCACCGATCGCCGGGTTACAGGACATCTGGCCGATGGTTTCAATGCTCTGGGTGAGCAACAGCGTCGCAGCGCCCATGCGCGCGCTCGCCAGAGCGGCTTCGGTGCCGGCGTGCCCGCCACCAACGACGATCACATCGAACTGTTCCAGGTACTCGGTCATCGCGTGTGGCCGCGCCGGTAAAACGCACTGGCAGAAATTAGGGTGCCGAAGTATACCGGCGCGCCGGCGCGCCTGCCTAGGTGTTCGCCTTCGGGCTGCGAGCCCATTAGAATGGCCGCTCGGAACACTGCATGAAAGAGACACCGATGGTCGACGAAGCGCTGCGCACCGCAACCATCCACCAGCTGGGCTCGGATGCGATCTTGCAGGTCAGCGATCGGCTCGACCATTCGGCCCTGTTGACTCGCGGTTGGCTCAACGCGCTCGAAGCCGGCTCCGACGACGACGCGCTGATCAGCCGGGCAAGCCTGACGGACCTCATTGACAAGTTGCTCGAGTCCTTGCGCGGCGAAGCCGAATCCCTCCCGGACCACAACCTGCCGACGGCGCTGTCTGCAATCCTGCTGGCCCGGTGCGCCGAACTCGAATACACAAGGCTCACGCTGAATCAACTGACGATCGACCGGGGCGACCCCGAATGGCGCGTGATGCTGCTGGCCTGGGTGCGCGCGGCTGACCGGTCGGTATCCGTCTTGGCAGCCGCCGCCAAGGACATTTCCAAGCGCCTGCGCGGTCCGCGCATTCGGCGCGCACAGGCCGACGAAAACAATACGACTCTGATTAATGCGATCGCTTTATATCAAGAGGATCCGCGTACCGGCAAGCTGCGATCTGCACGCACGATTGCTCTCTGGCTGCGCCGCAACTCCGGGTTCGACCCGTTTACGGAACGCCGTTCCGATGAGGCGCTCACCCGGCTCGTGCAGCGGATTCTGCGCAAACTCTGACCGGAACAGCCATTCTTATCGCCTAGTCGCAGCATTCCGCAGGTTGCGACGTTCGTTACGGCGTCGCGACGCTCTTGTATTCGTCGCGACGCTTTGAGTTTTGTCCCTGAGTTCCGATTGCGCATCATAGGTAAGCATCGTTAACATCGCCGGTGAGGTGATATCACCCTCCCCCCGATTGGGCCCCGTACGCCTGGGGCTCGCTAAAAAGGACAATTTGCCAAGGAAGGCAGTTTTTTTCGGTACCCGAGGGCCCGGTACGCAGGGCTATTTTCCGATACAGAATCTCGCCAACCCCCGCAATGACAGGGATAGCAGCCTTTCGGGCAACCTATGCCGCCCTCATGGGCACAAATATGGGCACAAATATCCGTCTTGCCGGGACCAACGGCGACGTTTGGCGATGGTCCGACAAGCAAGTCGGCCGAATAGTTAGCCCATCTCATTGATTCGCTAAGCGTCGTGCTGTTGGAAACGTCAGAATCCATCGTCCAGCGAGTTCTGCGCAAGGCAGGACGGGCCGAAGGTAACGTCGTTACGCTCATCCCAGAGGCGAAGATCGGCTCGTAGAGAGGCTGCGGCGCAAGTTCAGTAGGCACGCGCAGCTATTCAGCGTCACTAGGGCGAGGGGGATGAGCCGAATCAGTTTGTCGTGCGTGGTCATTCGGACTCGTCGCTCATTACCCAACTCCACCACCATGTGCCAGCACCGAGCATCAGCGAACCGATTAGGTACGTCGCAGCCACAGCCAAGAGCCAGGCGAGGCTGAAATCGTAGGGTCCCATCCAAACGTAGATCACGAC
>SMWF01000035.1 GCA_004357385.1 Gammaproteobacteria bacterium | reverse complement strand
TGGCGGGCGTATCCCCCGCGGCCCTGAGCGCCTAGAAAACTGGAACAATAATAAATATATTTATCAGTCAGTTATAGATGTTTTATCCATCTCGACTGAAGATCTATTTCAGTCGTCTACAATGATGCGCCGGATGATGTAACCCCCCGCTTTCTCATCCTTCTCCAGCTCCAACTGATTGCGCTTGGCGGCCTCTTCCAGCAGATCGCTGAACGAGTGAAAACCATAGAACGTCTCGTTGAAACCGGGTCTGCGCCGCTTCAGCGTCTGCTTGATCATCGAGCCCCAGAGTTTGTCGCGATCACCGCGTTCCGCGTAAAGCGCTTCAGCGGTTTCAACGACCAGATCGATTCCATCCTGGGCCTTGTCTTCGGGGAGGCTGTTCGACGTGGCGGTTTCGCCTGCGGTGCTCTTCGGACGCTTGCGTCGGCGTTTTTTGGCACCTGATTCCGAGACCAGGTCATCGTAGAAGATGAACTCGTCGCAGTTGCTCATCAGCAGATCCGATGTCGAGTTTTTCACCCCTACGCCGATCACCGTCTTGGCGTTCTCGCGCAGCTTGCTGACCAGGGGGGAGAAGTCGGAGTCGCCGCTGATGATGACGAATGTGTCGATGTGTTCCTTGGTGTAACAGAGATCCAGTGCGTCGACCACCATCCGAATATCGGCTGAGTTCTTACCGGATTGACGTACATGGGGAATCTCGATCAGTTCGAAGGCCGCTTCGTGCATGGTCGGCTTGAACGTCTTGTAGCGTTCCCAGTCGCAGTACGCCTTCTTGACCACGATGCTGCCTTTCACCAGCAACCGCTCCAACACCTTCTGGATATCAAACTTGGCGTACTTGGCATCGCGGACGCCGAGTGCAATGTTTTCAAAATCGCAAAACAGCGCCATGTTTGCGTCGGTGGATGCCGCAGACTCACTCATGGTGGCGTCGATCCAGGGTCAAAACGCCACTGTCTCACGCCTGTGTCCCCCGGTCACGCGATCACGTTTCATCGGTCTTCCCGGCAGGCGGCCAGCGTCCGCGGCGGCGCGGGAGCGTCAGCTATACTGATGGGTCCAAAAGAGATGGGAATCTCACATGCCACACCACCTACCCCACGACGAAAGCGTCATCTGGGTTACCGGTGCCGCGTCCGGCATCGGACGCGCCACGGCTCAGATGCTGGCTGATCAAGGGGCGAAGGTTCTGGCCACCGACGTCGCCGTCGATCAACTCAGCTGGGCGGACGGAATCAACAACATCGAGTCGCTGGTTTGCGACGTGACCGAGGAGGCCGCCAATGTAGCCGCGGTCGGCGCAGCCATCGAACGTTTCGGCAAGCTCACGGGAGCGGCCCTCAACGCGGGCGTTGCGGGCGCGGCACCGATCGACGATCCCAACGGCGTGGAGGTGTTGCGGCTCAGTCTGGAGGTCAACCTGGTGGGTGTCGTCCACGGAATTCGTGCCGCCTTGCCCGAGTTTCGCAGCAACGGTGGCGGCGCCTTCACCGTCACCGCGTCAACCAGTGGCATCGGCGGAGACCCGGCAATGTGGACGTACAACGCAGCGAAAGGCGCGGTAATCAACCTGGTGCGTTCGCTGGGGGTGGAATTGGCCCACGAAAACATCCGTGTGAACGCCGTTGCGCCAGGACCCACTGAGACCGGGATGACTCAGGGGCTGCTCGCTGATGGTCCTAACCCCGTCAGCGAGTCGCTGCGCAAACGCGTCCCGATGCAGCGTTGGGGTTTGGCCACAGAGCAGGCTGCGGCCCACTGTTTCCTGCTGTCCGCGCAAGCGAGCTTCATCACGGGCGCGATTCTGCCGGTCGACGGCGGGATCACCGCCAACACTGGCCAGTTCGACCCCATGGGGAGGTTGGGTCAATGAGCAATGAACCCTTGTGTCTGTATGACGTCAGCGATCATGTCGCGACGATCACGTTGAACCGGCCCCATCGGCTGAACGCCTTCAACACCCAGAGCTATCAGCAAACCACGGAAGCTTTCTACAAAGCGGACGCGGATCCCGAGGTCCGTTGCATCATCCTCACGGGCGCCGGGCGCGGCTTCTGCAGCGGCGACGACGTCGAGGAGCTGATGGGTGGAGACGGGCTCGAAGGGCTGTCGGAAAGCGATGCACCACGCTTCGAGATCCCGGGGGTTGTCATGGCCCGCACGGATCGGCCGATCATCGCTGCAGTCAATGGTGCCGCCGTGGGTTATGGCTTCGAGATAGCGTTGCTGGCGGACATTCGAATTGCCGCGGACACCGCAAAGTTTTCCCAGATGTTCGTCAAGCGCGGGTTGGTCGCGGGGGCGTCGAGTTTTACCACGCTCAACCAGCTGCTCGGTCCGGCAGATGCCGCAGAGTTGTTGCTGACCGGCGATCTGATCGATGCCCGGCGCGCCCTGGAGATGGGCGTGGTCTCAGCCGTGTTCCCGAACGAGAGGTTGTTGGATGAGGCTCGGGCGCTGGCCGCACGGATTGCCACCAACCCGCCGCTTGCGGTGCGCCGCGCCAAACAGGCCCTGCAACTGGCGCGCGCCAGTAGCCAGGAGCTCAAAACGCATGCGCGGGATGCGTTGGCGGAATTGGTGCGTACCGAGGACCATAAGGAAAGCGTCGCCGCCTTTCTCGAAAAGCGTGAGCCGCAGTATCACGGCGTTTAGTGGTCGCACGAGGGTCGTGGCCTAGGACCCCAGCCGGTAGCGCAGCTTCACCACCAGCCCGTCAACCAGCGGTGCATCGTAAGCGTCCTTGAACAGGTCCTTGAAACTCTCCCCGCGCAGGGCCCGGGTCTCATCCGCAAACCGTGTATAGACGATGAACAGATCGGACAAGGGCGCGATCTCCCAGCGGTAACGCAACTGCAGGCTGAGCTGGGAGATTGAGAAGTCCCGTGCCGGCCCGGGACGCGGAATGGGTATCAGGTCGTCGGGATCCTCCGGAATGAGGAACGTCTCGTCCTGAATCGCTTTGATCCCTACCCATTGCAGCGACACGCGAAATTGCTGGCGTGCGCTCAAGAAGTAGTCGGCACTGAACTTCGGCATCCATTGCTCGGCATCGAAGGTATTCATCACCGCGCCTTCCTGATGAAGCAGCCAGCCATGACGATCTTCATAGGTGACATCGAGCCGAAGATTGAACCGGTCGCTGGGACGCCAGACAATTTTCCCTCGCACCCGGTAGCTGTCGCCTCCCAGATGCTCCTGCCGCCACCCGCCACCAAAGCCGACCTGGAGCTGCTTGCTGGAATCGGTTTCAAAGAATGCATTGACCTCGCCGCGCTGCTCAATTCGATACGTACCGTTGTCGAAGCTGTTCAGATCGTCGTAGCTCTTGGGAAAATAGCTCGCCCGGGTAATCACCCGTGACAGATTGTTGAACGTCATGCGATCGGAGACGAAGATTCCGCCGCCGGTGAAGTCGCCGTCGTTGTTCCGTTGCGCGAACCCACGGACATCGAAGTCGTTGTCGCGCGCCCAGGCGAGATCTGACCTGGTACGGCTGTGCGCGGTTCGGATGCGGAAACTGTCGTTTCGTTGCAGAAATCCCAGGTCGTTGATATCCACGTGCTCATCGAAGTATTCGATACCAAGCCGTTGCTTGACGCCCTGACGGAAGGTGTACTCGAAATCGACGAACCCGCCATACCCAGTCTGTTCGTTACTGATGTCCGATACGAACGTCTGTCCATCCATCTTGAGCTTGCCGTCGGCCGTAAGGTAGTGCCAGTCGAGACCGTGGGCGATGGCGTCGCGTTCAGGGTTCAGCACCGCTGTGGAGAGCACCCCGATCGCTCGATAGGCACCCCCGACGCTGTCTTCGTACAGCAGTCGGGCAATCCCGTAATCGTTGCCATCGCGATCGAGCGCGAAGAAGCCCGCGTCGGGAATCCCCGGGCAGACGCCCCTGCAGACACCCGGCAGTGAGTAGTCTTGTTCGAAGGCCGCGAGCACGCCGTACCGAAACCGACCCGATTGGCCGGTGATTTTTGCTGCGCCCAACAACTCGACCGGCTTCAGTAGCTCGCGCTCATCGAGTTCGCGGTTGTCCTCGAGTTCCGGATCTCGCGGCGCACCGCCAATCCGCCGCGTGTTGACCATGGTATAGGGCGCGCCGCCTCGCCCCACTCCACGGCCCCTTGTTTCCGCTCTGGGGGTGGCGACGAAGACGTCCTGACCCTCTAGAAAAAACAAGCGTTTTTCCGGAAAGAACGTCTCGGTAGCCGTTAGATTAATCACCACATCGTCCGACTCCACGGTGCCGAAGTCCGGGTTGAGCGTGGCCATCAGTTGGGTGTTCGTCGAAGGTCGCCAGAATATGTCGACGCCTGCCTTGTATCGTGTTTTATCTTCGACTTCGTCGCGGGTAACCGATGCAAAGGGATAGATGTTGTATTGCTGGCGCGGCGCCACACCGGTCATCTCCAGCGGTTGCAACACGGACATGAATTTCGGCTGCGTCCAGGGCAATGCCGGCCATCCCCAGCGTTCATCGATGTGGGCGACCTTGCGCGACATGTACAACCCCATCTGGCGCAGCTCGCCCACGTCCGGCATGCTGACGGTACTCCAGGGGATCATGAACTCGGCGGACCATCCGTGGTTGGTTCTGCTGCTGGCGCCGCGCCATGGACCATCCCAGTTTCTGGAGTACTGGCGTTCCGGCAGCAACGTACCGTCCGCCAGCGAATCACCGAGGGCGATTTCAAACCAGTAGCCATAGCGCCCTTCGCCAGACGTATCCAGCGTCAAGCCGATGGAATCGCGATTAACCCGCCAATCGTCTCTACCCGAAAGCCGGCTGATCAAAGTATCCGCGGGCTGTTCCATGTCGATGGCCATGTACAGACCGCGCATCGTGTAGAACACCCGAACGTTGGTGGCGTACGGTACCTCGGCCAGCGTGTCCGGCTCGATGACGCGAAAGCTGTCGTATGCCGGCAGCGTTGCCCAGATGGCCTCATCGAGTTTGCCGTCGATCTTGATCTCGACGTTGGCCGCTTCCACGCGAGTCAACTCGATCGTCTCGTCAGGCGCTATGTCGAGCACAACCGCCGCGCCGGCCGACGCGGCAACACACCATGCGCACGCTGTGACGATCCAACGCAAGGTCATCCTCTCGAAAATCGTCTGAAGTAACGGGAAGTCAGGGAGCGACCAGCAACTTGCCCATGTGACCGCCGGTGAACAGCATAATCAGCGCGTCGGGGAAGCGCTCGATCCCGTGCTCGACATGTTCAGGCAGCGTCAGTCGTCCCTCACTCATCCAGTTCGTGATGTCCGCCACCGCTTCGGGAAACCGAGCCATGAAGTGGTCGACCGTAAACGCCCATCCGTGCGTTTCGCTCAGCCAGGCGCAGGTACAGCTTGGGCGCGCGAACATCCCTCAGGTCATCATACTGGGAAACGGCTCCGCAGATCGAAACCCGCGTACCGGTGCGAATTCGATCCAGGACGGTATCGAGCAGTTCTCCGCCGACATTGTCGAGGAGCACGTCCTCAAGGTAGACCACCTTGTCGGGTCCTCCGGCGATGCCGATGACCCGAGCGCCCTTGATTCTGGCGAGTTGTGACGCAACGCTTCCAACATCGACATCTCAGGGTCCCCCCGAGACACGGAGACATTGGCCGGTCACCCATTCGGTGGCCTTGCTCGAAAAGTAGAGTACCGCCGCACCAAGATCCTGGGGCGTGCCCAAGCGCCCCGCAGGCAGGTGGATCATCTCTTCGAACCCCGGCAGATCTTCATCGGTGAGGTTCATCGCCTTCATCATGATTTCCGTCGGCACGGCGCCCGGCATGACACAATTGACTCGAATTCGAGGTCCGAGTTCCTGGGCGAAGGTGCGCGTCAGCATGTTGGTAGCGGCTTTGGCCGCGCTGTAGTGGCCACTGCCCGGAACGATTATCTCTGCGGCGATCGACGAAATGTTCACAATACGACCGCCGTCTTCCATGTTCGCGGCGGCGGCGCAGCTGCCAGCCCAGATAGCGGTGAGATTGAGCGCAATCGTCGCGTCCCATTCTTCCCGCGGCAGTTCCGTCAGCGGCATCTGTAGCGGCGAGCCGCCGGCATTGTTCACCCAGATATTGAGCTTGCCCCACTCATCGAGCGCCGCTTGAGCCAGCGCGTCTACCGCGCTCTGGTCGGTCACGTCGGTGGTCACCGCAATGGCCTGTCCACCCGCATCACGAATGTCCCCGGCGACGCGTTCAATCTCTGCGGTTCGGCGCGCCGCGCATACAACGCGTGCGCCGGCGCCCGCGAGCGTCCTGGCGATTCCTTCACCGATACCCCGGCCGGCGCCGGTGACCACCGCGACCTCGCCCGCGAGGCCAAACAAGTCTTCTACCGTACTCACGGCGGCTCCAATTCCAGAAAAAGTCAATACTGACGGTTTTAGTCGAACCGCGCCAGTGTGTGTCAGATGCGTTCAGCCCGTAACGCCGTCCGGCGAACCTTGCCCGCATCATCGCGCAGCGGGTCGACCACGAACTCGAAACTGCGCGGAATCTTGTAACGCACCATTCGCTGCGCGAGGTGGTCCACCAACGCCTGTTCAGATACATCGTTGTTCGGCGCATCGACGATCGCATGCACGCTGTCCCCCAGATCTTCGTGGGGCAGGCCAATGACCGCAGAGGAGCGTACACCCGGGAACGCATCGATTGCTGCTTCGACCTCGGCTGGATAGATATTGGCGCCACCCGAGAGAATCATGTCGGTCCGTCGGTCAGACAGATACAAATAGCCGTCCTCGTCGAAACAGCCCATGTCGCCGATGCTTTCCCAGCCCCCCTCCAGCGATCGCGGTTCGGCGCCGATGTAGTGGTAGGTGGTGCCAGCACCCGCCAGCGGCCGGATGTAGATCTCGCCAACATCACCCACCGGCAGGGTCTCGCCCTGCTCGTTGACGATCTTCATCTCGCAGGCAGGGTTGGGCTTACCAACAGATCCCTTGTGTTGCAACCACTCAGGCCCGGTGATCACCGTGCCCCCCTGCCCTTCGGTTCCCCCGTAGAGTTCCCAGATCACTTCCGGCCCCAACCACTCCATGAAGGCTTCTTTCAACCACGGTGGGCACGGCGCGGCCAGGTGCCAGAGCGTTCGCAAACACGACACGTCGAAGCCCTGGCGTACCTCAGGCGTCAGGTTCCAGATGCGTTGCATCATCGTTGGTACCATATATACCGTATCGACCCGTTCGGATTCGATTAGCGCCAGCGTCTGCTCCGCATCGAAACGAGTCGTAACGGTTACGCGGTTACCTTTGAAGAGCCCTGCCATCGCCCACATGAACGGTCCGTTGTGATACAGCGGTCCGGGGATCAGGACGGACCCCTGCATGCCGAAGTTCAGCATGTCGTCTTCGGGATTGGTTTCTGCGGCGTTTTTCGACACGATGAGTTTCGGCCGTCCCGTGCTGCCCCCCGAGGTCATCGCTTTGTAATAGGTTGCGGTGCGCTCCTCGAGTGGATCGTTGGGCAACTCCGGATCGGGCCGAAACCCCTGTGCGACGGTGATGAGGTCACCATACTCATCATCCGGAACTCCCACGACCAGCGCCGGATTGCCGAGTTCGACGATCTGATCGCGTTCGAACTTCGGCAACCTCGCAGAGATCGGCTGCGGCGTCGCACCCGCTTTCCAGGTAGCAAAGCATGCTTCGAAGAACTCGATGCCGTTTGGCAGACCAATGGTGACGAAATCATCCTGGCCGACACCCAGATTCTGATAGGCGCGGGCCAGCCGATTGCTGCGCTGGTCCAGCTCGGACCAGGTCACCGAGTCCTCTTCGTGGCGCAGCGCAATCGAATCGGGCTGCTGGGCGGCCCAGAACGCGAGAATGCGGGAGAGTGAAATCGCCGTCATCGAACCCTAATCCCTACCCATGACGTAGAATTCATCGTTTGGACGCATGTCCACGAGGTTGGCCATGCGGTTGCTGAGTGCAAAAAACGCGGTAATCGCGCCGATGTCCCAGATATCTTCCTCGCTGAACCCATGGGCTCGCAACGCCTCGTAATCCGATTCGGTGACGGCCTGAGCGTTGCCGCAGACCTTCAGCGCGAAATCGAGCATCGCTTGCTGACGCCCGGTGAGATCCGCTTTGCGGTAGTTCGTGGCCACCTGATCCGCAATGAGCGGGTTTTTCGCTCGAATTCTCAGAATGGCCCCGTGCGCGACCACGCAGTACTGACACTCGTTGGCGGCTGAGGTGGCCACCACGATCATTTCTCGCTCGGCCTTGCTCAACCCGCTGTCTTTTTCCATCAACGCATCGTGATAGGCGAAGAACGCCCGGAATTCCTCCGGCCGATGTGCCAGCGCCAGAAACACGTTCGGAATGAAGCCGGCACGTTCCTGGACGTCCAGAATGCGCTGCCGGATGTCGTCCGGCAGCGCCTCGAGCTCAGGGACCGGATAGCGGCTGACGGGGAAGTCGCTCATGCTGCTCGCCGACTGGATTGCCAGGTAGGACATTACCAGATCAGGGCCCCGGATCACCCCTCGGTACGCTGGCATCCGAGGCGCGCCGTGTCACACTGATCACCGGTTCGGGGCTGATCGTTGCATGGAAGACCTGAGGTTACAGGAGCTGGTCGTTTTTCTGGTTGCCGCGGGTGTGGTCATTCCGCTCGGCAAGCGATGGCACCTGAGTCCGGTACTCGGATTTCTCATCATGGGCCTGCTGGTGGGGCCGAATGGCATAGGTCGATTCGTATCGGCGGTGCCCTGGTTGGAGTTCGCCGTGATCAGCGATGTCGACGGGGTGCGCGCCCTGTCCGAGCTCGGCATCGTGTTCCTGCTGTTCATGATCGGTCTCGGGCTGTCGCCGGAACGGCTGATGGCCATGCGTCGCCTCGTACTTGGGCTCGGCGTCCTGCAGATTGTCGTGACGGGTGGCGTGATCGCCTTGATCGCTTATGCGTTCGGCAATTCACCCGCGGCATCAGTGATACTTGGCGGTTGCCTGGCGCTGTCATCCACCGCGATCGTCACTCAACTTCTCATCGAACAGGGTCGCTTCGGGACCACAGTGGGCCGCACCACGTTCGCGGTGTTACTGGCGCAGGATATTGCGGTGGTACCGATCCTGTTCATGGTCGAGATACTCAGTGGCAGCGGGCAAGCCGAGCCGGTACTGGGATTTCTGTTGTCACTGGGCGGGGCAGCGCTGGCGATCGCACTGATCCTCGGGGCCGGCCGGCTGCTGGTCCGGCCCCTGTTCCGGTTGGCCGCCGGCAGCGGCCCGGAGGTGTTCATGGCCAGCACGCTGCTGGTCATCATCGCGACCGCTGCGGTGACGCACGCCGCCGGTTTGTCCGCGGCGCTCGGCGCCTTCCTGATCGGATTGTTGCTCGCGGAAACGGAGTATCGTCACGAAGTCGAAGCCAACATCGAACCGTTCAAAGGTCTACTGCTGGGGCTGTTCTTCATGTCGATCGGGATGATCATCGACCCCGCCGACGTGCTGCACAATTCGCTGTGGATCTTCGTCTCCGTGGTGGGTCTCGTCGCGCTAAAGGCTGTGGTCACCGGGTTGCTGGCGCGCTTGTTTGGCCTGCGCCGCGCTCAGGCGGTCGAGGTCGGCCTGCTGCTCGGACAAGGCGGCGAGTTCGCCTTCATCGTTATCGCCCTGGCCGTTGGCCATCGCTTGCTTCCAGATCCCACGGGACAGTTCATGCTGATCGTGGTGGGCTGCACGATGTTCCTCACACCGATGCTGGCGAGCATCGGCCGGCGCATCGGCGTCGCTGCTGAGCGTCGCCTCGCCGCGTCGGCCGAAGCTGAGCCAGACATCGATCAGGACATTGAGGGCCATGTGGTAATCGTCGGCTATGGCCGCACCGGACATCTGCTGGCGGAGTTGCTTGACCGTCAGCAGATCGCACACGTCGCGCTGGATCTCGACGCCGAGCGCGTGACCCATTTGCGAGCGCAGGGCGCACCGGTTTTTCTAGGCGATGCCAGTCGTCCGGCAATCCTTGCGCGTGCCAATCTGGATCAGGCCGTGGCGCTGATCGTCAGCATGGACGATGCGGACGCCGCCGAGCGGGTGCTCAGAACGGCGCGCCAGATTGCCCCCGACCTCCCCATACTGGCGCGCGCCCGGGATCACTCGCACGCCGCACGGCTGACGGAGTTGGGGGCCACGACGGTTGTGCCGGAGGTCCTTGAATCCGGCCTGCACCTGGGACAGCTGGTCCTGCAAGAGATCGGGCTGCCGCCTGAGTCTGCCCGCGAACTCATCGATGAACAGCGCCTCGGACTCGCGAGACTCTAGCCGGGCGGGCTTGGACACCAGTCGGTTCCGTCAAACACCCAGGTGGTGCTGGTGCCCAGGTGGTCGGCGGAAAACCCCAACCTGATGGTGTAGGCGCATGCGTCGAGACGCCATTGGCCGGGTTCCGCATCGAAGTAGCACAGATCGTTGTCCGCAAGCTCCATCTCGAGTTCGACGGTCTCGCCGACCTCGAGCTCCACCCGCCCGAACCCCTTGAGTTCCTTGTCGACGCGGGTTACCGCCGACCCCGTGCAGCTGACGTAGAGTTGCACCACGGACGCGCCGGCGCGCGACCCGACATTGCTGACCGGAACCAATACCCGGAAACCGGCGCCGCTGCGCGAGATCGAAACGTCACCCAGTTCGAAGCGGGTGTAGCTGAGCCCGAATCCGAACGCGAATTCAGCCGTGCGCCCGTGATGGTCGAGGTAGCGGTAGCCATGCAGCAAATCGTGGGGCACGTCCAGGGCGGTGATGTCCCAGTCCATGAGTTGATTGTCAGCCGTGGGGAAACAGACCGGCAGTTTCCCCGAGGGGTTGGCGACCCCGAACAACACATCGGCGATCGCGTGGCCTCCTTCGCGCCCGGGGTACCAGGCCATCAGTAAGCCCTCGACGCGACTCAACCAGTCCTGCACCACGATTGCGCTGCCGCCTTCAAGGACCACAACGGTCCTGGTGGAAAGCGCCGCGACCCGTTCGATCAACTGACGCTGGGAATCGGGTAAGCACAACGTCGCACGATCGCCCCCCCGAGCCAGATCGCCGCCTTCGGCTTCTTCCTGGGCGGTGGGGATGAACTCGCCTTCGTCCCGGTACGTCAGGCCCGCCACCACGACACTGACGTCGAACTCGCCAAGCGTTGCGAAGTCTGAATCGGAGCTGAAGAACTCCACCTCCGCCCGTTTCACGCATGCACTGATGCCAGCAAGTGGTGTGGTTACCTCGCTGGACGTCACGAAGCTGCTGCCACGATCGCCCAGGTTGGCGGTATCCGCCAGGTCGCCAACCACCGCGATGCGCACGCCGTTACGATCATCGAGAGGCAAAATTTCCGCCTCGTTCTTCAACAGCACGATCGACTTCTCGGCGACTTCCCGCGCCAATGCGACGTGGGCGGCGCACTCGACCACGCCCGCATCGGGTGTCTCCGGCTGATCGAGCCGCCAGGCGATTTTCTGATACAGCGCGTGACGCGCATTGCGATGAATGATCTCCTCGTCCAGCTCTCCCGATTCAAGCGCCTCGTGCAGCAACTCATCGGTGAATCGATAGGGGGCCGGCATTTCGATGTCGAGGCCAGCGATCAGCGCCGTGGATGTCGAGCGGGTGCCCAGGAACCAATCGGACTCGACAAACCCCGTAAATCCCCAGTCGTCGCGCAGAATCCTGGTGAGCAGCTCCGGATGCTCGCCACAGTACACGCCGTTCAACCGGTTGTAAGCGCTCATCACCGAGGCCGCGGCTGCTTCGGTGACCACGCGTTTAAAATGGGGCAGATAGAGTTCGTGCAGCGCTCGGGCCTCGATGTTTGCGCTCAGTTCGAAGCGGGTGTTTTCGAGGTTGTTGGCGGCGAAATGTTTGGGGCTGGTCAACACGTGATTCTGAGCGCCACTGACGAACGCCACCGCCATGGCGCCCATGTGGAAGGGATCTTCGGAGTAGGTCTCCTGGGCGCGCCCCCAACCCGGGTGACGCAGCAGGTTGATGGTGGGCGCCAGCAACACGTTGCCCCCCTTGGCAGCCACTTCCAGGCCGATGGCCATCCCGACGCGGCGCTCCAACTCGACATCGAAGGTGGCCGCCCGGGCCGCGGCAACCGGAAACGCGGTGGCCGTTCCCGCCCGCGCACCGCGTGGCCCATCGACCATTCGGTACGGTGGAATGCCAAGCGATTCGTCGCCCCCAGCGTAGTACAAGCCGTCAATCGACTCCGCCTGACAACCGCGAATTTCATGAATTTTCTGCGCAAGCGTCATTCGATCGAGCAGCTCATCCACCGTCCTGGCCACCGCGTCGTGGTCGATCGCGAGCCCCTTGTTGCCTGCGTGGATCGCCTCCGCATCGAACGCGCGGATCCGTTTCGTCATTGGGTGCACCTGCCGAGCCGGCGTGGATGATCGTTATGGGATCAATCTAGCGCGTCCATCGGGGTCTAGAAAGCGTGTTTCTTCGGAAAGACGCTCCGACTTTGATTCGAACAACGGCTCGATTGAATCCTGGTAACATTTCTGCCGTTGCACGCATAACCGTTGAGGTTTTCTACCCCACATGCCTGGAACGCCGCACGTCTCCGTCTGGTTTTCGCGGACCCTTGTCGAGTCGGTCCTGATCGTCGTGAGCATCATGTTTGCGTTGGCGTTGGACGAGTGGCAGGAAGACCGGGAAATCCAGGAACTCATCGACCGTTCCGTGGCCAGCTTCGCCCACGAACTCCAGCAGAACCACGCCCGCGTCGAGGCCGTGCGTCCCTATCACGAGGGTTTGCGCCAAATTCTCGAACGGCGCATAGCCGCCGGCGGGGTGACGTCGATCAACGAGTTCCGCAACATCATGGACGCCTTGCAACCTGCCGTTCTGCTGGGCAGCGCATGGCAAACTGCGGTGGCGACCGGCGTGCTGAGTCGGATGAACTACGAGCTGGTGTCGGCTCTGTCACTGACCTACAGCACCCAGTTCCGCTTCGACGAAGTCTCGCGACACGGCCACGACGTACTGCTGGCGCCCATGAATCTGGTGGAGGACCGTCTGGAAGCGTCCCTGTCCAATGCGGCCCGGTTTGTTGCTAACATCACCTCGTCGGAAATGGAACTGATGGCCTACTACCAACAGACCCTCGAACTCATCGACGAGTACAAACGCGTTCACGAACTGGATGGCGAGGAGAGCTAGTTACTTCAGCAGATAGCCGTCGTCACTCGGCAACAACCCATTCACCCGCACGACCTTCACCGTCTCGCCGACGTCCGAGGCATTCATGAACGTGATCGAGCCGGGGATCGCGGTAACCAGTTCAAGCGCCATGTTGGTGCTGAAGACGATTCTCGGGCCAGAGGGGACCTCGGCGCGAAACATCTTGGCAATCCAGTATTTGCGAAACTGATTTTCGTTCATCTGGTAAATGCGCTCTAAAACGAACTCGCGCTCATAAGCCCCGGGTGCCCGCACCAGCAACGTGATCCGAGACCGATCGGGCCAGAATTGCTGCTCCGCGAGGAAAATTCGACGCAACTGATCAATAGAAACGTCGTCGATGTGCGTCCCATCGTGCACGACAATGGCGATGGCCTGGTTGCGCGCGGACGGTTCGTCAGCAATTGCCGATGCCCACGCCAGCGTACCAACCAGACAGGCGGCGGCAAGCCGAAGTTTACGGGACGCTGTGTTCATCTCATCATTGATCGCGCGCCCGTCTGGGTGATCGATCTTCCGAGGGGTCGACGCGGGTCAAACACAAATGCCAGTTGCAACCAGAAGCTCGTTTCGTCATCCGCATTGTCGAACTCTTCGTTGCGCACCTCGGCCTTGAGCGAGGCATAGGGCGAAAAGTCCCAGCGAATACCCACCGTGACCCCATCGTAGCTGTCAACGAGTGGGCTCAGCAGCGGGTCGTCGTCCTCCACATCGAGGTGTTCTGCACGTAGATACGGTTTGAAATTGGCCGCGCCACCGGACAAACGGTACGCAATTTGGCCATAGATCGAACTGGTGGAGCCGTCTGGACCGGCCGTGTCGGTGCGTTGGTGATCCGCGTAGTCATACTCCACGATTACCTCGGGCGTCTCGCCTTGCAACGCAACGTATCCGCTGAAGATCACCTCATCGACCTCGGGGCCCACTTCGGGCGTCGCGGTGTCGACATAGACGCTGACGCCTGCTTCCAGCCGGTACTTGTCGAGGGGCCGGTAGTAAAAGGACCCCACGTACGCGGGTTCATCGTTGTCGTCGCCCAGGTCGCCAGGATCGTTGATCTGCTCCGCTCGACCATTGCCAAAGCCGACGCGATAACCAAAGTCGGATTCGCGAATCTTCCCTTCCAGCAATATCCCGACGAAGTGGATCGGAATGACATTGCTACCGAACTTGACGGTCTCCGGTCGCGCAATGGTCGTCTGCAGCCAGCTGCCGTGGTGGAACGCCGTATTCCAGTAGCCAATCGGTGTGTGGTAACGGCCAGCGGACAGCTTGAACTGATCTGAGAAATCGTACTTGATCACCAGCCGCTCGACTTCGAATTCGAAGTCCTCGTTCTGGCGCGCGGTTGCGGTCATCTCTGTCATCACCGACAGGCGCTCATCGATGTTTCCCGTCAGTTGAGCCACCGCCTGACCGATTATGAAGCCATCGTCGCCGTCGCCATCGCTCTGGCGATAGTCGATCTCACCGAAGAACAGTGCACGGTACGGCACGTCGTCCTGGGCCGTCGCGAATCCGGTGACCAGCATGAGCCCGGCGCATAGGCCAACCGTGCCAATGTACCCGCGTCTCGGCGTCACGCGTTCGTTACCGATTGCTGTCTCACAGTTGGGCCCGGCAGGACTCGCTCGCTGGTGAACTCGCCGTCGAAATCCAACCAGCGATGGGCCGCGTAGTCGTACAGTTTGCAGCGTCGCGTACATTCGAGCAGGTGCTTCCAGGTAAGCCGCTGCTCGAGCAGTCGAACGTTCTGCTCGTTCATTGTTCGTTGCGCCGCTTCGATATGGTACAGCGGCACCCGAACATCCAGATGATGTGCTGGATGTTCCATGATGTTGTTCAGCATCCGGCCAAGACGGAGTGGAAACGTAATCAGCACGGTGCCCGAAACCCCATCACGGGCGGCCTCCCACTCATCAATGTCGTCGTACCAGGCAATGTCGGGGTGGGTGTGATGAAAGTAGATCACCGCCCCCATCAGCAGATTCCAGGTCAAAAACGGCAGCACGAATCCACAGGCCACCAGCAGGACTATCGATTGGCCCGTGGCGAGGCCGACCCCAATCAGGGCTGCGACCCAGCAAATCCCGAACACCGAAACCAGCATGGAGTCCGCGGTGAAACTCGTGGTCTGAGTCTGCATAGCTTCGGTCCTGGGGAACAGCAGACGCTTCCACCAGAGTTCGATGAGATAGTACGCCCCGTGACCGTATCCCGAGCGATAGCAGCGTTCCAGGGCGCGGCGCCACGCCGGCATGGCGTCGTAGGCTTGCTTGCTGGTTGGAGTCCACACGTAGTCGTATTCCGCAAGATTGGTATAGACGTGGTGCCCGAGATTGTGCCCCGCTTCCCAGAGGCTGTAGGCCGTCAAAGACGGCAGGAATACCACCCGGCCCATCCAGCGATTGGCCCGCCGGTTGGAGAAAAAAGCCTGGTGGCACGCGTCGTGGCCGATGATGAACAACCGGGCGATCCACAACCCCATGATCAGCCCGCCAAGCACCTTCAACCCGATCGACTCCCAGAACAGCACGCCGGCAAAGGTACCCGCGAACACAGCCAGGTCCAACGCGCACAGCGCGATCGCCTTGGCATCGGAGCTGTGGCGAAAGACTCTGATGGTCTTCTTGAGGGCAACGCGATTGAGGGGGGTGAGATCACCCATGGGAGAGCACCTGGGAATGCGGGACGAACCTTAACGGGAATGGGCGTGGAAAACATCCCCTTCGAGCCTCCGATATCAGGTGCACGGCGCCCCGCGAGGGGTCACCCGCGTGCTAGCCTATGCGCATTCGAGAGGTCGAAGAAGGACGACCCCGTGGCAACCGATACAGCGCAACCAACCCTTCCGCTGTCGGGCATCGCACCCAGCGCGCCCGTTGAGCTGAGTGATAGTCGGGAAGGCCTGAACATCATCTTCAAGCATCCCGGATCGGGCGCGCCATCCGTGGTGCCCGTGGCATCGGATGTCTGGTCGGTTGCGGGTTGGACGCTCCAGTTCATACAGCTTGGCGCGCAACAGAAACTGGGCTTGGACGAAGCCGCGGCGAAAACGTACATCAAGGTCGTGACGGGCCGATTGACCGATCCGGACCGCTCGCCGTTCGCCGCCGAGCGACAGGTGCGCGGGACACTGGTCGAGCAAGACCACGTTGAAGCCGGAGATGATGGTGCGTTGTTTGCCGTGTTGACCCAGACGAGCGACGCGCCCAACAGCATTCGCTCGATGGATCAATTGGTCTTCGCAGGGCCCCACGACCAGGTTTTTCGCTGGCAGAGCTTTGCCGCGAAATTCGGCCACCTCACCGATGTTTTTGACGGCGCGGACGCCCACATCGTCCCGGGATTCCATCTGCTGGACGAATCCGGCGTAGAGATTGCCTATGTTCACTTCTGGGCGGCGGGCAAAGGCGTCGACCTGTCCACGCACAACCATGCGAACGATCCTTCGCCCCTCGCCCCGGCTTTCGCCGAAGTGCATTGGGTGTTCAGCAACGGCACCGGCAATGGCGGGATGTACGAGTGTGACGCGCCCGGCGCCCAGACGCGGGAACGCCACCCAATGCAGCGCGGCGAAGAGCACGGACCATTCTTCGTCACCGATCCAACAACCGGCCGGCCGAAACTCAGGGACAACGGCGCGGTCGAGTACCCGTGGCACGGCTGGCAAGCGGGAACGGACGGTGAGCACGGCCAGGCCTTCGATTTTGTTGCCGCCTTTGAAATCAGCCCGCTGTTCACCGACGTAACCACACGTGTCGCCCGGTAATCTGCTGCGCGAGAAAGTTGCGATCGTAACCGGGGCGGGCTCGGGCATCGGCGCGGCCAGTGCCCTGCGTTTTGCCGATGAGGGCGCGCGGGTACTGGTGGCGGACATTCGCGGTCACAAAGCCGAACAGACGGCCGCTGACATCGCCGACCGCGGGGGTGTTTCCAGCCCGTTCACGGTGAATGTCGCAGACGCCGAATCCGTTGCTGGGATGGTTGCCGCCTGCATCGACGAGTTCGGCCGCCTCGACGTGCTGTTCAACAACGCCGGGACATTGCGACCCGGCACCGCCGTGGAGCTTTCGTTAGCAGACTGGGATCTGGTCATGGCGGTGAACGTTCGCTCGGTATTTCTGGGGGCCAAATACGCCGTGCCTCACATGCAGGCGCAAGGCGGTGGCTCCATTATCAGCACGGCATCCATCTCCGGATTGCATGGCGACGGTGGCGCGGTGGTCTACGCGGCGAGCAAGGCAGCGGTGATCAATCTCACCCGAGCGCTTTCCACCGACCACGCGCCCGCTGGAATCCGGGTCAACGCGATCTGTCCCGGTACAATCGAAACGCCTCCGGTGCAGCGCATGATGGCCGACCCCGACGTGCTGGAACGAAACCTGCGCGCCCACACGCTGGGGCGTCTGGGCCGGCCAGAGGAGATCGCCAACGTCGCGGTCTGGCTTGCCAGTGACGAGGCTTCTTTTGTAACCGGCGAGGCGATCGTGGTGGATGGCGGGCTCCGTGCGCAATCGCCATTAGGGCGGATCGCCGACCCTCGCCCGTCGCATCTGCGCGAATGAAACGCGGCCAGAATGACCCAAATACGACAACTGCGGAACCTATCACGCAATACGTGGTAGATTTTCTGCGAACATCGGCAATGCGGTACAACGGATGTTGATTGACGTGTATACAGTTCAGGAAGCCGGTCGTAGAGCGGGACGCAAAGTTGTCGTGGTGCAGGAGGAAGGCAGGTACGTGGGTGGTGCTTCGCTGAATTTTGTGCACTGGATGCATACGCACGTTCCGAGTCATCAGCTCAGACCGGAACAGGTCGCACTCGTGAAATGGTACGCAGAACGACCCCGCGGCCTGGAAGGCGAACTGGAGTTGTCTTTCGGTTGATCGGATTGACAGCGTTCGCCCGGACGCGTCCAATCCCGCACGCACGGCCCGTGAGGACACGTCGTTGCCGACGACTCTGACTGCAGACGAAGCTCGCATCGTAGGTTGCCTGCTGGAAAAATCCGTCGTCACGCCGGACCAGTATCCGTTGACCCTCAATGCGCTAACCAGCGCGTGCAACCAGAAGTCTGCCCGCAATCCGGTAATCTCCCTCGAGCCAGGCACCGTGCAGCGCACCGTCCGCGATCTGGAAGCTAAACGCCTCGTGCGCACGAACGAAAATTTCAAAAGCAGAGTCGAAAAGTACACGCACCGCTTCTGCAACACCCCTTTCAGCGACTACCAGTTCAGCCCGCCCCAGTTCGCCATTGTCTGCTTGCTGCTGCTGCGCGGTCCGCAAACGCCCGGTGAACTCCGGGCGAACAGTGGCCGCTTGCATAGTTTTGACGACAACGCTGCGGTGCTGGACGCACTCGTGTCGCTAGTCGAGCGGGAGGGAGTTCCGCTGCTGGTCGAACTGCCGCGCACCCCGGGTCGTAAGGACACGGAATACATGCATCTGTTCTGCGGCCCCATCGACGTCGAAGCGTACGCAAGCCAAGCGCAGGCCGCAAAGAGCAGTGCCAGCCCGGTCCGCGCCAGTGTGTCGGACCTGGCACAACGGGTCAGCGTTCTGGAGGCCGAAGTCGTCGAATTGCGAACGACGCTGGAATCGTTGCGCTAGGTCACAAACCGTCGTTGGGCCAGATCCCGGGCGGTGTACCGTTAGTCGGCGCCGGCAACATCAGCCTGCCGTTATAGCGACCACATCACTGATCCAATGTGGCCGGTTTGAGATATTGCCCGATTAAGTGCAAGTTCGGTAGCGTTCGGCGAGCGACAATCGATGGCTTCGAGAATGGGACGGCGTGTCGAGCGTCAGCTGCTGTGGGCGCTGGCCCGAGTAGCTGTCGTGTCGCTGGTGGCATTAGCGCTGCTGCTGGTCGGCGCCCGGGCGGAGTTCGGCTGGGTCGACTCGACCCGGGACTTCAGCATCATCGCCGGGGCACTTCTGCTGGTTACGGTCGTGCTCGCGGCGGCAGTCGTTCGCAGCACCCTGCGCCATCGGCTGCGCCCCCTGCAACACGTTCACAAGGTGATCCATCTGGTGATGCGCGGCAACTACTCACGCCGTGTGCCAATCGCCAGAGCGGATGACTTCCAGCCACTCACGCGCGCGTTCAACGATCTGGTGGATCAACTCGCCGCCGCCTCCGAAACCAGCCAGGCGGTTGCCGACATCGACCGCCTGATGCTGTCCTCCGCGGGTCTGGACCCGGTGATCCGGAAGGTGCTGACCTCGGCACGGATGGACGGCATGGAGGTGGCGTTGATCCTTCGAGTCGCGCCGCCCTCGGAACGCCTCACCATTTTCCGACTGGAAAAGAAGCAGGTGAAGGAGGAAGCGGTGGGCCTGGTGGAAATTTCCGACCAGAGCCTGGACAGCGTCGCGGGTTATCAGCACCTGGCCGAGGGGTTGTGCGACGGCGAACTACGCGAGTGCCTGCCAATTGCTCCAGAGAGCTCCGTTTCCGGGGTGCTCGTTGCGACCGGCCGTCGGCCGCTTACCAGCGCCGAATCGAAGCGGCTTGCGGATCTGGCTGATCGTCTGGCAGTCGCCATGACCAACATCAAGCGTTCCGAGAGTCTCTACCACCAGGCGCATTTCGATGGGTTGACCGGTTTGATCAACCGGCGCGCGTTCGAAGACCGACTGCAGGAGTGTCTCGCCCGATCCTGGCGGGGCGAGGAAGGCGCGGTGTTGTTCATCGATCTTGACCACTTCAAGAAGGTCAATGACACCGAAGGCCACAAGGCGGGTGACCGACTGTTGGTTGAAATCAGCGAGCGCCTGAAGACGACGCTGCGCGAGGTCGACACCATCGCCCGCCTCGGCGGTGATGAGTTTGCGGTCATCATCACGGGCATGGAGGAAGAGAAGGCAGTAACCCGGGTGTGTGAGCGGATCGTCGCCGCCATCGTCAAACCCATCGTGGTGGAGCGCCTGGAGCATGCCGTGGGCGCGTCCATCGGGGTTGCGCTGTTTCCCGAAGACGGCCAAAGCGTCGACGAACTGGTCATGAAAGCCGATTCAGCCATGTACCGGGCCAAAGAATCCGGCGGGGCCGGTTTCGCGTTCTTCGACGACACGCTGAACGCGGCCAGCCGGCATCGGGTGCTCGTAGAGAGTCGGTTGCGCAAAGCGCTGGAGCAGCGCACGTTGGAGATGCACTTCCAGCCAAAGCTCAGACTCTCGGATAACAGTGTAACCAGCTGCGAGGCGTTGATGCGCTGGACAGATGCAGAGCTTGGCGAAGTGGAACCCAGCACGTTTGTACCCGTCGCCGAGGAGACCAACCTGATTCACGAGTTCACTGACGTGCTGGTCAGCAAGACCGCCGACCTGCTATTGCAGGCCGATCGGGCCGGGGTACACCTGGATCATGTCGCGCTCAACGCGTCCGCCCGTCAGCTGATGAGTGAAGGGTTTGCGAGCCGCTTCCTCGGCATGCTCGACCAACGCAACCTGCCGCATCACAACGTACAGATCGAGGTGACCGAGTCGGTGTTCGCGGGCGACACGAAGACGGTTGTTGGGGAGCTCGACACCCTGCGCAGGGCCGGGGTGCGGATTGCGCTCGATGACTTCGGCACGGGGTATTCGTCATTGAACATGCTCAGAGAACTGCCCCTGGACGTGGTGAAAATCGATCGCTCGTTCGTGTCCGAACTCGATTCCTCGGAACAAGGGCGCATCCTCGTGCGGCACCTGATCAGCATCGTCGACGCGCTCGGCAAAGAGGTGGTGGCCGAAGGGGTCGAAACCGAAAAGCAGCTCCAGTATCTCAGAGACGCCGACTGTGAATATGTGCAAGGGTTTCTGATCTCGAAGGCGAAGCCGGCGGCCGATTTCATCCGCCTCGTCGCCGACTGGCGCACCGGGCACAACGGCACCCTGCTGAAGCTGGTGACCTGACCGAACGACTCGACTTCTTTGCCGCCCTCGCTGACCCGACGAGACGGGCAATACTATCCCGACTTGTAGACGGTCAGGCCAATCATGGCTCAACGAGATGAAGATGGGTGGCAACTCCGATTGCAGCAGCGAATCTTGTGCTGGGTGCGGTCTAGGAGAAGAGTCAGCGTCGCTGTCAGTCGCTAGAGCCGCCGCGATTCATCGTGCGATATCGTTGCTGCATCGGGTCTTTTGGGACCCGCGACTCGCTCCCCAAGAAGCAGGTAAAGGAAAAGCAGAACCGCGCCCACCACCCAGACCAGATGAAAGAAATATCCAATGATTCCGTCAGCCAGACCACCAAACAAGGGAGCTCCTACGATGCCTACACCGATCACGATGAGAGCCGTCGGAAACGCAGAGCGAGCCGGGGAGCTACCTGATCGTGCTCGTATCGACGCGCGAGCGCGCGCCACTTGACTACTCGACTGAACGCCGGACGACGCGCTGTTACTCCGAACTCCTTCGTCTGGATCCCCGATCTCTGCTTGCTTTCGCTCCGAGGAGGTGAGCCGTTTCTCGGTACACATTCGACAACGACCATAATCCTGAATCCAGCCAATCGGATATTCCTTGTGACATGAAGTACACGTAGCTCGCTCTTGGGCTCTCATCTCTCACGCATCGCTTCGCGACCCAGAGCAATCAATTCCATGGTCAACATCACATCGCAGTAGACAGG
>SMWF01000034.1 GCA_004357385.1 Gammaproteobacteria bacterium | reverse complement strand
TGGAGCGGGACACGGGGCTCGAACCCGTCACCTACAGCTTGGGAAGCTGTCGCTCTACCAGATGAGCTAGTCCCGCTATGTGTCGTTGCGCCACGATTCAGTCGAGACGGGTGATTGTAGCGACAAACAGGTTGCATCACCCGATGCATTGGGCGTTCGCTCAATCGTCTTCTACCAAGCGGTCATACACGGTACGGTACGCGGCGAAACACCCCGCAACCGAGTAGTCGCGCCGCACCCGTTCACGGTTCAGCGCAACGAGCTGGGCCTTTTGTTCACTGCTCAGGTCAAGCGCGCGTACCGCCGCGTCGGCCAGCGAGGCAGGATCTTGCGGTGCCACAACCCAGCTCGCATCCCCCACCATTCGTCTCGCATCGCCAACATCCGTGGTCACGCAGGGAACCCCCGATGCCATGGCCTCGAGTAACACGTTCGATGTGCCCTCGCCGTAGCGCGACGCAACCAGCAACACGTCGAACCCTGGGTACAATTCGACAAGGTCGTCGCGCTCGCCCAGCAACCGGGACCGTTCGAGCACCCCGTGCCGCAGGAGGCATGCTGTGACGTTGCGATTCGCCACGTCCATTCCACAGCCAACGAACACAAACCGGGCGTCCGCAACCTTTTCTGCAATCCGCGACGCCGCGGCGGCGAAGTTATCCAGATCCTTCATCGGATGGTCGCGCGCGACCCAGGCGATGACTGGTGAATTGTCAGGAACGTCTGGGATTCCAATTCGCGTTCGCGCCCCGCCACGGTCGGCGCCCGTGAAGCGCTCGTCGTCGACGCCATTGGGAATCACTTCGCAGGGCCAGCGCCGGTAGCCCAGCGACTCATGCGAACGGCTGCCCGCATGTGAGTTGAACACCACCGCGTCCGGTCGCCAGATCGACCCGCCCGAGACACGGATGGCCCAGCGGGTCGCAAACTTCTCGTCCGCAAGCCGGGTGATGCTGTGGCGCACATCCCAGAGTAGCCGCGCCTTGATTCGCCAGGCGAGCAAGGCGGCAAGCAGATTGCCGTGATACATCCAGCCGTGCACGATTTCCGGATCGAAGGCCCGCGCAAACGCCAGGGC
Organism: Gammaproteobacteria bacterium; assembly: GCA_004357385.1. Lineage (GTDB taxonomy): Bacteria > Pseudomonadota > Gammaproteobacteria > Pseudomonadales > Azotimanducaceae > SMWF01. Next base: position 12,222 of record SMWF01000034.1, on the reverse strand, counting down.
GCGCCGAAGCCCGCCGACACCCGAACCCGGAAGGCCACACGCCAGGACCGGTACTCCGGCGGTCTGGAGCTGGTCTGCGACGCTACCCAGACCGGAAACGCTCAGCACCCAGCAATCGTCGCCGCGCGCTCGCGTGTCCGCCACCAGACGCGCCATGCTGCGCTCCGCCCCGCCAACCCGCAGCCCTGAGATCACGTGAAGTATTCGCACGCGACGATGGTAATCTGAAACGCCCTGCCCGCACGAGGCGGGCAACGAGAACGCATCAGCATGTTCAGCCGCGCAGAGATCGAAGATGCCACGCGCATCGTCGCCCGCAACTTCGCCGCGACACCGCAATATTGTTGGCCCTTACTGTCACAGCGTGCCGGCTGCGAAGTCTGGATGAAACACGAAAATCACACGCCTACGGGCGCTTTCAAGGCCCGCGGAGGGCTGTTGTACGTAGACGAACTGCAGCGTGCCTCCTCTTCACGCACGAGCCCGCCCGCCGGCCTGATCACCGCGACCCGCGGCAATCACGGTCAGAGCATCCCCTATGCGGCCAGCCGCTACGAGCTGCCGGTCATGGTGCTCGTTCCGAAAGGCAACAGCCCCGAAAAGAACGGCGCCATGCAAGCCTGGGGCGCGGAGCTTGTCGTTTACGGTAAGGACTTCGACGAAGCAAGGGTCGAGGCGCAGGCGCGCGCCGACCAGCTGCAGCTGCAGTTCGTGCCCTCGTTTCATCCCGCACTGGTGCGCGGTGTTGCGACCTACGCGCTGGAACTGTTCACCGCAGTGTCCGATCTGAAGACAGTCTACGTCCCGATCGGCATGGGCTCAGGTATATCGGGCCTGATTGGCGTGCGCGACCTGCTGGGATTGACGACCGAGGTGGTCGGCGTGGTTTCCGATCGTGCCGACGCCGTGGCGACGTCCTTCGAAACCGGCAATCTGACGGAAACCTCCAGCGCCAATACCTTCGCGGACGGTATGGCCTGCCGGGTGCCCGATCCCGAGGCACTCGAGATCATCCGCCGCGGCGCGGCGCGCATCGTCCGGGTCAGCGAGGACGAGATCGCCGCCGCCATGCGCGCGATCTATACCGACACTCACAATGTCGCCGAAGGCGCCGGAGCCGCCAGCTATGCGGCCCTGCTGCAGGAGCGCGAACTCCAGAGGGATCAGCGCATCGCAGTGATCCTGACCGGCGGTAACGTCGACGCATCGGTGTTCGCGTCTGTGTTGCGCGGCGAAACGCCGGTGCCATAGTGTACGGGAGCGGGTAGCCGCATCGGTCAGATCAAAGTGAGGGAGACCAGAACATGCAAGTGGCAGACAAGATCATTGTGGTGACCGGCGGGGCGAGCGGCATCGGTCGAGCCCTGGCGCGGCGTTTTTCCGCGGATGGCGCAAAGCACGTCGTGGTGGCCGACCTCAACGGTGACGATGCGCAAGCCGTCGCGGAGGAGATCGGCGGCAGCGCAGCCACCCTGGACGTCAGCAACGAATCCCAGGTGATCTCGCTGATCGAGGCATGCGAAAACGACCACGGGCCCATCGATCTGTTCTGTTCCAACGCCGGCATTGGTCTCGGTCGGGGGATCGATGCGTCCGACGAGGACTGGCAGACCATCTGGGAGGTCAACCTGATGTCGCATGTTTACGCGGCACGCAATCTGATACCGCGCATGGCCGCGCGCGGCGGCGGTTACCTGCTGAACACTTCGTCAGCCGCCGGCCTGCTCTCGCAGATCGGCTCCGTCACCTACGCGGTCACCAAGCACGCGGCGGTCGCACTGGCGGAGTGGCTCGCGATCACCCACGGCCACGAAGGCATCAAGGTCTCGGTGTTGTGCCCGCAGGCGGTCCGGACCGCGATGACCGCCGGCAATGAAGGCGGGGTTGCCAGTGTCGACGGCATGATCGAAGCGGAGCAGGTCGCCGATACCGTCATCGAAGCACTCGCCGAAGAGCGATTCCTGGTGCTGCCGCACCCGGAAGTGGCCGAATACATGCGCCGCAAGGCGGGTGACTACGATCGCTGGCTGCGCGGGATGCAGCGCCTCAACCAACAATACAACACCTGAAGCGAAGATCAGTCCTGGTTCAACCTCCGCTCAACCTTCTCGCAACAGAGCTTCCACCGCGCGCCGCGCCATCACCCGCACCAGGTTGGCGCGGTACTCGGCCGACGCGTGCAGGTCGCTGTTGAACCGGTCGTAATCGATGTCCACGGCGTCAACGGCGTCGGGCGCGAGTGACGCATTCAGGGCGGTTTCCAGATCGTCGCTTCGATAGGCGCAAGCAGCCGCACCTGTGATACCGACCCGCACGCCGTCATCGAACTCAGCTACCAGCACGCCGACCACGGCGTACCGCGATGCCGGATTCGGGAACTTCTGATAGGCGGCTCGTTTGGGCACCCGAAACTCGACCGCGGTGATGATTTCGCCCGGTTGCAACGCCGTTTCAAACAAACTCAAGAAAAACTCGGCGCCTGGAATCGTACGCCGAGTGGTGTGCACGGTGGCGTCCAAGGCCACGACCGCGGCCGGGTAATCCGCCGCCGGGTCACTGTTCGCCACGGACCCGCCAAGGGTTCCGCGGTTGCGTACCTGGGCATCGCCGATCTGACCTGCGAGATCCGCAAGTACCGGCAGTGAAGCCTGCACATCCGCCGAAGCCGCCACCTCTGCATGCCGGGTCATCGCGCCGACGCGCACCATTTCGTCGGCGACGTCGATTCCTGAGAGTCCATCGATACCCGCAAGATCGATGAGATCGCTGGGCGAGGCAAGCCGTAGATTCAACGTCGGAATCAGCGTCTGGCCGCCGGCCAGAAACAAGGCGTCTTCGCCAGCGTCGAGCCGCTGTTCCGCCTCTTCCAGAGACGTCGGACGATGGTAGTTGAAGCGATACATCGCTAATCCCCCCTGCAAATGCGCCACACTTTCTCGGACGTCGCGGGCATCGTTATCTCTTCGGTTCCCAGCGCATCGGTGATCGCATTCATCACCGCGGCGGGGGAGCCGATGGCTCCGGCCTCGCCACAGCCTTTCACGCCCAATGGGTTGTGGGTGCAAGGCGTTATCGTCGTATCGACATCGAAATCCGGCAGGTCATCCGCGCGCGGCATGCAATAGTCCATGTAGGACCCGGTGATAAGCTGACCTTGATCGTCATAGACGCCGTGCTCCAGGAGTGCCTGACCAATGCCCTGAGCAATGCCGCCGTGCACCTGGCCTTCGACAATCATCGGATTGATCACTTCACCGAAGTCATCGACCGCCACAAACGCCACAACCTCCGTGACGCCGGTCTGCGGGTCGATTTCGACTTCCGCGATATGGGTGCCAGCCGGGAACGTGAAATTCTCAGGATCGTAGAACGCCTTCTCCGACAGCCCGGGTTCCAGATCCTCGGGATAATCCGCCGGCACGTAGGCAGCGAACGCCACCTCTCCGAAACTCAACGACTGATTGCTGTCCCGCACGCTGAATTCGCCGGATTCGAAGTCGATCGCCGCTGGATCGGCTTTCAACATGTGGGCCGCAATCAGCTTGCCCTTGGCGATGACCTTGTCCGCCGCGACCACCAATGCCGAGCCGCCAACGGCCACGGACCGGGAACCATAGGTGCCGAGACCGAATTCGACGCGGCCGGTATCGCCATGGACCACCTCGACATCGTCGAAGGGCACGCCCAGGCGATCCGAGACGATCTGTGCGAAGGTGGTTTCATGGCCCTGGCCATGGCTGTGGGAGCCGGTGAACACGGTAACCGAGCCCGTCGGGTTCACCCGCACTTCGCCGCTCTCGTAGAGCCCGACGCCCGCCCCGAGGGAGATCGCAAGTTGCGATGGGGCGAGGCCGCAGGCTTCGATATAACACGCGAAACCCAGACCGCGTTTCTTGCCTGCCGCCTCGGAGGCCGCGCGCCGCGCCGGGAAGCCGCCGTAGTCGATGGCGTCCAGTGCGCGATCGAGACTCGCCTGGTAGTTACCGGTGTCATACACCAGGGCCACGGGCGTCTGGTAGGGAAACTGATCCGGCTGGATCATGTTCCGGCGCCGCAACTCGACCGGATCGATACCAAGCTGCCGCGCCGCCACCTCGACGATGCGCTCTACCACGTACGTGGCTTCCGGCCGCCCGGCGCCCCGAACCGCATCCACGGGCACCGTATTGGTATACACGCCCTCGACCTCCACATGAATCGCCGGGGTCCGGTACTGGCCGGCAAGCAACGTGCCGTACAGATAGGTGGGCACGGAAGCCGCGAACAACGACAGATACGCCCCAAGGTTGGCCGTGGTGCGAACACGCAGGCCAAGGAACTGACCATCCGCGTCCAGGGCCAGTTCGACCCGGCTGAGGTGGTCCCGGCCATGCGCGTCGGTGAGAAACGACTCGGATCGATCCGCCGCCCATTTCACCGGTCGTGCTATCCGGCGTGCCGCCCAGGCGACCGTGGTCTCTTCCGGATAGACGAAGATCTTCGAGCCGAAACCACCACCCACGTCCGGCGCGATCAACCGCAATTTGTGCTCGGGCGACAACCCGACGAAGGCCGACAGAATCAGGCGCGCGAGATGCGGATTCTGACTCGTGGTGTAAAGCGTAATCTCGTCGCTGGCCGGGTTGTGCGTCGCGAGCGCCGCGCGCGGCTCGATGGCGTTCGGTATGATCCGATTGTTGGTCAGCTCGAGCGTGACCACGTGGGCCGCATTCTGAAAGGCGGCGTCGGTCGCCTGCTCATCGCCCAGTTCCCACAGGTAACAACGGTTCTGCGGAACCGCCTCGTGAATCGCTTCGCTGCTTGTCGCAGTCTTCAGCACCACCACGGCTTCGAGTTCGCCGAAGTCCGTGGCAACGGCTTCCGCGGCATCGCGCGCCGCCTGGCGCGTCTCTGCAAGCACCACGCCGTAGGGCTCGCCCACGTAGTTGACCCGTTCGCTCGCCAGCGGCGGATGGGGCGCGGAGATCATGTCGCTGCCGTCTTTCGACTTGACCGACCATCCGCAGGGCAGATCGCCGAGCCCGTCGGCGGCCATGTCACGCCCGGTCAGGATCGCAATCACCCCGTCCATCTCGAGCGGGGCCGACACATCGATCTCGCCAATGTCCGCGCGGGCGTATGGGGAACGCAGGAACACCGCATGACACTGCCCCACTTCATTGATGTCATCGGTGTAGCGACCGAACCCGGTGATGAACCGTCGATCTTCTTTACGCAGTACCGCGGCGCCGATTCCCGTGTCTGTATTGCGGTCGTTCATTTCGCCCCCTGCATTCCTTCTCGCTCTTTCGTGTTCCGAGGCTACATCCGTTGCGCGGCGTGCAGCACTGCTCGAACGATGTTGTGGTAGCCCGTGCAGCGGCAGATGTTGCCTTCCAACCCGGCGCGCACCGAACCCTCGTCGCCGGCCTCGCCGCGCTCGACCAGATCGATTGCGCTCATGATCATCCCGGGGGTGCAGAAACCACACTGCAGGGCGTGGCATTCGCGGAACGCCTCCTGCATCGGATGCAGGTCATCCACGGTGCCGATGCCCTCGATCGTGGTGATCGTACCGCCGTCGACCTGACAGGCGAGCACCGCACACGATTTCACGGCACGCCCCTCCAGATGAACCGTACACGCCCCGCACTGGCTGGTATCACAACCCACGTGGGTTCCGGTCAAGCCCAGCGTCGAGCGCAGCACATCGACCAGCAAGGTGTTCGGTTCGACGTCCAGCGTGTGCGCGGTTCCGTTCACCGTAAATTCTACGTTCACCGAAATCCCCTCTCTTCTCACATCGCAAACAGCAGTGCCAGCAGCAGCACCACAAACATGATGACCCAGATTGTCCAGCGACCGCTGGTTTCGTACCGACCCGGGTCGGTTCCTGACGCACCCCGGGTGCTTCCTTGAGAGGCACCCGGGGTGCTTCCCGAGGAAGCACCCGGGGCTACCGACTCGACGCCGCCCGGCGCAACCTGTTCACAGAAGGCCAGGAAGAAATCGTCCGCAATCTTGCGCGTCGCGGCGTCGATCAACCGGGAGCCCACCTGCGCCAGCTTGCCCCCAACATTTCCGGCAACGGTATAGCGCAACAGCGTACCGCCGTCCTCCTCACTCAGCTGCACCCGCGCCTCGCCCTTCGCGAATCCGGCCACGCCGCCCTTCACGTTGCCGCACAAGCGGTAGCTTTCCGGCTCGATCAGGTCTTCGAGTTCCAACTGAGTGTCAAACGTGGCGCTGACCGGTCCGATCTTCGCCTTTACCGTAGCCTGAAATGACGTCTCGCCGGTTTGCTCCATGGACTGGCAGCCGGCGATGCAACGGCGCAAGATCTCCGGATCATTCAACGCGCGCCACACTTGGTCGCGCGGCGCCGCAATCCGATATTCCCCTGTCTGCTCCACCGGTGCCTCCCTCCAGAGCAGGAAACTGTCGCATGAATGCCGACCACCGTTCAAGCTAGCATGTGGCGCTGTTCGAGGAAGCTGCTAGGCTTTCGGACACGCGTTGCCCGGTACCTCTTGATGACGGATTCGATAACCGATTCGCCCCTGCCCCTGGCTCACATCCGCGTCCTGGATCTGACCCGGGTCCGGGCCGGTCCCACGGCCGTACGCCAGCTCGCCGACTGGGGCGCGGACGTCGTCAAAATCGAACTGCCGGGCGATCAGGAGGGCACCCTGGGCGAGTCACGGCTCGAGTCCGACTTCCAGAACCTGCACCGCAACAAACGCAGCATGACCTTGAACCTGAAGAGTGTCGAAGGTCTCGCCGTGTTCCATCGGCTCACCGAAACCGCCGACGTAGTGGTCGAAAACTACCGGCCCGACGTCAAATTCCGGCTGAAGGTCGACTATGAAACACTTCGTGCCATCAATCCTGAATTGATCTACGCGAGCATTTCGGGTTTCGGCCAGGACGGTCCCTACGGCCCACTGCCGGGGTTCGACCAGATCGCCCAGGGGATGGGCGGCCTGATGTCCATTACCGGCGAACCCGGGCGCGGCCCCATGCGCGCCGGGATCCCGGTCGCCGATCTTTCCGCGGGCTTGTACGCGGCCATCGGCATACTGATCGCGCTCATCGCTCGACACGAGAGCGGTGCCGGACGGTGGATCCAGACGTCGTTACTGCAGGCCCAGGTGGCCATGCTCGACTTCCAGGCCGAGCGCTGGTTGATGAATGGCGATGTCGCACCGCAGGCCGGCAACAATCACCCGACCGGCATCCCTACGGGCGTGTTCCAAACCAGCGATGGGCATATCAACATTGCCGCCACCGGACGAGCAATCTTCGAACGATTCTGCAGCGCCATGGGTCGCGAGGACTGGTTGAGCGATGACCGCTTTAAATCACCCGGACGGCGGTTCCACAACCGTGACACGATGAACGAGGAGATCGAGACGATTACCCGGCAACGTACCAGCAGCGAGTGGATAACGACATTCAACGAAGCCGGCGTACCCGCCGGGCCGATCAACTCAATCGACCAGGTGTTCGCCGATCCGCAAGTGCAGCACCTGGGGATGGCGGCCCCGGTTCACCATCCGAAGCTGGGCGACATCGAGCTGGTCTCCCAAGCCGTGAAGATGCACGACACACCCTTCGTGGTGCGCCGCCCAACCCCGGATCTCGGCGAACATACGGACGAAATTCTGCGCGCCGCCGGCTACGCTGAAGCCGAGATTACAGACCTCCGGAACGCCGGAGCAATCTGACAACCGCCGAAGGCTCTCTATACAGCCGCTGAGGGCTCTCTATACAGCCGCTGAGGGCTCTTCTCAATACAGCCGCTGAGGGCTCTCTACACCTTCTCGCCCGCCGCCCGGGCACGTTCCAGCCGGTTGGCGTCCTCGCGCGGCAGAACCCACAACGCCGGGATCAGAAACACGAGGCTCGCGACCAGCATCATCAGCCCGGCTTCCATGCCACCACGCAACGCATCACCCGAGGTAGCCCCGGCATCCGCAATGCTATCGCTCAGCTGACCGATCAGAAACGGCCCCAGCGCCAAGCCGATGAAGGTAATCATCAGAATGTAGTACGCGGACGCAATCGCGCGCATGCGCGGCATAACCATATCGTTTACCGTCCCCGCCGCGCCGCCGATCCACATGGGCGAGACGACCTGAAACGCAAAATTGGCCGCGTAGACCACCCATAGCGTTTCCGCATGCAGGAAGATCAAACCCATCGGCAGCGCCAGCAACGGCACCGCAAGCCCAACGTACAGGCGCCCGTTGACATACCGCCGCCGCAGCCGGTCCGACAACCAGCCGCCTCCCGCCACCCCGATCAGCCCTCCGACAGCCGCCGACAGGCCGAGTATGATCGCGGCGTCCGACAGGTCGACCGCGTGGGCGCGAAGCATGAACGGCGGGCCCCAGAACCCGACCCCGTAGGTGACGAAGGCGATGCACGGAAAGCCCAGCGTGACGCACACCATGGTCCTCGATCGAAAGATCATCGTGAACGTGGCGGGATCCCGGACGCGCAAATTCTGGGTCCACGAGAACGCGGCATACACGCCTATGCCCAACGCGATCCACTGTGCCGGGTTTCCCCCCCACTCGATGAGCCCGTAGGCGATCGCGGCAATGAACAACCCGGCAAGCACGTTGACCAGCAGTGCTTTGCCGCCGTTGCGCGCAGCGCTAAGCAGGGTCAGCGGCGGCAGTACGGCGACCAACTCGCGGCCGGCCACCCGAAACGGATGCGGCTCGACCAGGGTATCAATACCCTCGCTTTGGCCACGCCGCGGCTCGCGCAACGTCCACACCCACACCGCCATCAGCAGGCCCGGTAAACCCACGACGAAAAACGCCGCCTGCCAACCCGCCAAACCGAACGGTGCCATGGTCGGGTCCGGATACCAGTCCTTCCAGGTATCGACAATCACGCCGCCGAGGAAGATGCCAATGCCCGCACCGATGTAGACCCCGCTGGAATACAAGGCGAGCACGGTCGCACGCACCTTGGGTGAGAAGTAGTCCGACAGCATCGAAAACGCCGCAGGCGTCGCACTTGCCTCGCCAATACCGACGCCAAACCGGAAAACCGACAGGGTTCCGAAGTTGCGCGCAGTTCCCGACAAAGCGGTCATCACGCTCCAGAACCCGAGACCCACGGAGATCAGGCTCTTGCGCGTCCAGACGTCCGCAAGCTTGCCCAACGGTATCCCGAACACTGCGTAGAACACCGCAAAGGCGGTGCCATAGAGGAACCCGATCTGCGCGTCGGTAATGCCCAGGTCTGCCTTGATCTCCTCCGCAAGGATCGAGATGATCTGGCGGTCGATGAAATTGAATACGTATACGAGTACCAGTACGACGAGCACATACTTCGCATAGCGCCCACCGACTTCGTCCGGTTGCTGAGACACACCCCCTCCAAGGCCCGAAACCAACCCGCACCCTAACAGAACACCCGGTGCGGGGACCGCACCCAAACAGAACACCCGGTGCGGGGACCCGCTGGGAGCCCGCTCGCTCAAGCAGCCGCAGTGACCTCCGGGTACAGCTGATCCAGAGGTACCGACCTGCCGTCGTCCTGAACTACCCGGCAGTGAAAGCGCCTCAGCTCCCGCGGCTCGAGAACGCCACAGGAGTGGGCGATGACGCCAACCTCCTTGCGCATGGTCAGCGCGTAGCGTTTGACCCGCTCGGCTTTGTCGGTCGGGTCAAGGCCGCGCTGCAGTCGTTTATCGTGGGTAGTCACCCCCGTTGGGCAAGTGTTCCTGTTGCACTGCAACGCCTGAATGCAGCCCAACGCGAACATGAAACCGCGTGCCGAAATCACGAAATCAGCGCCGCAGCACAGCGCCCAGGCAACACCTCCGGGAGTAATCATCTTGCCACTGGCGATCAAGCGAATGCGGTCTTTGAGACCGTGCGCCGCGAGTTGATCGACAACCAGCGGCAAGCTTTCCTTCAGCGGGAGTCCCATGTAATCAATCAGACTCATCGGCGCCGCACCGGATCCGCCATCGGCACTGTCGATGGTGATGAAGTCCGGCGCGCTGTCGAAGCCCCGACGCTTGATCTCGTCGCACAGCTCATCGATCCACCCGTAGGCGCCAATGACCGCCTTGAACCCTACCGGCTTGCCGGTGATGGAACGTATCATGTCAATCATGTCGAGCAGGTCCCCGGCCGATTCGATTTCCGGATGCCGGTTCGGGCTGATCGAATCCCGGCCGACGTCAATCAGGCGGATCCGGGCAATTTCCTCGGTCACCTTCACGCCGGGCAGAATGCCCCCTTTGCCAGGTTTGGCGCCCTGGCTCAATTTGATCTCGATCATCTTCACCTGTTCGTGGGCTGCGAGCGCCGCCAGCCGATCCTCATCAATGCCGCCGTCTGGCCCGCGCACGCCGTACTTTGCGGTACCGAGCTGAAACACGAGGTCCGCACCGCCTTCCAGGTGATAGGGCGACAACCCGCCTTCGCCCGTGTTCATCCAACAGCCAGCCATGGCCGCACCTTTCGACAAGGCCTGTACCGCGGGTTTGGATATCGCGCCGAAGCTCATACCGGAGATGTTGAACAGCGACCGGGTCGTGTACGGATTGGGGCACGCCGGCCCGATGATGAGCGGCGGCGTTTCCACCGCATCTTCTTCCAGTGTCGGATACGGACAGTTGACGAATATGTGAGTTCCCACCGGACGCAGATCCCGGGTGGAACCAAAAGCCACCATCGTGTCCTCACCCTTTGCAGCCCGATAAACCCACGACCGCTCCGCCCGGTTGAACGGCATCTCTTCCCGATCGAGCGCAAAAAAGTACTGTCGAAAGAACTCTCCCATCTGTTCGAACAGATACCGGAACCGGCCAATCACCGGAAAGTTGCGCCGAATCGCATGACTGGTCTGTGTGACGTCGATGATGTACATCACTACGACCGCGACAATCACCAAGCCGACCGCGAAGATGAAGATCTCCGCCAGAATGCCCACGAGCTGCAGTGTCCAGTCCATCTGGTGTCTCCTTGAATTCGTCACGCCGCCTGGGAGCGACGACTATGTCGCTCTGGAGCGACCGCTATGTCGCTAAGGAGCGACCGGCTCCGGTCGCTCCTTAGCGAGCGTTGCTGATACGCTAGACCCCACTCTCGACGACGGTCAACCATCTTTCGAGGTTTCGCCATGACCCACCCGCCGATGCCCACCAACGCCGTGGTCGTACTACTTGACAGCCTCAACCGGCACATGCTCGGAGCGTACGGGGGCGACGAGTTCGACACCCCGAACCTCGATCGGTTCGCGGCCGGCGCGGTTCAATTCGACCACCACTTCGTCGGTTCGTTGCCGTGCATGCCGGCCCGCCACGACATCCTTTGCGGCGCGCTCGACTTTCTCTGGAAGCCCTGGGGATCGATCGAGCTGTGGGAGCAACCGATCACCGAACCGCTACGCAGCGCCGGCGTAACCACCATGCTCGTTTCAGACCACCCGCACCTGTTCGAAGCAGGCGGGGAGAACTACCACACCGACTTCACCGGCTGGGAATATCTGCGCGGCCACGAGGGCGATCCCTGGAAGACGCGCCCGGATCCCTCCTGGCTAGGCAGCCCGGCCTTGCCTGCCGGCCGCGGCATCAACCGACCCTACGACAACAGCCGCACCTGGTTCCGCGAAGAGCTCGATTTTCCTGGGCCGCGAACCATGCAGACCGCCGCCCGATGGCTCACCGACAACGCCGGCTACCACGATCGCTTCCTGCTGTTCGTGGACGAGTTCGATCCGCACGAACCGTTCGACACACCGGCCCCGTGGGTCAATCGCTATGATCCCGATTGGGACCAGGAGCTGATCATCTGGCCGCCTTATGCCGTGGGCGCGGTGGAGCGCGGCGTGATCAGCGAGCGCGAAGGTCGTCATGTTCGAGCCAACTACGGTTCGAAGCTCAGCATGATCGATCACTGGTTCGGCAAGCTCTTGGACGCAATAGACGCGGTGGATCTGGCCGACGACACCGCGGTCATCCTCTGCACCGATCACGGCCATTATCTGGGTGAACGGGACATCTTCGGAAAACCGGGGGTTCCCCACTACGAACCCCTTGGGCATACCCCCCTGTTTATTCGTTGGCCCGGTGTACCGCACAAGCGAATCGATGCACTGACCACCAACGTCGACATTCACGCTACGTTGATGGACCTGTTCGGCGTCGAATCGACGCACCGTACGCACGGGCATTCGATGGTGCCTCTGATCACCGACGCCGCGTCGAGC